>DDAD01000117.1 GCA_002333205.1 Pedobacter sp. UBA2067
CATAGCCTGTTCTAGTAATTCAGATTCGGGCACTTGAATGCCATCATTATCTTCATCATCTTCCTTAAGCTGGTTTAAAACGAACTCGTCGCTTAGACCATTGGAGTGAACGTCCTGCTGACTTGATTGTTCATCAAAGTCCTGTCCCATGCTGTCGTCTAGTGGTAATTTATTTTCTGGAGTATCCATAGTTTTTCAATTTAAGGTTCAGCTGTATAACAACCTAGTTGTAGGGTTGTTTGAATAGGCTTCAATCTAGGATGTGAACTAGCAATATCGTTCGAAGCTCAAACCATAGCTAAGTAAGAGGTTTTCGCGATTATTTCGATTCACTCGATTATAGTCTACCTGGGCATTTAGGTTTAGCCATTTATTGAATTTTAACCCGAGGCGATTAGTCGTTTTGATGTTGAAATCATTTTTGTTGGAAAGCGAATTCTGAATGAAGTTAGAGCCATTGAATACAATCTTTTCCTTGATCACAAAGTTGTAGTTGAAGCGAAAAGAGTTGCGCAACGTTTCATACTTATCAGCTGTACCATCTTCCAAAACAAGGTCACTATGATCAACCAGTACACCATCGCTGAGGTTCAAGTAGGCATTTTTTTTGTCAATAATACTATAGGCAACACCCAGCCCGGCAAGCCACTGCTGATTGATTTTGAGTGAAAAGCTTTTATTAAAATTAGCTAATCCCCAGTAGTTAAAGTGCGGGAAAGTCTTGTAAAGGTTTATGTCGAAGGCAGAAGAAATATCATCATTGGTAAGCTGTCCATTTTGTTTCCCGAATACATAAGCGTTGTTAAAATTCATGGAGACACTCTTTTTCTTCATGCCCAGCTTCACAGCATTATTGAGGAGATGTGCCGTTCCATCATCCGTTTTGTTGATCGATCCCGTAAAAGCATATCCGAAAAAATACTGCGTACTATCTGAGTACTGTGCAGAAGCGTTTAAGCTGAGCAAGAAAGTAAAACACAGGATTAGTAATCTTTGAATCATAATCTTAGCAAAACCTAAAAACAAGTCCTTCGGCAAAAGGTTTTCCCATGCTTGCCCCATTGGCTGGCTGAGCTTATTTTGCTAACTTTGTAAGAACCAAATTATATAAACAAGTGTGAAACTATTAAGATCTAATATTTTACAAAATGAATGTTTAAGATCAATATAGTATCACCAGGAAGAGGAAATATGAACAAGATGAAAGAAGTTGTTATCGTATCTGCAGTTAGAACACCAATTGGCGCTTTTGGTGGTAGTTTAGCAGGATTCTCCGCCACTCAGTTGGGTGGTTTCGCAATAAAGGGAGCAATTGAACGTGCAGGCATCAAGCCAGAAGACGTTCAGGAAGTATACATGGGTAATGTTTTGTCAGCGAACTTAGGACAAGCACCCGCAACACAAGCAGCCAAAAATGCTGGCTTACATGATCTACCAGCTACAACCATTAATAAGGTATGTGCCTCTGGCACAAAGGCTATTATGCTTGCTGCACAAAGCATTGCTTTAGGTGAGCAGGATATTATTATTGCTGGTGGTATGGAAAGCATGAGCAATGTGCCTTTTTATTTAGACAAAGCCAGGACAGGTTATCGCTTAGGTCATGGAACCTTGACTGATGGCCTCGTAAAGGATGGACTATGGGATGTCTATAACGATTACCACATGGGCTCGGCAGCGGAACTTTGTGCAAGTACCTGCGAAATTACCAGAGAACAACAGGACACCTATGCAATCGCTTCTTATCAGCGTGCGCAAGCAGCAAGTGAATCCGGCAAGTTCAAGACGGAGATTGTTGCGATTGAAATGAAAGACCGTAAAGGCAATGTCACTGTAATTGATCAGGATGAGGAACCATCAACGGTGAAGTTTGACAAAATACCAGGTTTAAAGCCAGTGTTTGCAAAAGAAGGCACAGTAACTGCAGCCAACGCTTCGACCTTAAATGATGGTGCAGCAGCCCTGGTGTTGATGAGCATGGAAAAGGCCGTCGAGCTGGGACTTAAGCCACTGGCTAAGATCATCAGCTATGCTGATGCACAACAAGCTCCGGAGTGGTTTACAACTGCGCCCTCCAAGGCAATTCCCTTAGCGCTGCAAAGAGGAAACATCGACATTAAGGATGTAGATTACTTCGAGATCAACGAGGCATTCTCGGTTGTGGCAATTGCAAACAATCAGGCACTAGACCTGGATGGAGATAAGGTAAACATCAACGGTGGCGCAGTAGCTTTAGGTCACCCGCTTGGCGCTTCCGGTGCCCGCATTGTAGTTACTTTGCTTAATGTACTTCAACAGAATAATGGTAAGATCGGCGTGGCCGGTATCTGTAACGGAGGCGGCGGTGCAAGTGCAATCGTTGTTGAAAATTTAAACTAAAACTTGATGAATAAGGCTTTAATAGCTTTACTATTAAACGTTTACTTTTGCTGCGCCGGCTTTTCAGCCCGGGCGCAGCAAAATGTAACCCATACCTTACCTCAACTTCAGGATAGCCTAATCAGGCTGACTGAGCGGGTAATAGCTGCTGAGGAAAATACCGTTCGTTTTGAGCAAAATGCCACTTTCATAAAAACACTCGTTCAAGCACTAAAGCTTCCGGGTTCGTTTGATTTCCCTTTTGATTCTTTGAGCATGATCTCTGCGATGAAATCTCCAGATAATGCTTTTAAACTGTACACCTGGTTTGTGCCAACCGATGAAGGCGGCTTTAGATACTTTGGTACCATCCAAATGCCATTCAAAAATGGGCTTCAGCTGTTCCCACTGATTGACAATACAGCGCAACTCACGGACAGCAATGCAGTCGCTGAACCTAAGTCATGGTTCGGCAGCCGCTATTATGAGATCGTTCCTGTTCAAAATGGAAAAGAGACTTACTATGCCCTGCTCGGCTGGAAAGGCAACAGTCAAAAAACCACCAGCAAGATTATTGAAGTTTTATCATTTAAAAACGGTGCCCCTGTATTTGGCAAAGCTGTATTCGAACATGCGGGAAAGCTAAGCACCAAAAACCGCATGATTTTCACCTACAATAAGATGAACTCGATGACCCTTCGGTTCGACAAAAAGGTGAACATGATTGTTTTTGATCATTTAGCACCTTACGATCCGGCGATGACCGGGAACTTTGAATATTACGCGTCAGATTCTAGTTTTGATGGTTATACAATCGGCAAGGGCCGGCTGAAACTGGTAGAAAACATTGACTTGAACAATGATCCTGATGATCAGGATGCCTTGTATATCGATCCTTCGCGCAAAGATATCCCGGCAAAAAAGAAGTTCTAAATACACCCTTGCAGCGCATCCAGGCACATTCGGCCAACGATTTAATATTTGCGACTTTGACAATGTCTGATTAACTTGCCCAACTTTGATAATTTAGTTTTCAACTTCTAATAAATTATTTACTTATAAACACACAATGGAAGAAATTCTACAACCTGAACATCATACAGGCACCAAAAAGGGACACCCGAAGGGTTTGTATGTGCTATTTACGACAGAGATGTGGGAGCGTTTCAATTTCTATGGAATGCGCGCCCTGCTTACACTGTTCTTGGTTAACGCCCTTGCGTTTTCAGATAAAGACTCCTCGATTATATATGGTGGATTTTTAGGCCTTTGTTATTTAACCCCAATGCTGGGTGGTTTCGTAGCAGATAGGTTTTTAGGTAACCGTAATTGCATTATGCTTGGTGGTCTGGTAATGGGTATCGGGCAATTATTGCTGTTCATGAGCGGATCTACGTACGACACCAATCTTGAACTTGCGAAAACCATGATGTGGATTGCATTGGGTACAATCATTATTGGTAATGGTTTCTTTAAGCCAAATATATCATCCATGGTAGGCCAGTTATACCATAAAGGCGATAACAGGCTCGATTCGGCATTTACGATATTCTATATGGGTATTAACGTAGGTGCATTCCTGGGCATGTCTATCTGCCCGTTCCTTGGTGACGTTAAAGTTGGTGATGTTCGTGTGGTAGAAGCCTTTAGATGGGGTTTCCTTGCTGCAGGTCTGGCCATGTTCTTTGGAACACTCTTGTTCTTCATGCTTAAAAATAAGTATGTTGTAGACCCAAGTGGCAACCCTGTAGGGGCTAAACCAGATTTCAGCAAGAACGCTGCAGGTGAAGAGGTTGAGAAAGCAAACTTTACTAAGCCTGCAATGCTTGCCTGTGGTATCTTAATGGTGGTACTTTATTTCTCTTTCCACTATTTATCGATTGACCCGAATCCAATTAAAAGCTGGGTATACCCATTCATTTATGCTGCTGCAATCAGTTTAGCAGTATTGATTTTAACCGATAAGTCAATCACCAAGGTAGAACGCGACCGAATTATTGTAATGTACATCATTGCTTTCTTCGTGATCTTTTTCTGGTCGGCCTTCGAACAGGCCGGATCTTCCCTAACGTTCGTAGCGGATAAGCAGACCGACTTAAACTTCCTGGGCTTCCAGCTACCTCCAAGTTTTGTGCAGAATGCAAACTCCATCTTCATCGTGGTTTTCGCACTTCCTTTCAGCTGGTTATGGCTAAAGCTTCAAGCAAGAAACTTAGAGCCGATTTCACCGGTTAAACAAGCAATCGGATTATTCCTTCTAGCGGTAGGTTACTACATCATTGCCGTACAAATCGCCAAGATTGGTGACACTGGTAAACTTGCGGTGCACTGGTTATTTATCATGTACCTTTAGCATACGCTTGGTGAGCTTTGCCTTTCTCCTATTGGACTATCACTTGTGGCTAAATTAGCGCCAAAGCGCTTTTCATCTTTATTAATGGGTGTATGGTTCATTGGTAATGCAGCAGGCTATGCGCTTGCAGGTACTTTGGGGGCACTAATCCCACCAACAGGTGACAAATACGAATTTGCCGCTTCAAAAGGTATTGATCTTAAAGGTATTCTGGATGGCAACGTAACTGCTACTGCCGAACAGATTGCTATTATGACCAAGGAGAAAATTGACCTGGTATACCCTACTTTCGTCGGATTTACCATTCACAACCTTTATGAGTTCTTTATGGTGTTCGTAACCCTATCAGGCGTTGCAGCGTTGGTATTGTTCCTGATTTCAGGATTCCTTAAAAAGATGATGCATGGTGTGAGATAATCCATCTCCCCTTCTAAATACAAACCCGTAGTAAGTTTTACTACGGGTTTTTTAGTTTTTTATCAATAGTTTTGCAAGACACATTTAAAACCAGCAATACCCCGCGTGAGAGACAGCCTAGTAATTATTCCTACTTATAATGAAAAAGAAAATATTGAAAAAATTATAAGAAAGGTAATTGAACTGAATTCCGATTTTGAAATTCTAATCATCGATGATGGCTCACCAGATGGTACTGCAGCAATCGTACAAGTCCTACAGGCGGAGTTTCCCGGCTTGTTGCATTTAGAACAACGGGTTGGAAAACTGGGCCTTGGTACGGCTTATATTCATGGATTTAAGTGGGCCTTGGCTCGGAAATATGAATACATCTTTGAAATGGATGCTGACTTTTCACACAATCCATTGGATCTGATCCGGCTTAAAGAAGCTTGCATGAATGGAGCCGATGTTGCTATTGGTTCCCGCTACGTGAAAGGTGTTAATGTGGTGAACTGGCCGATGAGCCGGGTGTTGATGTCTTATTTTGCATCTATGTACGTGCGCCTGATCACCAGAATTGATATTCAGGATGCGACAGCCGGCTTCAAATGCTACCGAAGGGTTGTTTTGGAAACTATTCCAATGGATAAGATCAAGTTTGTAGGTTACGCCTTTCAGATTGAAATGAAATTCACCGCCATTCAATACGGCTTCAAAGTTGTTGAGGTGCCTATAATCTTTACCGACCGTACAGAAGGTGTATCGAAAATGAGCACCAGAATCTTTAGAGAGGCTTTCCTTGGCGTAATACAGATGAAAGTTAACAGTTGGTTCAGAAATTACAAACGCTAGAGTTTAGCCTCTACCCCCAAGCCAAACAAAGCGAAATCGTATTTAACAGGATCTTCTGCATCAAACTCGCGTAACCTTGCAGTAAGTTCTACAGCGGTAAGCCAATCGGTCTGTTTTCTTGAAATAAGCCCTAGAATTCGCGCAACCCTATCAACATGTACATCGCAGGGACATATTAAAGCAGCGGGCTTTATTTTGCGCCAGAGGCCAAAATCGACCCCACATTTATCACGCCTTACCATCCAGCGTAAAAACATGTTCAGCCGCTTGCAGGTCGACTTCTGCATTGGTGAAGATATATGCTTTTTGGTACGATGCGGAAAATCCGGCAGACTGAAAAAATAAGACCGGAAATGATTTAATGCTTGTTCCCCATTAAAGGTGCCGATTTTAGCGCCTGGATCTGGTAGAAAAGCATCTTCAAGGGAGTTGAACTGTCGATAATGTTGCTTGAAGAATTCGACGAAATACAGCAGATCCGTGTCGTTGAAGGTTCGATGTTTAAAGCCCAGTAAACGCTTAAGATCGGCATCTTCATGCTGAACCATAAATTGATATGGCGCATTGTCCATCCTGTGAAACAACTCATTACATTTGTTGATGATGGTTTTGCGTTGGCCCCAAGCCAAAATTGCCGCAAAGAATGCGGCAATTTCGATGTCTTGTTTAAGATGGTATTGATGGGGAATACAAACAGGGTCATTGGCAATAAAGCCAGGCTGATTATATTCCCGCACCTTTAGATCCAAAAAGGATTGTAATTCTAAAAACTCCAAATCAATTAGCTAAGTGCTTGATCCAGGTCGGCCAGCAGGTCTTCGATATCTTCAACGCCAACACTTAAGCGCAACAGGTTATCGGTAACACCAANNGCCAACTTTTTCCCTCTCCTCCTTTGGAATAGAACCATGGGTCATACTGGTTGGGTGATTAACCAGGGATTCTACGCCGCCAAGTGACTCTGCCAATGCGAAAACTTTAAATCTTGACGCGATACGGAAGGTTTCCTGCAAGTCAGCATCTTTGATGGTAATGGACACCATACCGCCGAAATCACGCATTTGTTTTTTTGCGATTTCATGGTTAGGGTGATCTTCAAAACCCGGCCAGTAGATTTTGTCAATCTTAGGATGGTTCTTTAGATATGCCGCTATTCGGGCACCGTTTTCGCAATGGGCTTTCATGCGAAGGTGTAGCGTTTTAATACCACGAAGTACCAGGAAGGCATCTTGTGGACCTGGAGTTGCACCACAGGCATTGCAAATGAACCAGAGATTTTTGTAAAGCTCATCATCATTCACCAGCAATGCACCCATCACTACATCGGAGTGCCCACCAATATATTTAGTTACAGAGTGCATAACGATATCTGCACCTAAATCTATCGGATTCTGCAAGTAAGGCGATGCAAAAGTGTTATCTACGGTTAAGAGGATATTGTTGGCTTTAGTGATTTTGGAAATACCCTCAATATCCACAATCTGCATGGTTGGATTGGTTGGCGTTTCAATCCAAACCAACTTTGTTTTATCGGTTATATATGGCTGGATATTTTCAGGCTTCGAGAGATCAAGGAAATGAAATTTGATACCATATTTCATATAGATCTTGGTGAAAATGCGGTACGAACCACCATAAAGGTCATTACCGGTAATAACTTCATCACCTGGCTGAAGTAATTTCATTACAGCATCTGTAGCACCCATACCGCTTGAGAAAGCAAGTCCGTACTTAGCGTTTTCAAGTGCAGCAAGACAAGCTTCAAGCGCCTGACGTGTCGGGTTGGTTCCCCTGGAGTATTCAAAGCCTTTGTGGTCTCCGGGAGCTCTCTGGGCGTAGGTAGATGTTTGATAAATTGGTGTCATCACCGCTCCGGTTGTTGGGTCAGGTTCCTGTCCAGCATGAATGGCTTTGGTGGCAAATTTCATATTTTCTTTCATCACGTTTGATTGATTATAGATGCAAGTATTGTTCTAGTATGCTCTTGCAAACAGCACACGCTGGGTAGAAGTTTTGCCGGAATAGATACAAACTCCCTCCTCCTGCTTATTATTTAACGGGATACATCTGATTGTAGCCTTTGTTTCTTCTTTTATTTTTTGTTCCGTTTCTGGCGTTCCATCCCAGTGTGCAGCGATAAAGCCAGCTTTTCCATCTAGTAATTCCTTGAATTCTTCATAAGAATTAGCCTCTGTGATGTGTTCATCGCGGAAGGTTTCAGCTTTTTTATAGATGTTTTCCTGAATTTCATTAAGAAGTTGTGCAAGGTAGATCTCCAAGCCTTCTTGCGTTACGGTCTGTTTTTCTCTTGTATCGCGTCTTGCTACTTCCACAGTTTGGTTCTCCATATCGCGTGCACCAATGGCTACACGAACCGGCACACCCTTTAATTCATATTCAGCGAATTTGAATCCCGGGCGTTGTGTGTCGCGGTCATCATATTTCACAGAAATACCCATTGCCTTTAGTTTTGGCAATAGCTTGTCTACAAAGCCGGAGATGTTTTTAAGATCTTCATCACTTCTATAGATAGGAACAATAACGACCTGGATTGGAGCAAGTTTTGGAGGAAGGACTAGACCGGCATCATCACTATGTGCCATGATCAATGCGCCGATCAGGCGGGTAGAAACGCCCCACGAGGAAGCCCATACGTGATCAATCTTTCCTTCTTTATTGGTGAATTTTACATCGAATGCTTTTGCGAAATTCTGTCCAAGGAAGTGAGATGTTCCCGCCTGGAGTGCTTTACCATCCTGCATTAAGGCTTCAATGCAGTACGTATCTAAAGCACCTGCAAAACGTTCATTTGCGGTCTTTTTACCACGTACAACCGGAAGTGCCATCCAGTTTTCAGCAAAGTCTGCATAGACATCTAACATACGTTCCGTTTCTTCAACAGCTTCCTGGGAGGTCGCATGGGCAGTGTGCCCTTCCTGCCATAAGAATTCTGTGGTTCGAAGGAACAGCCTGGTTCTCATCTCCCATCGTACCACATTTGCCCACTGGTTTACCAATAAGGGCAGGTCACGGTAAGATTGGATCCAACCTTTGAAGGTGTTCCATATAATGGTTTCGGATGTTGGTCGAACGATTAATTCCTCTTCCAATTTGGCAGTCTCGTCTACAATGATATTGCCATTTCCGTCATTTTTAAGACGGTAATGTGTCACAACAGCACATTCCGTTGCAAAGCCTTCTACGTGAGCAGCTTCTTTGGAGAAAAATGACTTAGGAATGAATAACGGAAAATAGGCGTTGCTGTGACCAGTATCTTTGAATTTCTGGTCCAAAACAGCCTGCATTTTCTCCCAAATCGAATAGCCATAGGGTTTTATAACCATACAACCTTTTACAGATGAATGTTCAGCGAGATCAGCTTTTATAACAATGTCGTTATACCACTGAGAATAATCTTCATTTTTGCTTGTAATACCTTTGCTCATAGCCGCTTGGAACGTTTTTTGTGTTTAATGACTTGTAATAATAGCTACAAATCTATAAATTTATAGCTATTAACGATTCAATATTCAACACACACAAACAATCAGACATATGAAACCAATCTATTNNTTGTCACATCCTGTTCGACACCAAAGATGGCGCAGAGCGTAAACATTCAGGATGATGTTTACAATTCGACCACAACTGCGGTAGCCTATGAACGGCCTGCTCCCTCTGCAGCTGCAAGGTATCAGGATTCGATTTCTACCAACGATTATGGCAGCAGTGACCCGAACTATGACATGGATTACTATTCCCGTATAAACAGGTTTTACTATGGCGGACCATTCCGCTCGTATTATGACCCATACTTTGATCCTTATTTTGACGGGTTCTACGGCGCAGGTCTTTATTCTCCATTTTACTCCGGATTTGGTTTCGGTTTAGGACTAAATTATGGTTGGGGTAATTACTGGGGTCCTTATTCTTATGGGGGCTTGTATTCACCTTTCTGGGGATATCGTGTATGGCCATACGGCGGTTACATGGGTGGCGGCTATTATGGAGGCGGATTCTTAGGCGGTGGTTACTATGGTGGCGGTTACCTTGTGAACAATGGTAATGTGACCAGAGGTGGCCGACCTAGCAGAGGTAGAGAAAACGGTATTGACTATAGTAACAGCGGTTCAACCCGGATGAACAATGGTGTTGGCTCCCGAGGTACTAGAAGTACTTCCGGTGGTGGCGTGGTTCTAGGCGGAAGAAGTGACCGTCCGGCAACGTACAACCCGAACCGTGGCGCTACTTTGAGCACCAGACCAGGTGGATCTGGGGCAGTTGGAAGACCAGCAAGAACAAGTAGTGGCAGAGAAGGTACTCAAAGACCAACCAGAACAGAGAGCTANNCTAGCTACACCCCAGCACCAAGTAGTACTGGCGGCGCAAGATCAAGCGGTGGCATGGGTGGCGGCGGTGGCGCCAGCAGACCAACTAGAGGCGGAGGACGAGGTTAATTAACGTAAACTCATAAATGAAAAAATTCTTATCGACACTGATACTAGCTACAGTAGCTGGCACAGGAACATTATATGCACAATACGCCCAGGATGCCTTGAGATTTTCTCAAGGCAACTACGGTAGCTCATCAAGATTTAAAGGTTTAGGCGGTGCTCAAATTGGATTAGGTGGAGACATGAGTTCTCTGGGTGGTAACCCTGCCGGGCTTGGTATGTTTACCAGATCAGAATTCAGCATCACGCCTGAATTCAATAATACAACTGCAAAGTCTAATTACCTTGGTCAGACCACAAATGAATCTAAAAGTCAGCTGAACCTGAATCAGGCTGGTGCCGTATTCTTTAGTCCTATCCGGAAACGCCAGGGCGCGGCACTAGACAAAGGTGCATTGAGTATAGTTTGGGGTATTGGCTACAACAGAAACAATGACTTCAGTTCTAACTACAGATATGAAGGCCAGAACAACAATAATTCTATAGCTGATTATTATTCTGAGTTGGCGAATGGAACGGGTGTTGCACAGGAAGATTTTCAATCTGGTTCATTGCAGGCGATGGCTTATGATAATTACCTGATTGATGCAATTGCTGGTAATGCAACGCAATATCAACCTGCAACCAGCCAGGAAAACTTCCAGCGAAATTATGATAATAGAACAGGTTCTACCTCAGAGTTGAATATCGCAGCAGGTTTAAACATCTCCAATCAACTTTACTTAGGTGCTTCCATTGGTCTGGTTAATGTACGTTATGACCGGAACTTCGAATATTTGGAATCCGGACAAAACATCTCTACTGATCCAGATAATAAAGAAGTTGGGAAGGACTACCTTTTGTCTTATAGAATAAATCAGGTAACCGACGGATCTGGTGTGAACGGCCGTCTTGGTTTAATTTTCAAGCCAACAAACCAGTTGAGGATTGGTGCAACTTTTCAAACGCCAACCTGGTTACATATCCAAGATAACTTCGCTGAAGTGCTGAACACCGATTATTCCGGCAATGGAACATCAACTCGTTATACAAATACACCCACCAACTATCCTGCAGAATATAATCTGAGAACTCCTTATAAAGGATCATTAGGTGCAAGCTTGGTTTTAGGTAACAATGCCTTGATTTCAGCAGATATCGACTATGTGGATTATGCCAGCATGAAGTTTAGCAATTCAGACGACTATTCAAGCAACATGATGATAGCTGATAACAATGCTGAGGTTCAATCTACCTACACCAATGCGATAAACTATCGTGTTGGGGGTGAGTATAAGTTGGGACAACTTGCATTAAGAGCCGGTTTTGGTCTGAACGGATCTCCATACAAGGACGATGATGACAATTTCTATGATACAAAGGTTTATAGTGGCGGTTTAGGCTACCGCTATCACAACTACTACTTTGACGTAGCTTATCAACGCGTTGAGACAAATAATTTGTT
>DDAD01000118.1 GCA_002333205.1 Pedobacter sp. UBA2067
TACCGCTTCATTCATCTTGTCTGCCTGACTGCCAACATAAGCAACCATGCCATACTGTTTATCCTTATTATCCGGGGCGGAGAAATAAGCGTTTGTAGAGTATGCCAAGGCTTTTGATTCCCGGATGGTCTGGAACACCACTGAACCCATACCACCACCAAAGTAATTGTTGAATAATGCAATCTTGCCGATCATGGCCGGATCATACGGACCCTCGTTACGGAACCAACGGATTTCAGACTGTACCATATCGTAGTCTGCAAAAAGCACCTGGTTTGAAGCAGTGTTCGTATAGGTGTATTTTTCTGCAGGGGCCTCAGGGGTAAATTCCGAAGGTAGTTTATGCAGTTTAGCAATATTCTGCTCAAACTTTACCACTGGCTGTGGACCATAATAGGTTATTGCATGCTTGTAATTGAAGATGTTGTGAATGATGTACATCAGCTCCGCTGAACTGATCTTGTTTACTTCTTCATTGCTTAGCACATTGTTTAATGGGTTTTTAGGTCCATATTGCGCGTAAGATACCAGGCCACCCAGAATCGGAGACTTGTTCATTTTGGTGTTCTGTCTGTTCTTCAGGATGCTTTTTTTCAACTCCTCTAATGCAGCTTCATTAGGTTTAGAATTCAAAAAGATATGCTCAACCAGGCTAACAGCCTTATCAAAGTTTTCCTGTAAACCGCTGATGTTGATCGTTACCAGCTCATTACCCACATTCATGCTGTAGCTGCAGGCAATGTTGTAGAACTGCTTGCTGATTTCCTCCGCAGTATATTTATCCGTGCCAAGGAAGTTCAGGTATTGTGCCGCATAGGGTAGCAATTTGTAATTGTAAGTGCCCATATCAAAGCGGTAAGACATCTTGAAGATATCATTCTCCACGTTCTGCACACTTACAACCTCAGCGATACCAGACTTGCCAAAGTTCAGGTCTTTCTTGTAGTCCAGGAATTTAGGTGCCACAGGTTTAACAGGCATGTCTACAATACTTTTGGTAAATGCAGATGTTGCATTCGCATTTGGATTGATCGGTGTAATCAATGGCTTTTCAACCTTCGGTTGATTTTTATCCTCTCCTTTGTACTTGAATCCAGCTACATAATTTTCGCCGAAAAACTGATTGGCAAAACGTACCAGTTCCTGTTTGGAAATCTTGCCCATAGCATCTGCACGTTCCAGTGTTTTGTTCCATTCGGTGCCACGATTCATGATGAACTCATCGCTGGCGGCTTCTGCACGGTAGCTGTTGCTATCGAAAGCCTGTAGTAAGGTTAATTTGGTGTTTGCGACAGTCGCATTGATCAAGGATTCATCGAACGAACCTTTTTTAAGCAATTCTATCTGTTCCATCAGCAATGCTTTCGCTTCCTGAAGGGTTTGAGCAGCTTTCGGTTGTACGCTGAAATAGAACATACCATAATCCTTCATCTGCTGATAACCAGCCGTAGATTTCAGTACTTTCTGTTGTTTATTCAGGTTAATGTCCAACAGGCCCGCCTTGCCGTTTGCGAAAATTCTGGAGATCAGGTGCAGCATCAAACTTTCTTTGCTATGCTGTGCATAGCCGCGGTAGTAAAGGTCTACATTCTCCGCACTTGGTCCGTAAACTTCAACGGTCTGCACCTTTGTTAGTGGCTTTTCTGGTGCCGGATTGTAAAGCTCCAGCGGCTTAGCTTTCATGTAGGCAAAAGCTTGGTCTATCTTCTTCACCATCTCATCCGGATTGAAATCACCAGACATGATTACCGCCATATTATTTGGTACATAATACTTCTGGTAATACTTGCGGATCTCCAGCAATGAAGGGTTCTTCAGGTGTTCAATGGTACCGATGGTGGTCTGCTGTCCATAGTTGTGGGTAGGGAATAACAAGCTCGACATGGCTTCATCCAGTTTATTACCATCACTATCCAGACTGCGGTTTTTTTCTTCATACACTGCTTCAAGCTCCGTATGGAAGATGCGCAGAATAGGATTGCGGAAACGTTCTGCCTGCAGGGCTAAGAATTTGTCGGTGGCATTGGAAGGAAAATCTTCATTGTAAACCGTCTCTTCATACCAGGTATGTGCATTGGTGGATTGTCCGCCGATGCTCATCATCATCTTGTCGTACTCATTCGCGATGGAGATGTTTGAAGCCTCACTTGAGGTTTTGTCAATCTCCTGGTAAATGGCTTTACGGGCTGCAGAATCTTTGGTTACATTGTATTGCTCGTACAAGGCATCGATCTTGTCCAGATAAGGTTTTTCCTTGCTGAAATCGGTTGTGCCGAACTTATCGGTACCTTTAAACAACATGTGCTCCAGGTAATGTGCTAATCCGGTGTTGGTACGGGGATCGGTGTTACTCCCGGCGCGAACAGCCATACGGTATTCAATGTTCGGCTCTTTGGCATTTGGTGAAAGGATTACGGTGAGACCGTTTTTCAGGGTGTAGAACCTGGTTTTGATGGGGTCGTTGGTTACATACTTGTAGGTATAGCCAGCGGAAGAAGCAGTTTTCCACTGGTACCCGCTTTGTGCCATCAGGCTTGAGCCGGTAAATAGAAGTCCTGCTAAGAGGATTATTTTATGTTTCATTAATATAAGTTATGATCAAATATAACCTCATTCCACATTAATGCTTACACATTGCATTGAATTCTTGTACTTTTGGGGCATACAATAACCATAGAACCCTATTACTTTGAAAAAACAAGCTAACAGACCCAATATACTTGTTGTAAATGACGATGGCATCACTGCGCCAGGCATTAAAAACCTGATTGAAGTGGTACAGGAACTCGGAAACGTTGTGGTGGTTGCACCAGACGGTCCACAATCCGGCATGGGCCACGCCATCACTATCGGCAAACCACTTCGGTTTGATAAAGTAGACCTTTATCCGGGTGTAGAAATGTACAAATGTTCTGGTACGCCAGTAGATTGTGTGAAACTTGCTGTAAACAAGATCTTCAAAGGCCAGAAGCCTGATCTTTGTGTTTCTGGAATCAATCATGGATTGAACAACTCCATCAATGTGATCTATTCCGGTACCATGTCTGCAGCGGTAGAAGGTGCTATTGAGTCGATTCCTTCCATTGGTTTTTCACTGGACGACTTCTCTCAGGAAGCGGATTTCAGCCATACAAAAAAGTTCATCAAAGTGATTTGCGAGGAAGTGCTGGCCAATGGCTTGCCACCTGCAACCTTGTTGAACGTAAATTTTCCTAAAGGTGCAGACCTGAAGGGTATAAAGATTTGCCGCCAGGCAAACGCAAAATGGGCAGAGGAGTTTGATGAGCGCAACGAACCTTATCAACGTCCTTACTACTGGTTAACTGGCGTGTTCCAGAACTTCGACAAAGGTGAAGATACTGATGTGTGGGCTTTGGAGCATAATTATGTTTCTGTTGTTCCGGTGCAGTTTGACCTGACCGCACATCATGCCATCCCAGTACTTAACACCTGGAATTTTAATGTTTAAAGAATTCAAAGATACCGTCTGGACCGGATTTGGTGTTGGCCTGCTGGCACCGGGAATACTTATTGGTATTACCTGGTACGTGATGCACAAGGTTTCCTTTCTTGCCAAAGCGGACCTGCTGCTGATTGGCTGCATCGCCATCAATGCCGTAATGCTGAAGATCGTGTTCAGGCAAAACAAAGACAACTTTGGTCGTGGCCTCATCAGTGCAACTTTTCTATGGGCAATGGCTTTCTTTTACTATAAAGTATCCAAAACATGAAATACTACCTTGTAGCTGGTGAAGCATCCGGAGATTTACACGGTTCCAATCTGATGCGTGCCCTGAAAGCGGTTGATCCGGATGCCTCATTCAGGTACTTTGGTGGTGATAAAATGCAGCAGGAGGGTGGAACGCTGGTGAAACACTATGCCGATATGGCTTTTATGGGTTTTACCGAGGTGGTAATGAACCTGAATACCATCCTTCGAAACCNNAAGCTGCAAGCAGGATCTGCTGGACTATCAACCAGATACCTTAATCCTGATCGACTTCCCTGGGTTCAACCTGAAGATTGCTGAGTTTGCAAAGAACAAAGGCATCAAGGTATGTTACTACATTTCCCCTAAAGTGTGGGCATGGAACCAGAAACGTGTGCTGAAAATCAAGAAGATCGTGGATAAGATGTTCTGCATCCTGCCATTTGAGGTCGCATTTTACAAAGGTTGGGACATGGACATCGACTATGTTGGTAACCCCTTGCTGGATGAGATTGCACAGTTTAAGCCTGATCCGGCATTTCGGGAAAAGTACCAACTTAGCAATAAGAAGATCATTGCCCTGCTTCCTGGAAGTCGTAAGCAGGAGATTGAGCGATTGCTGCCAGTCATGCTAAGCACCAAAGCGAAGTTTCCAGCATACCAGTTCGTCATTGCAGGTGCACCCAGCTTTGCGCCCGATTATTATGCGCAGTTCAACAGTGGAGATGAGGTTCCTTTGGTATTTGGACAAACCTATAACCTATTGCACCATGCCCATGCCGCAATTGTAGCATCGGGTACAGCAACACTGGAAACCGCACTCTTCAAGGTGCCACAAGTGGTGGTCTATAAAGGCGGATCCATTTCTATTGCCATCGCCCGGATGGTCGTTAAGATTAAATTCATTTCCCTGGTAAACCTGATCATGGATAAAAAGGTTGTTACAGAGCTTATTCAGGAAGACTGTAACCCAAAGCTGCTAGGCTCAACACTGGAAGATATTCTGGACGGTGGTACGCGTGAAAGCATGTTGCTGGATTACAGTGCGCTGGCAGATATTATGGGCAGTCCCGGTGCTTCAGAACGTACGGCAGCATTGATCCTTGCTTTCCTCAAAAAATCATCGAAAGGCTAAGTAACCTGTTAGTTACGCATGATTTTTTTTGGCTTAATAGGTAATATATTTACATGCACGCAAACAATCTGCCTCCCGCATTGTACGATTCTTTTACTTTGAAGTAAACCAATGGTATTGCCTTGTAATATAGGTTTATAAGTGTAAATACTGCCTGATGTTGGAGGCAAAATTGCTGCGACAAATTAACAATCGAACATTCGCAAAGATAANNAGCTTGCTTTACTGGTCATTACAGGTGCCCTAATCAGCTCGTGTGGCGGTAAAGATGAAAAGGCTGCAAAAGCTGCTGCTGCGGCAAATCAAGTTAAAGCCTACAAGGTTTTACAAATCCAACAAACAGATGCAACGCTAAATACCGATTTCCCCGCAAGTATCCAGGGTCAGCAAAACATTGAAATTCGTCCTCGGGTAGATGGGTATGTCGAACAGATCTATGTGGATGAAGGTGCAGTGGTAAAAGCTGGTCAACTGTTATTTAAGATCAACGCACCACAGTACGAACAGGAAGTACGCACCGCTACCGCTAGCATTAAAAGTGCTGAAGCTGAAGTTAGCACTGCAAAGATGGCGGTCACTAAAGTTAAACCCCTTGTTGAAAAAGACATCATCAGCAAATACGAGCTTGAATCTGCAACGTATAACTACCAGGCCGCACTTGCCAGGCTGGCGCAGGCACAGGCTGCACTGGCTAACGCAAGGACAAACCTGGGCTATACTGCGGTAAGAAGTCCGGTTGATGGGGTAGTAGGCTCCATTCCTTTTCGTTTAGGTAGTCTGGTTAGTGGCTCCAATGCCGAGCCGCTGACAACCGTTTCCAGCATTGGAAATGTGTATGCCTATTTTGCTTTCAATGAGAAGATGCTGTTGGAATTCAATAAAGATATTAAGGGTTCTTTTGCAGAGCGAATCAAGCAATTGCCCCGAGTTTCACTGGTGCTTGCAGACGGCAGCCTTTATGAACATAAAGGACGTATTCAGACGGTAAACGGGCTGATCAATACAGCTACTGGTTCCGTGAATGTCCGTGCAAGCTTTCCGAATCCAAATGGCTTGATCCGTAGTGGTAGCAGTGCCACTGTGCGTATCCCAACC
>DDAD01000163.1 GCA_002333205.1 Pedobacter sp. UBA2067
TAAATAAATAGCGCATGTTTAAGAAATTTATAGAACGCCCGGTATTATCAACAGTAATATCGGTTATCATCGTAATTCTTGGTCTGTTAGGGCTCATCGCTTTACCCATTTCTCAATATCCAGATATTGCCCCACCTACGGTGCAGGTAAGTGCCAGCTATTCGGGTGCAAATGCCGATGTAGTTCTGAAGAGCGTGGTTGTTCCCCTGGAAGAGCAGATCAACGGGGTGGAAAACATGACGTATATGACGTCTTCAGCCACAAACGAAGGTACCGCAACGATCAGCATATTTTTCAAGGTGGGTACAGATCCCGATCTTGCAGCCGTAAACGTGCAGAACAGGGTTTCCCGTGCAACAAGTTTACTTCCGCAGGAGGTTACCCGCGCGGGGGTAACCGTAACCAAGAGTCAGAGCACCAACCTGCTTGTATTCTCCATTTACAGCAAGGTGCCTGCATACGACCAGACCTTTCTGCAGAACTATGCCAAGATCAACATCATTCCGCAGATTCAGCGGGTTACAGGTGTGGGCGAGGCAAGAGCCTTCGGTTCCCGGGATTATTCCATGCGCATTTGGCTGAAGCCTGATGTAATGGCCCAATATGGGCTGATCCCCGAAGATGTTACAGCTGCGCTTGCAGAGCAAAATATCGAAGCTGCACCAGGTAAATTCGGGGAAAGTGGTGAACAGGCATTTCAGTATGTAATCAAATATAAAGGACGTCTAACGACGGAACAGGAGTTCCAGAACATCGTTGTTAAAGCTGCGCCAAACGGACAGCTCTTAAGGCTTAAAGACATCGCCCGAGTGGAACTGGGCTCGCTGGATTATACTTCCAGTAATACCACCAACGGCTTGCCATCCGTCGGGATCGCAGTCAGTCAGACGCCGGGTTCAAACGCCCGCGATGTGATCAATGAATCTAAGAAGTTGATTGAAGCTGCGGCAAAGAACTTTCCGGCAGGGGTGGAATATACCACACTTGTGGATATCAATGAAAACCTGGATGCTTCCATTGAAAAGGTGGTACATACCCTGGTCGAAGCCTTCATCCTGGTATTCATTGTGGTGTTCATCTTTCTTCAGGATTTCCGTTCAACGCTGATTCCGGCAATCTCTGTGCCTGTCGCCATTGTCGGCACCTTCTTCTTCCTCAATCTTTTTGGTTTTACCATCAACCTGCTGACGCTGTTTGCCCTCGTGCTGGCTATCGGGATTGTGGTGGATGATGCCATCGTGGTTGTCGAAGCGGTACATGCAAAGCTGGACCATGGGTATAAGTCGGCCAGAAGAGCCACCATTGATGCGATGGATGAAATATCAGGTGCCATTATCTCCATTACCCTTGTAATGTCGGCCGTGTTCATACCGGTAACCTTCATTACCGGCTCTACCGGAGTGTTCTATAAGCAGTTCGGTATCACCCTGGCCGTTGCAATTATCCTTTCAGCCATTAACGCGTTGACCCTCAGCCCGGCGCTTTGTGCGTTACTGCTGAAGCCACATGCAGAAGATGAAAAACATAAAAACTTTCTGAACCGCTTTTATACCGCCTTCAATGTTGGTTTTACAAGAATGACCAACCGGTATAAACGTATGGTACTTTTTCTTACGATTAGAAAGTGGATCGCCGTAGTTTCCATTCTGGTTTTTACCGGAGGATTGTACTATATGATGCAGACTACGCCGACCTCCTTTGTGCCAAAAGAAGATCTTGGAAGTTTATATGCGCACATCAGCCTGCCTCCGGCATCATCGATGGAACGAACCACCATTGTAGCCAATCAGGTGGACAGCATTGCCCATACCTTACCTGAAGTGCGTAATACCTTGCGCATTGTAGGACAGAATCACCTTGCGGGCGCAGGTAGCGCTTATAGTATGGTTATTATCAAGCTTAAACACTGGGATGACCGGAAAGGAAGCGTAGATAAGGTGATCAGTGATCTGACGGAGAAAACCCGCGGCTTCCGGGATGCCTCCATCGTTTTCGTCGCACCGCCCACCATCTCTGGATTCGGGCGTAGTGGCGGTTTTGAAGTTCAGCTGCAGGATCAAACAGCACATACCACGGAGGAGTTCTTCGGGGTGAACAACAAGTTTCTGGAGGTCCTTACGAAACGTCCTGAAATACAATTCGCCACAACTTCTTTTAACCCGAACTTTCCCCAGTACATGATGAATGTAAACCTGGAGAAATGCAAGGAGGCTGGTGTAAGTGTGAGTTCCTTGCTGAGCACCATGCAGGGCTATTTTGGTGGTGTTTATGCCTCCAATTATAACCAGTTTGGTAAGCAGTACCGGGTTATGGTACAAGCAGATGCAAAGTTCCGCGCCAATCCGGAGAGTCTGAATAAGATCTTTGTTCGGACGAACAATGGGCAGATGGCGCCAATCACAACTTTTATCCGGATGGATCGTGTTTATGGTCCCGAATCCATTTCCCGCTTCAACCTTTTTAGCTCCATCGGCATCACTGGGAATCCGAATGAAGGCTATAGCTCTGGTGATGCAATCAAGGCCATTCAGGAAGTTGCAGCCGAGACCTTGCCAACAGGATATGGTTATGATTTTTCCGGCTTAACACGGGAAGAGCTGCTTTCGGGAGGTCAGACCGTATTTATATTTATCCTTTGTCTGGTATTCGTTTACTTCCTGTTGAGTGGACAGTATGAAAGTTATATCCTGCCTTTTGCCGTGATTCTTTCCCTGCCATTCGGACTTGCCGGAGCATATTTTTTCTCCATCATCTTTGGCCTGAACAGCAATATCTATCTGCAGATCTCTTTGATCATGCTGATCGGTTTGCTGGCGAAGAACGGTATCTTGATTGTAGAATTTGCATTGGAAAGAAGGCGTAATGGTTTGCCGATCGTGAAATCGGCAATTGAAGGTGCTGTAGCTCGTTTCAGGCCCATCTTGATGACCTCCTTTGCTTTCATTTTTGGTTTAATTCCTTTGATGTTCTCCAGTGGAGCAGGTGCAGTGGGTAACAGATCTATAGGTACAGGTGCCGTTGGCGGTATGCTCATTGGAACCATACTTGGGGTATTTATCATTCCGGTACTATTCGTGATTTTCCAGACCCTGCAGGAGCGGATCAGTGGTCCGGCCAAAAACCACTATGAAGAAGAAGATGAACTCGAAACGGATCGGACAACCTAATACATAACTGAAGCTTTTGTTTAAAGAAGAAATGAATAATATAAGATATCGCGGTTATAAGAAAGGAGTGTTCGCTGCAGCAGCGGTGCTTACATTATTTAGCGCCTGCAAGGTAAGCCAGACCTATGAACGTCCTGATCTGATCAAGGATGGCCTGTACAGAAATCAGGAGGGTGCCGACACCTTGAATATGGCGACACGAACCTGGCAAAGTATGTTTAATGATCCTGTGCTAAAAGGTTTCATCCAGGAAGGCTTGCAAAATAATCTGGATCTTAAAAATGCGATCGAGAATATCGTTCAGGCAGAAGCGATTCTGCGGCAACGTCGCCTGGCATTATTGCCTACGCTGGATGCCAGTGCGAGCGTCACGGAAACAAAGACCTCCGAAGCCAGTTTGAACTTCCGCAATGGCGTGAACATCCGGACCATGACCACCACCCACAGACTGCAGCTTAGCACCTCCTGGGAGGCAGACATCTGGGGAAAGCTGAGCAGCGCCAAACGTGCCGCACTAAATAGCTACCTGCAGAGTGATGCAGCCAGACGTGCTGTGGAAACTCAGCTCATTGCTGATCTTGCAAATACCTACTATACATTGGTGGCCCTGGATAGACAGCTTGAGATTACTGAACTCACCTTGAAGAAACGGATAGAGAGTGTGGAAACGCTGCGGGAACTAAAGGAGGGTGCGGTAGTGACCGGTGCTGCGGTTGTACAGGCCGAAGCAAACCGCTATGCAGCTGAGGTAACCATTCCAGACCTTAAACTAAATATTCGGCAGACCGAAAATGCACTATCCGTACTGCTTGGCAGGGCGCCTGGAACAATAAAACGCAATAAGCTTTCAGACCAGCAGCCTTTCAGCAATATTACCATCGGTTTACCGGCACAGTTGCTGCAGAACCGTCCCGATGTGCAGGCTGCGGAATATGCCTTGCGTGCTTCGCTGGAAGATGTGAATGTGGCAAGATCATTCTTCTATCCCGCGTTGACACTTACCGCGTCAGGTGGATTCTCAAACCTCAGCTTGCAGGATTTCTTTAAGAATTCTCTTTTTTACAACGTCATAGGTGGTCTTACACAGCCCATCTTTGCACAAGGGGCAAATAAAGCGCGCTTAACCCGTGCCCAGTCTATACAGGCACAGTCATTGAATAATTTCCAGTTTGCACTGCTTAATGCAGGACAGGAAGTATCGAACGCTTTATACGCGTATCAGGCGGCAGGAGAAAAGGAGCTTTCGAGAATTCGTCAGATAGAAGCGCTGCAAAAGTCAGTTTCCTTCACCGAAGAGCTGTTACGCTATAGTTCTGCAACCAATTACACGGATGTGCTCACTTCAGAGCAGGCATTGCTCCAGGCGGAGCTGAGTGGGGTAAGTGACCGCCTGCAGAAACTACAGGCGGTTGTGGATTTGTATCGTGCTTTAGGAGGCGGTTGGCAGTAATTTACTTGCCAGCCTTGATCCAGGTTGCCATATCGTTGATCACGGTTTCGGCAACATTAGCAGGGTTTTTATACTGCTCCGCAGTACCTTTTTCTGTTTGTGGCGTTAAGGGGTGATTCAGCTCCGGATAGAACTTCAGGCTAACATTAGATTTCTTAGCCAGGGCTGTGCTCCAGGCCTTGTAATCTGCATCTGATACCTGGAAGTCCATGCCGCCCTGAATGATCATGATGCGTTGCGATAGCTTCTTTGCCGTTGCAACCTGATCATAAGTGTTCAGATCAACCCAGTAAGAAGCCGGTAAACTCAGGATCAGTGAATCTGGCTTGATGTTGCCCAACTTATTCAACCGCGTTGTTTCGATCATTGTAAGACCTTTATCGAACCTTTCTTTCGTAGCTTGTGTTGTATCATTTGCAAGGCCAAACATGTATTTGTTCTGGTCAATAACCAGATCCGTGAACTTTCTTGCCGGTGCTGCAGCGAGGATGATGCCCTTAATGTCCGGAGCCAGGGTTGCGATTCTCGGTGCGAGCATACCACCAAGGCTTAAGCCGAACACGTAGATCTGCTTTTTATTGATCTCCGGGATGGTCTTCGACAGGTTAACTGCCGCAACAGCGTCATTGGTAACTTCTTCTTTAACCGTNNTATATTCCTGTGGGAAAACCAGGGTACGTTTCACATAGCGGATGCTGGCAATGCCTTTAGCTGCAAGGCCAAGCGCAATGTCTTTAAAAGGCTTTACTGCACCAACACTCTGATCCATGTCGCCAGGACCTGAACCATGAACCAGAATAACTACTGGAAAGTTGCTTCCTGTTTTAGGTGTTGTCAGCATGCCAACAAGATCGTTTTTAGCACCCTTGATTTTAACTTCAGTCTGTTTGATGTTTGCTGTGTCTGCATATGCAGGTAGTGTGTATGCAGCGGATGCTGCTTTTGGCTGCAGGTAGAAACCCACCATCTTTTCCGCCTGATTAAAAGCCAGGACAAAACGTTGCGTGTCTTTCTCGAATTTGCCTTCTACAATGACAACGAAGAACTGGCCTTCGGTTTTACTTTGAATGACTTCCGCAGATTCGTACTTGCCCATCTGGGCATTAAGTTTTTCCCATAAGCCCTGGAGTTGTTCGGCTTTCACTTGTGCCTGCAGACTAGGGTCAAAAAAGGTGGTTGCATCTTCGAATTTGCCCGCATTTAAAGTGTCAAAAAAGTCTCCCGAGCGGTTCATCAAGCCCACTACGCCTTGCGCGAAAGCACCAAATGTAAACAGCAGGAGGGTAAACAGTAAAAATAATTTCTTCATGTATGCTTATTAATATAAGGTTAGTAACTAACCAAAGTTAACATAATTTGAATTCCACGATTATTAATTTCAACTTTGCCCAACACATGGCCGCCATCAAAAAACTCCCGTCGCCGATAACCATACTGATGTTGGTTATCATCATCGCCGCGACAGCAACCTGGTTAATTCCAGCAGGAAAATATCATACACTATCTTACCAGGAGGGTGCTACAACGTTTACGTATAGCAGTCCGGACGGGGAGCAAAGTCTGCCGCTTACGCAGGAGACACTCGATGCCATGGAGATTAAAATATCTCTGGATAAGTTTCAAGATGGTAGCATCCGTAAACCGGTATCGATACCAGGAACTTACGAGCGGATTGAAGCCAACAGGGAAGGCCCTGTGGAGATTCTAACCGCACCGATCAAGGGCATTTACGACACCATCGATATCATTTTATTCATCTTGGTAACTGGCGGTTTCATCAGCGTTTTCTATGCTACCGGGGCGATGGAGGCTGGACTACGAAACCTCTCCACGAGAATGCAGNNCATTCTACCCGATCATGGTGCCCTTATTTCTAGCGGCGGGTTATGACCTGCTCGTGCCGGTAGCCGTGCTATTTGGCGGTACGCAGCTGGGTACCTTATCTTCTTTTAGTAATCCCTTTTCGACAATTATTGCTTCAAATGCTGCAGGTATAAACTGGACTGATGGGATCTATGGCAGGCTCGCCATGTTTGTGTTTTCCACCGGATTGTTCATCTGGTATGTGGTGCGTTACGCACAGAAAGTAAAGCTTAACCCACAAGCTTCCTACGTTTTACAATGTGATGGCCTGGTGCAGAGTCCTTTTGCAACGCTGAAAGTTGAAGAGGAGGAACAAAGTAAGGCGAGTGGAAAAACCAACTTGCTGCTACTGATATTCTTGAGCACTTTTCTTGTATTGATTGCAGGGGTGGTAGTATTTAACTGGTGGCTGCCGGAGATGTCGGCACTTTTCCTGGCGTCATCTATTCTGGTGGCGGTCATCACGCGTATGGGCGAAAAGAAGTTTATCGGCCTTTTCATCAAGGGCGCCGAAGAACTGCTTTCCGTGGCATTCATCATCGGAACGGCTCGGGGCGTGACCATCATGCTGAACGAGGGTAACATCAGCGACAGCATTCTGTACTATGCCGCAAACATGGTGGATCAGCTGCCGCCGTCCATGTTCATCGTGATCATGCTTTTTGTATACATGATTTTCACGCTGTTCATTGCAAGCACTTCGGGCATGGCTGTGGTAACCATGCCCATCATGGGTTCCTTAGCAGTGATTGCCGGTGTACCGGGCCGTGAGATTGTGAACAGCTATCTTTTCGGTATGGGGATTATGGGCATGGTTACGCCCACAGGCTTATTGCTGCCATCACTGGCGCTGGTAAACGTGAGTCCTAAAGCCTGGTGGAAGTTTATACGTCCACTGCTGCTCATGTTACTGCTGCTTTGTGTCGTGTTCCTGATTGTAAGTGTAAACCTCAGCTAAGGCTATTAGAAATTCGTTAGCACTCTAAACTGCACCAGGTCGCGTTCTGTGTCGCCTGTTCTTCTGCGTTGCTGTAAGCGCAGATAGCCAAATTCAGCATCCACATGCTTGTTAAAGCGGTAGCCCAATGCTACCAATGGCCTGTGCTGATCAAAGAAGCTGTTGTTGATGCGTTCTTTGTGCTGTACATTGAACATTACCTCGGATTGCAGCAGCGAGTACATGCCTTTACTGAACTTTTCATCTGCGATCAAAGGGATCACTGCACCGAACTGTAGGCGTAGGCGTTGGGAGAAGTCAGCCTCTGGCCCGCGAAAACGCTGTTCAAAGCGCATGCGAAAGTTTAGTCTTAATCTTTCCACCACATTCTTATAAATGTACTGCTGGAATACGCGGTGCTCTAACGTACTGATCCTTTCTTCGTTGATCATGTCCCAATCCGTGATGTTGCCATAGCCTAATGCGACAGAATGTTGCTTGTTCAGGTTGTAACTGAAAGCGCCTCTTAGAAGGCGGGTACCCAGGTAGTCGAAGTTGTTGGCAGAACGGAACTGGAAGTCGGTAAGCAGATCGAATTTAGGAGATAGTTTTTGCGTGTGGGTGAGGTTTAGCCAGCCACCGTTGCCAATCTGGGCAACTGCAATATTAGCGAAGAGCATTAAACTTGTAAACAGGACAGCGTGTCGGATTAGGAAATGGATCATGTGTGTTTAAGTTTAAAAAAGCCCTAAGCTATTGAAATTATTAGAGAACATCGCTTTGTGATGGCAACAAAGGTAAAATTGTACTTGCTTGCTTTACTAACCACTTAATTATTAGGGTTTTGTTGGAAATGCGACAAAAAAATCTAAACTTAATATANNTAATATAAGTTTCACCTAATCTAAATTACATGACGCCAAAGCTCAAAATCTCCTGCATCCTGGCCGGACTGTTACTCTTACAAGTTCCGGTTATTGCACAAAAAATCAGCAAGACTAAGATGGTAGAAAAGGTAACCCGAAAGGTCGACGAACTCGTGATCCCTTTTGAAAGGTACATTTTACCCAACGGTCTTACTGTGATCGTTCATGAAGATCATTCCGATCCGATTGTACATGTTGATGTCACTTACCATGTAGGCTCTGCACGGGAGCAGGTCGGTAAATCTGGCTTTGCACATTTCTTTGAGCACATGATGTTTCAAGGCTCCGACCATGTGGCCGACGATGAGCATTTCAAGTTGGTTTCTGAGGCTGGTGGAACGCTCAATGGTACCACGAATGGTGATCGTACCAATTACTTCGAGACCGTGCCCAGCAACCAGCTGGAAACGGCATTATGGCTCGAGGCAGACCGCATGGGCTTCCTGCTGGATGCAGTTTCACAAAAGAAATTCGAAAACCAACGCGCCACTGTAAAGAATGAACGCGGACAGAGTTATGATAACCGCCCCTACGGCCTGGTATATGAGAAGGTTTCAGAAGCCATGTATCCCTATGGGCACCCTTATTCCTGGACAACCATCGGCTACATGAAAGATTTAGATGCAGGCACACTGGATGACCTTAAGAACTTTTTTTTACGCTGGTATGGACCAAACAATGCCACCTTAACTGTTGGTGGGGATGTGAAACCGGCCGAAGTTGTGAAGCTTGCAGAGAAATATTTCGGGCCGATCAACCGTGGTCCTGCAGTTACAAATATGAAGGTACCGCCAGTGGCCATTTCCAAAGACCGGTATATCTCCTATGAAGATAATATCCGTTTCCCGATGTTGCAGATTTCTTATCCTACCGTGCCAAACTTTCATCCTGATGAAGTGCCATTGGATCTGCTGGCAGAGATACTGGGAAAAGATAAAACCTCCATTTTATATAAGAACCTGACTAAACCTCAGAAAGCCGTACAGGCCAGTGCTTCCCATCCATGTACGGAACTTGCAGGTCAATTTACTTTTACGGTCCTGCCATTCCCAAATCAAACCCTGGCGGATATGGAAAAGGAACTTCGTAATGCTATGCTGGAATTTGAGAAAACCGGTGTCACAGATGATGCGCTAACTCGATTTAAGGTTTCTTATGAAACGAACCTGATCAACAGTCTTTCAAGCGTCGCGGGCAAAACGTCTACACTGGCGGGTTACCATGTATTAAATGGCAATGCGAACTACCTGCCGGAAGATCTTAAGCGCTATAAAGCCGTGACCAAAGAAGATGTAATGCGTGTGTACAACAAATACATCAAAGGCAAAGGTGCCGTGATCCTGAGTGTTGTGCCAAAGGGACAGGCGAATGCTGTGGCGCATCCAGACAACTTCCAGGTTGACAAGTCGGGTTATCATTCGCCGGAAGATCAGTATGCAGGTTTGACCTACGTTAAAGCGAAAGACAACTTCGACAGAAGTAAACGCCCTGCACCCGGACCAAATCCAGTGATCAAAGTACCGCCTTTCTGGAAAGCTGAAGCTGGAAATGGCATTAAAGTTATTGGCGCAAAAAGTAATGAGGTACCGGTGGTGAGTTTACTTTTTAC
>DDAD01000066.1 GCA_002333205.1 Pedobacter sp. UBA2067
TAATTATAGGTTTTTTAGGGCACTTTTGATCATTTGTTCAACTGTCAGATCTGAACCGTTATTTTTCACCACCTGATCCAGGGCTTTCTCTGCAGGTTGTTTTGCAAAGCCAAGCATCATCAATGCAGAAAGCGATTCTTCTCTCACTGTTGTATTCAGTGGCGCGGCAATCAGTGATCCCGTACCTTCTTTTTTCAGTTTATCCTGTAATTCCAGCACCAGGCGTTGTGCAGACTTCGCACCTATACCTTTAATGCGTTGTATCAGGGGCAGGTCACCATTTACAATGGCAGCCTGAATTTCATTCGGCGTGATGGATGATAACATCATCCTGCCGGTATTCGGGCCAATACCTGATACGGAGATCAGATGAAGGAAAAGCCTGCGCTCTCCTTCATCTGCAAAACCGTACAACGTATGTGCATCTTCTTTTACATGCAGCCAGACGTACACCTTACAGCGCTCCTGATCTGCCAATAAACCATAAGTGTTCAACGATATGTTAATGTGGTAACCGATGCCGCCGGCTTCAACAACAATATAGGCCGGACATTTAAAGGTTAGCTTCCCATCAATATAATCGTACATCTTATGCTTTCTGTTATTTTAATTAATATTTCTTGCTGCTGCTTCCTCTTCCTTCACTTGTACATCAACCACAGCAATGGTTACCATGTTCACGATCTCTCTCACAGAGCTACCCAATTGAACAATATGCACTGGCTTGCGGGTACCCAATAAAATTGGTCCTACTGCCTCTGCACCACCAAGCTCCTGTAAAAGTTTGTAAGCGATATTACCTGACTCAAGATTCGGGAACACCAAGGTATTTGCCGGGCCACCTACTAATCTGCTGAATGGGAAATTGTCTTTCAACAGTTCATTGTTGATTGCAAAGTTTCCTTGCATCTCACCGTCAACCAGGATCTCTGGATGCTTTTCATGCAGGATCTTAACCGCCTTTTTAACTTTATCTGGTACGGTTCCTTGGTTTGAACCGAAGTTTGAGTAAGATAATAGTGCAATCCTTGGCTGTATGTTGAACTTGCGCACTGCACTATCCATCAAAATCGTAAGATCTACCAGTTCTTCAACTGTAGGATCCACATTCACGGTGGTGTCACCGAAGAATACAGGACCTTTTTTGGTCATCATCATATACATACCCGCCACGCGGTTCACACCTTCTTCAGTACCGATTACATGAAGTGCAGGTTTGATGGTACTCGCATAGTTCTTGGTTAAACCAGAAATCATGGCGTCAGCTTCACCGAATTCTACCATGGAAGCACCAAAGTAGTTACGGTCGCGCATCAACTTGGCCGCATCCAAATGGGTTAAGCCTTTGCGTTGTCTTTTCTGGAACAAAGCATCTGCAAACTTCTTGCTGCGCTCCGGCTCCTGCATTGGGTCTATAATCTGAACACCTTCGAGTTCAAGCGCATGCTCTGCGATGATCTGGTTGATCCTTTTTACATTTCCTAAAAGGATAGGAACTGCAATATGGTCTTCTTTTACAATCTGTGCAGCTTTAAGAATCTTATAGTTATCCGCTTCCGCAAATACCACACGCTTAGCAGCAGATTTCGCGCGACTGGTTACTGCACGCATAATCGCATCTTCACCACCTAAACGCCCTTTTAGCTCTTCCTTATAAGCATCCCAATCGGTAATTACCTTTCTGGCTACACCAGAGTCCATCGCTGCCTTCGCAACTGCGGATGAAACATTCGTCATCAGACGAAGATCCATTGGCTTAGGAATGATGTAATCACTTCCAAACTTCAGGTTTTTCGCGTTGTATGCCATGTTCACCGCTTCTGGTACAGATTTCTTCGCCAGATCAGCAATCGCATGCACTGCAGCAATTTTCATTTCCTCGTTGATGGTTGTTGCCCTTACATCAAGCGCACCACGGAAGATATATGGGAAACCAAGCACATTGTTCACCTGGTTAGGATAATCAGAACGACCAGTAGCCATAATCAGGTCCTCGCGGGAGCTGATGGCAAGGTCATAAGCAATCTCTGGATTTGGATTAGCCATCGCAAATACGATAGGGTTCCTGGCCATCGATTTCAACATATCTACAGACACACAGTCTGCAGAAGAAAGGCCAATAAACACGTCTGCATCTACCATAGCTTGCTCAAGCGTATCAATCTCGCGGTCCGTAGCAAACTCCGCTTTAATAGCATCGAGTTTTTCACGTGTTGCACGGATCACACCCGAACGGTCCAGCATCACTACATTTTCCTTTTTTGCACCTAAGGAAACATACAGGCGTGTACATGAAATCGCTGCAGCGCCTGCACCGTTTACCACGATTTTCACCTCTTCCAGGTTTTTACCCTGTAACTCGCATGCATTTAATAATGCCGCTGCAGAAATAATTGCCGTACCATGCTGATCATCATGCATGACCGGGATGTTCATTACCTCTTTCAGCCTGCGTTCAATTTCAAAACACTCTGGCGCCTTGATGTCTTCAAGGTTTACCCCCCCAAAGGTTGGCTCAAGCGCTTTAACAATATTTACAAACTCATCTATGTTCTTCGTATTCAACTCCAGGTCAAATACATCTATATCGGCGAAAATTTTGAATAGAAGACCTTTACCTTCCATAACGGGTTTACTCGCTTCAGGACCAATATCACCTAGTCCAAGCACCGCTGTACCATTACTGATTACAGCAACAAGGTTTCCCTTTGCGGTATATTTGTAAACATCTTCAGTGGGATCAGCAATACGCAGGCAGGGTTCCGCAACGCCCGGAGAATAAGCTAAAGTTAAATCTCTCTGTGAGGCAGTTGGTTTAGTTGGAATAACCTGGATCTTCCCCGGTCTTCCCTGCGCGTGATAATCTAATGCATCTTGCTTCTTATTCGTTTTACTCATTATACTTTCCTTCTTTAACTAATGCTAATCATTTGCTTCGTGAACGGACAAAGTTACAATTCTTTTATCCGGCAATCACAATAAAATTCAAGGTATTGACATGTGGAAGTACTGGCACACAATATAATATTATACCAGCCCTACCCAGATTTGGAGGGTTCAGGCGGAAACCTGCGAGTGTAGAGAAAGAGAACGAGATAACCTTCCGTCGGATGGAAGAAAATCAAAAACCCATATAAACAAGAAAAGCCTGCAAGTTTTCACTTACAGGCTTTCTTTAAGATTTGGCACCGACCTACTCTCCCACGTGTTACCGCAGTACCATCGGCTCTGGTGGGCTTAACTTCTCTGTTCGGAATGGGAAGAGGTGGACACCACCGATATAGGCACCTAAATATTTTTAATGTTATTTCAGGTAATCTATCTTTCGATTTGATTTGTATTCAATAACAATGACATATTATTGAAAGAAGTTAGTTTTGAAGAACAAACAACAGTATTCTGCTTTTGAAAGCTTCGGATGATTAGTATTACTCGACTATGCTGTCACCAGCTTTACATCTATAACCTATCAACGTAGTAGTCTTCTACGGTCCTATATGGAATTCTCATCTCGTGGCTAGTTTCGTACTTAGATGCTTTCAGCACTTATCTATTCCCAGCGTAGCTACTCTGCAATGCCCCTGGCGGAACAACAGATTCACTAGAGGCTAGTCCAACCCGGTCCTCTCGTACTAAGGTCAGCCCCACTCAAAATTCCTACGCCCACAACAGATAGGGACCGAACTGTCTCACGACGTTCTGAACCCAGCTCGCGTGCCACTTTAATCGGCGAACAGCCGAACCCTTGGGACCTTCTCCAGCCCCAGGATGTGACGAGCCGACATCGAGGTGCCAAACCTCCCCGTCGATATGAGCTCTTGGGGGAGATCAGCCTGTTATCCCCAGCGTACCTTTTATCCTTTGAGCGATGGCCCTTCCATGCAGAACCACCGGATCACTATATCCGTCTTTCGACCCTGCTCGGCTTGTCTGCCTCACAGTCAAGCAAGCTTATGCTATTGCACTCCTCATACGGTTACCAAGCGTATTGAGCTTACCTTTGAAAGCCTCCGTTACCTTTTTGGAGGCGACCACCCCAGTCAAACTACCCATCAAACAATGTCCTCGGGCTAGCCGAGTTAGACACCGAATACAGAAAGGGTGGTATTTCAACGTTGACTCCAC
>DDAD01000128.1:0-3469 GCA_002333205.1 Pedobacter sp. UBA2067
CCATTTATCGGCAATCTCTGCAATTACCTTATCCATTGGTTTGCCTGCACCATGCCCGGCATTTGTTTCGATTCTAATTAATACTGGTGCATCGCCAGATTGTACCTGTTGCAGTTTGGCGATAAACTTGAAACTATGTGCTGGGACTACCCGGTCGTCATGATCGCCAGTGGTAACCAATGTTGCAGGATAAGAGACTCCTTCCCTCAAAGCATGTAGCGGATTATATTCATAGAGATATTTAAACATTTCCCTGCTATCGGAGGCGGTACCATAATCATAACTCCATCCTGCGCCTGCGGTAAACTGATGGTATCTCAGCATATCCAATACACCGACGGCCGGCAAAGCCACTTTAAAGAGTTCAGGTCGCTGGGCCATCGTGGCACCAACCAGCAGTCCACCGTTCGATCCGCCCATACTTGCAAGATACGCGGCTGAGGTATACTGCTCGGCAATCAGGTATTCTGCAGCGGCAATGAAATCATCAAATACATTCTGCTTGTTCATCTNNATCTTTGTACCTGCCAGGTGCCAGGCATCGCCATATTCGCCGCCACCTCTTAAATTGGCCACTGCATAAACCGCTCCTTGTTCCAGTAAGATTACGATTGAATTGCTAAATGCAGGTGTCAGGTTAACATTGAATCCACCATAGCCATATACCACGGTAGGATTTTTACCGTTCCGCGCCAGTCCCTGTTTGTGGGTAATGATCATCGGCACCCTTGTTCCATCTTTAGAGGAATAGAACACCTGGTTAGATTCATAACCCGAAGGATCGAAATCAACGCCAGATTTCCGGTAGATTTCTGAACCACCTGTAAGTACATTGTAGCTGAAGATTGTAGGTGGGAAGATATAGGAGGTAAAAGTATAATAAAGCGTTGTCTCTTCTTTTTTGGCGCTAAAGCCAACTGCGGTACCCGGGCCAGGAAGTTCTATTTCCTTTTCAAGTACACCATCAAGGCTATATTGCTGTACCATGGAGACCGCATCTTTGAGATAGCTCGCGAAGATTTTTCCGGCGCCGGTGGAAGGCGTCAGCACATTGTTAGTTTCAGAAATAAGATCCTGCCAGTGCTCAGGCCCGGGCTGCTCCACATCTACAATTACCACGCGACCATTAGGGGCATCAAGGTTGGTGTAGATAAATAACTTTCCATCCTCGTGGAGCAACACCTCATGATTCTTCTCTAGATTATCAACCACCGTCACGATCCCCGCATCTGGATTGGACAGATCTTTTATATACAATTCATTACCCGATGTGGTGTTTGCCGCAGAAATCACCAGGTAACGTTCATCCTCTGTTAAGCCAGCACCGATGTATCTTCTTTGAATATCCTTACCAAAAATCAAGGTATCATCCTGCTGCGATTTACCCAAAGCATGAAAATAGAGCTTATGGTGCTCCGTTTTTGCAGAAAGCTGACTGCCGCCTTTAGGCTGATCGTAAGTGCTATAATAAAAACCATTGTTACCAAGCCAGGCAATCCCGGAAAACTTTACGTCTTGTATGACATCTCCGGTGGGCTGCTTGGTTTCCGTATCTATTACAACAACCCTGGTCCAGTCTGATCCTGCCTTGGAGACCCGGTAGGCGGCCAGGCTGCCGTCTTTAGAGAAACTGATGCCGGCAAGTGCATCACTAGCATCAGCCGAAAAGGTATTCGGATCGAGGAAAACCTCCGGTTCTTCATCAGTGCCGTGCTGTCTATAAAGCACACTCTGGTTTTGTAACCCCGTATTTTTATAAAAGTAAATGTATTCACCTTCCTTAAAAGGTTGGGAGAACTTCTCATAGTCCATCAACTTAAACAGCCGCTCCCGGATTGCTGCCCGGAAAGGTATTTTGTCGAGGTAGTCGTTTGTACAGTTATTCTGCTCAATTACCCAAGCTTTTGTGTCTTCAGCTTGATCATCTTCAAGCCATCGGAACGGATCGCTGACGATCGTACCAAAATAATCGTCATTAACATCAACTGCCCGAGTGAATGGATACTTCATAAAATTTTAGATTTAGATGTTGTCAAATTAGGCTTCTGCCACTTNNCCACTTCAAGCGTCTTTTTATGGTTAAAGAACAATTTGGAAACTGGAATAAGCATCAGCCCACAAAGGCCAAAGATTACAAACGATACACGAAGGTTAAAAGCGTGGGCCAGATATCCAATTAAGGGTGGCCCCAGCAGCATGCCGGTTATCGAATACGTTGCAATAATGGAAACGGCCATACCTGGTGAATACTTCCGAGATGCACCAGCTAGTGCATAGGACATCGGAATAACTGCCGCAGTACCAAAACCAACCAGGGAGAATCCGATCATAGCCGTCCAGAAAGTTGGTATGATCACCGCCATTGCAATACCGCTAACGATGCTTAAAGCACTCATAATATAGGTATTGGGCATGCCTATGACTGCTATGATCTTGTCTGATAAGAATCTGGAAGCTGCCATGAAAGTCATAAAGATCAAATATCCGTAGGTAAAGATCTCTACATGAAGAATTTGCTGGAAGTAAATTCCACTCCAGTCGAACATCCCTCCTTCGCATATGGCCGATAGTAAAGCCACGATGCCAAGATAAAATATATAGGGATCGGGTTTACCCAGAATGATCTTATTTCCTTTTTCCGCCCGGTCATCTCTCAGCAGGTACTGGAAAGAAACTACCGTGAGTATTAAAGCAATCACACCAACGATGATAAAATGGGTCTGTATTGAAGTGCCCAGGTTGAGCATTAATGTCGAGAACAAGATACCAAATATTCCGCCCGTGCTCCAGAAGCCGTGGAATGATCCCATGATCTTATGTTCGTAGAACTTCTGCAGGGAGATGGCTTGGGTGTTTACGGATATATTGTAGATCCTGGTGGTAAAGGAAAATAACAGAACGGCAATAACGAGTGTAACAACATTTTGGGAGAAGCCAATGAGTGCAAGTGCAAAGGTGTTCAGTGCAAATCCAATGACCAAAGGTACCCTGCTGTTGTATTTAGAAACCAGCCATCCCGAANNGAGTAATGAGCCGATTGGCATGGCGAGCAAGATCGAGCCAAGTTCTGCATCATTGAAGTCAAAGGCCGCCTTAATGGTCGGGATCCTGGAGGCCCAGGTTGAGAAACTAAATCCAGAAAGAAAAAAGAACAAGCTTAGAAAGATACGCTGGGTAGTTTTGGAAATCATGGGACAAATTTATTAATTTTTGTTTCCTGTCAACTTTTATACCTATTTATGTTCTTTTTTATGATTTAAGCTAAACATTAAGGGCAGCGAAACACTTTAAAAAGCAACGAACTTTGCAATGGAGAAGCATATGAAAATTGGATTTATAGGACTAGGGAATATGGGTGTACCCATGGCAAAAAACCTGATCAAAGCAGGACATCAGGTTACTGTCTACAACCGGAACACAGCAAAAGCAAAACAGTTTGCACAGGAACACGGTATAGAAGCTGTTGAAA
>DDAD01000128.1:3601-5718 GCA_002333205.1 Pedobacter sp. UBA2067
AATCATGGCAGGTGGCAAATCGGAGGTTTTTGAAAAGATCAAGCCCATACTCTTAAATCTCGGCAAATCTGCTACCCTACTTGGCGATCATGGCTCGGGTAATGTGGCCAAATTAGCCATTAACCTATTTCTTGGAATCACCATACAGGGATTGTCGGAGTCTGTGGTTTTTGCTGCGCAAAACGGCATTGAAGCAGCAGCCTTACTCCCGCTGATCAACGAAAGCGCCGTTGGAAGTGGCATCACAAAGATCAAAACTCCAAGCATTATAAACAGGGATTTTAGCCCGGCTTTCGCTTTGAAACTGCTGAGGAAAGACATACGACTGGCAGAAGATATGGGATTGCAGTCGCCAGCCGGCCTCACTTTGGCGCAAACCCTACAAGCTGCCATAGAAAGTGGCTTTGGGGAGGAAGATATGGCCGCCATCTTTAAGCAGGTAGAACAAGGCGATAATAAATAATTATCTTTGCCGCATGATAGCAATTGGACAATACAATGATCTGAGGATTTCGGGGAAATCTGAAAAGGGACTGATCTTAACAGATGGCGATAAAGAAGCGCTTCTGAATTATACAGATGTTCCTGTAAACTCCGAGATTGGCGACATCATTAATGTCTTCGTATATATACATAAAGACGGCAGCTTAGTTGCTACTACTCGTCGCCCTTTAGCCTGCGTAGGTGACTTCGCCTACTTAACCGTAGTTGACGAAGCAGGTGACGGCGTTTTCATGGATCTGGGTATTGGCAAGGATATTTATGTACCACAACGGGAACAAAAGCGTCCAATGTTCAAGGGTGATAAACATGTTGTTTATGTTTACCTGGATGAGAGTAATGACCGCATGCTGGCTTCTTCCCGATTAACTAATTTTGTTGAGGAAGAGGATATTGATTTAGAAGAAGGCGATGAAGTGAGTTTATTGATCGTGGATCGTTCTGACCTGGGATTTAACGCGATTATAGATAATAAATACATCGGATTGCTATATGCGAATGAACTCTTTGATGATTTGCAACCCGGAGAGATTAGAAAAGGCTGGGTAAAGAAAATCCGTGTGGAAGGAAAGATTGATCTTAGTCTGCAGCCTATGGGTTATAGCCATATTCTGGATTCTAAAGATATAATCTATATAGAACTCAAAGAAAGTGGTGGCATTATCCATCTGGGCGATAAGAGTTCACCGGACGACATCTATCACCGTTTTAAGATCAGTAAGAACGCTTTTAAAAAAACCATTGGAGCACTTTACAAAGAACGACTGATTACGATTTCGGATCACGAGATCAAGATAGCAATAGATGAGACGGCAGAGTAATTGAAATTTCTGAAAACACATTGTGTAAAGTGTTGTTAATCATTAATAAAACAACCGATTATGAAATACGACAAAATGTTATCCAAATGCGTTTCTCAGGAGTCTGACTCTTCAAAAGCTATCGTTGCACTATTAACGGGTCTTGCTGTTGGTGCAGTTTTGGGCGTGTNNTTATTTGCGCCAAGCAGTGGAGAAGAAACCAGAACGCTGATCTCTGACAAGGCGAACGACTTTACCGGAGATCTAAAGGACAAATATCAATCTGTAAAAGAAAAGATCGTTTCAGGAAAAGATGATCTGGTAGATCTTAAAGATCGTACAGTAGAGCGCGTAAAATCAAAAGCGAGTGATTTGAATCAGGAATTTAAAGCCTATAAGGAAGATGCAAAGTCGGATATCAAACAGGCATCTGATGATTTAAATGATAGTGTACAAAATGCATAAATAGTATCACATTTTTGAGCAGCCGGTTCCGACCGGCTTTTTTTTGCGCCGATATTTGCTATTTTCGCAATACATGATACCTATAAACTCTAAGCTACCCGGTACAGCCAATACCATCTTCTCTGTAATGACGAAATTAGCAGAAGAACATCAGGCAATAAATTTATCCCAAGGATTTCCCGACTTTGATACAGATCCACAACTCATTGCAATGGTTACGGACTATATGCAAAAAGGCTATAATCAATACGCGCCAATGGCGGGGGTACCTGCATTGAGGTCTTTGGTAACCGAAAAAACCAACCGATTATATCAGTCAGATTACAATCCGGATACAGAGGTAACCATTAC
>DDAD01000026.1 GCA_002333205.1 Pedobacter sp. UBA2067
ATACCACGCCTTCTGGAAATATGCATGGAATGCCATTAGCCATCTCGCTGGATGAAGATAATCTGAACTCTAAAGTGAACCAATTGGACCAGGAAACCATAAATTATTGGTATCAGCTAAAAAATGTAGGTAATATTGCACCGAAAATCAAATATGAAGACCTGGTACTAATTTCTGTGCGCGACACTGAAAAACCTGAAGATTACCTGTTGCGGAAGAACAACGTAAAGATGTTCAGCACGGCGGAGGTTCGGAAGAGAGGGGTTGAACGGGTTGTGATTGAAACGATGATGTACCTGGATCATTGCGATATGATCCTGCTATCCTTTGATGTAGACGCACTGGATCCCACTTCCTCCCGCGGTACCGGAACGCCGGTTGCCGGTGGTTTAACGGAACGTGAAGCAGGCATTATGCTGTCAAGGATGGTCACCAGTCCCAAAGTTTGCTGCTTCGAGATGGTAGAGGTAAATCCGACGCTCGATCGAGAAAACCAGATGGCTGAGCACGCCTTCGAAATATTAGTGAAAGTGACTAACGCTTTCAGAAACGACTAGAATTATGAATATAGAACAACATATCATTGCTGCAACGCATGCTGCAGTTAAAGCATTATATAATCAGGAGCTTCCTGAAAGCCAGATTTCTCTTCAGGATACCCGCCCGGAGTTTGAAGGTCAACTAACCATAGTGGTTTTCCCGATCGTACGTTTCTCCAAGAAGTCGCCCGAAGTTACCGCGAACGAACTTGGTGCCTACCTACAGGAAAATGTGGAGGATATTACAGGCTTTAACGTGATCAAGGGTTTCTTAAACCTGAGCATCTCTGAAGCTTACTGGTTGAAGCTTTTTAACAATGAAGTGCTGAAGCCCGACTTCGGCATTATCCCATCCAGCGGTAAAAAGGTGATGGTGGAATATTCATCGCCAAACACCAATAAACCCTTGCATTTGGGCCACGTGCGGAACAACCTTTTAGGTTACTCCGTCTCAGAGCTGCTAAAAGCGAATGGGGCTGAAGTGTTTAAAGTAAACCTTGTAAACGATCGTGGTATCCACATCTGCAAGTCAATGCTTGCATGGCAGAAATGGAGCAACGTGGAGACGCCTGAAAGTTCTGGCATTAAAGGCGATCACCTGGTTGGAAAGTACTATGTGATCTTCGATAAGGAATACAAAAAAGAAATTGATGCGCTCAAAGCAGCAGGGCAGACGGAAGAGGAAGCTAAGAAAAATGCCTCCTTGATCAAGGAAGCGCAAGCCATGTTGTTGGCTTGGGAAAACGGTGACCCTGAAGTGAAGGATCTCTGGAGCAAAATGAATGGCTGGGTGTATGATGGTTTTGCTGTGAGTTACAAAAACCTGGGTGTAGATTTTGATAAATACTACTATGAAAGCAATACCTATCTTTTAGGTAAAGACACGGTAGAAGAAGGCCTGTCTAAAGGTGTTTTCTTTAAGAAGGAAGATGGTTCTGTTTGGATTGACCTTACGGAAGACGGACTCGATCAAAAGCTGGTACTAAGAGCGGATGGTACTTCTGTGTACATTACGCAGGACCTGGGTACCGCACAGATGAAGTATGACGATTTCGCAATGGATGAGTCTATCTACGTGGTTGGGAATGAACAGGATTACCATTTTAGGGTGTTGTTCCTGATTTTGGAAAAACTGGGTAAGACCTGGGCTAAAGGCCTACATCACCTGTCTTACGGAATGGTGGATTTGCCAAATGGCAAGATGAAGTCGAGGGAAGGTACCGTTGTAGATGCTGATGATCTTGTAAAAGAGATGATTGAAACTGCAAAGCAAAAGACAGAAGCGCTGGGTAAAATCAACGACTTCTCTGAAGAAGAAAAGGAAACCTTATATCATAACATTGGNNGGAGGTAGAGCCTAAAAAGCGCTTATTGTTTGATCCGGCGGAGTCTATTGATTTTCAAGGTAACACAGGGCCGTTCATTCAGTACACCCATGCCAGGATTAAGTCACTATTAAATAAGGCTGGTTATACGTCAGCAGCGACGACCACCGCAGATCTTGCACTCTCCAACACCGAGTTGGAAATGATCATGCTGTTAGCAAAGTACCCTGCAGAGATTGCGATAGCGGCAAAAGGATTCAGTCCTGCGAGTCTTGCCAATTACCTGTATGAGGTTGCGAAGATGTTCAATAAGTTCTATCACGAAGTTCCACCGATTATTAAGGAGGAAAATGCAGAGATGAGACAACGTCGTTTAAACCTGAGTGCTGTGGTTGCAAATATTCTAAAAGCAGGTATGCGGTTGTTGGGTATCACTGTGCCGGAACGCATGTAGTAGCAACAGCCTTAATAAATATGAAGCGCTTGTTCCATTCATTTGGAGCAAGCGCTTTTTTGTTGTAGCACACGATACGCTTAGGCACTGTACATTCGGAATATACCTCAATTTAAAATATGTATATTCTAAGTTGTTGTTAATCAGTTTAAATGATGATTTTTATTCCATAATGNNATTACACCACAGCAACAGCCTGCCAAGCAACTCAGCGTAATTGATGCTGTTGCCATTATCGTTGGTATTGTCATTGGGGCCGGCATTTTCCGGACGCCCTCTTTAGTGGCAGCGAACACCAACTCCGAAACGATGTTTCTGCTGGCCTGGGTCTTGGGTGGCTTGGTATCTTTGATCGGGGCACTATGTTACGCCGAGCTGAGCACAACTTTTCCGAATACGGGTGGGGACTACCATTTTCTAAGTCGTGCTTATGGTAAACGGCTGGCCTTTCTTTTTGCCTGGGCGAGGATGAGTATCATTCAAACTGGTTCTATTGCTGTACTGGCTTATATCTTCGGTGATTACCTCTCACAAGTTTTCAGCCTCGGAACCTATTCTTCCGTGATTTATGCTGCCCTGATTGTGATTATACTAACAGGGATCAATATCGCGGGCATCCAAATGAGCACATTAGCTCAGAAGATCTTTACCACCACCGAGGTTGCCGGTGCGCTGCTCGTGGTAATTGTTGGTCTCTTTATTGCACCTGCCGCGGTGGAGGTGATAGCTGTAGAACCCTCTGCGGCAACCGCGCCTTCGGATGCAGGCAGTTTTGTTGGGCTGGCCATGGTCTTTGTGTTGCTCACCTTCGGTGGATGGAACGAGGCAGCTTACATCTCTGCAGAACTGAAATCAGGTAAGCGCGGTATGGCGCGGGTGCTCATGATCAGTATTCTAATCATTACGGTCATTTACTTGCTTGTAAATCTTGCTTTTAGTCGGGCTTTGGGCCACGCGGCAATGGCGAGCTCGGACGCGGTAGGGGTAGATCTGCTTAGACAAGTATGGGGCCCAACAGGTGTTTGGCTTATCGGAATTCTGGTGGCGTTCTCTGCGTTGACCTCTGTGAATGCAACCATCTTCACTGGCGCGNNTAGAATATACCGCGCCCGTATTCTGGTTCTTTTTTCTGCTTGTAGGGATATCTCTTTTTGTACTCCGCAGGAAGGCTCCGGAGGTTCACAGGCCATTTCGGGTTCCGTTATATCCTGTTCTCCCCGCAATTTTCTGTCTAAGCAGTGCTTACTTATTATACTCCAGCTTGATGTATACAGGTGTTGGTGCCCTCGTTGGTATTGGTGTGCTAATCGTGGGCTTCCTTTTGCAAATGTTCTTTCAGGCGGTACCGAAGTTGGAATTAAATCAACCGAATATCTAACCTAAATCAAAGAATCATGAAAGCAGTAAAACTATTAGTTGTCTTGGTCGTCGCAACGGCGGCGGGAAATCTGGCTATGGCACAACAATCTCAGATGAAGCCGGCCCTTGATGTGCCCTATGTACCCACCAGACCTGCAGTAGTTGAAGGGATGTTGAAGCTGGCAAACCTTAAAAAAGGCGATGTACTTTACGACCTCGGCTGTGGTGACGGCCGGATTGTGGTTGCTGCGGCGAAAAACTACGGTGTCACCGCTATTGGTTATGATATTGATCCGGAAAGGATTGCAGAGGCTAATGCGAATGCGAAAGCTGCAGGCGTAACTGATAAGGTAAAGTTCGTTAATGCGAACTTGTTCACTACGGACCTAAGTAAAGCTACCGTAATCACCATGTATTTGTTGCCAACGGTTAACATGGAACTGCGCCCAAAGATTTTAAAACTAAGACCCGGAACCAGAATTGTATCACATGCCTNNCTAAAAAGAAATAACAGATCGAATAGACTTCATGAATAAGCGCCTGCCAGATACCTGACGGGCGCTTTTATTTTGAATAGGTTGAATTTTCAGGTTAAAACCGCTGTACAAAAATGTTGAAAGTGGCAAAATTGTTCGGCCATTCTTGATAATGTCTCATCAATTTCGCCTGAACATTGAAAAATTAGCTTTTCGTAACGAAATTATTATGAAAATGTTACTCAAAATCTTTCTAATTTACATTTCAGTTAAGCAACAGCACTCGTTCCATCAAATTTGATCCAATATTTACGCCGACAGTTCATGAAAACGGTCGGAATGGAAGAAAACTGCCTATACTTTTCCCGAAAAGGATAGTTCCGGCCGTGCAAAAGTAGAGGTAGATCACGATGGGTGCTTTGCCAGAATCGAATTGTTAACCAGAAATATGATTGCCTATGTAAAGAACTAAAATAAAATAAGCACACACACTTAATGCCTCTTCAACAAACCACGTAACTGAATAATCCCCTAAACTACATGAAGTATGAATTTTAATGTGCCTTACCAAAGGTTGAACTGCTGTTTTAAGCACAAGATATTAACGCCTACCTTTAAACTTAAACTTTACAAAAACAAACTACTATTTGCTTTAACTTTTACTTTCCTTCAGGCGAACGCCAATGCAAGTCCAATTAACATTGGAATACCAGATGTAAACGCAAGTACAGGAAGTCACTCATTTCCTGCGCTGCTTCCAGAAACAAAGTTGTCTTCAAAACTCCATGCTGCTAAGCCGCCCATTGACATTCGCGGCCGGGTACTTGATGAAAGAGGTAGCCCACTTCCTGGGGCATCTGTAAAGGTCAAAGGTAGTCCACAAGGTACCATGACCGACAGTAATGGTACCTTCAGCCTTAAAGGGGTGAGTTCCGATGCGGTGCTAGTGATCTCTTTTATCGGTTATGATTCCCGGGAGCTGAAAGCAGCTGCGACCATGAATGTTTCTTTGCAACCTAATAAATCAGATCTTGCTGAGGTAACAGTTATTGGTTACGGTACCCAGCGGAAGTCGGAGGTAACCGGTAGTATTTCCAGTGTAAAAGGAAGTGCCCTTGCAGAACAACCTGTAACGAGTTTTGAAGGTGCCCTCGGCGGAAGAGCCTCAGGCGTAAACGTAACCGTGAATTCTGGAAACCTAAATGAACCACCAGTTTTCCGTATCCGAGGTACGAACTCGTTGTCCTTAAGTTCTTATCCTTTGGTAGTGATTGATGGGGTGCCGAGTTTCACCGGCGAGGAAGAATCAGGTATTGGTAATGCCTCAAACAATCCACTTTCGTCTATCAACCCAGCTGATATTGAGAGTATTGATATTGCTAAAGACGCTGCTGCAACCAGTATATATGGAAGCCGTGCTGCTAACGGCGTCGTTTTCGTAACCACAAAGAAGGGCCGAATGGGAAAAGCGAAAGTGAATTTCTCCAGCACGATGAACTTTAATACTGCAGCTAATTTGCCAAAGCTCCTGAATGCGGAGCAATATGTAGAGCTCAAAAACGAGGGTCTGCGGAATGAAGGAACCTTCAATCCAACAACAAATTACTACGACTTTTCATTGGATGCAAACGGCAACCGTGTAGACACCCGATGGTATGATCATATCTATCGCACTGGTATATCTACCTTCAACAACGTCAATATTTCTGGCGCAACGGAGTCTACCAAGTACTATGCTTCTGTGGGCTATACCGATCAGGAGGGTATCTTCCGTAAAACGGACTTCAACCGTAAGTCTGCACTCTTCAATATAGATAATAAAACAACCAACTGGTTAAGCATTGGCGCTAAGATTAACTATAACAACGAGCTTAATGCTTCTGCCATGTCAAATGGCTCCCGAGGTAACCAGTCCGCTTCCGGAGGTATGGCGAGGCTTGCATTAATCAGTGCACCAATTGTAGGTCCATTCAATGCAGATGGAACATACAACACCACAACAGCTGGATACCTTGGTCTTCAGGATAATGCAAGTCACTTGTCAGGTCAATCACGTCTGGGCTTCTACAACCCTGTTTTGTCGATGGATCATAATTATTCAAACAATCGGGTAAATAGCATTCAATCCAATGCTTACGTGGAAATCAAGCCGCTTTCCTGGTTGTCATTCAAATCCATCTACGGTATTGATTACCGCTACGTAACCTTCGAAAACTACTTCAGTCCACTTACCGGTGAGGCAATTTCTACCAATGGTGCCAGTGCAAGTGTGCAATCGCGACGTGAACGCTGGGTCTGGACCAACACCTTGTCTGCAGATAAGCGCTTTGGCGATCATAGCTTCAATTTCCTATTAGGAGAGGAAGAGCAGAAAACCAACGGCAACCAATTTGGTGTTCGGGTAACTGGTCAAACCGACCCTTTATACAGCAACATTCAGGGCGGATGGCAAAACGTGTTTCTCAACAATACTGCGAACAGTGTATTTGACAACTATCTTTTCTCACTTTTCACCCGCTTACAATACAATTATCAGCAGAAGTATTTCTTAACGGGTAATTACCGTGTTGATGAGTATTCTGCTTTAGGCGCGAATAACAAGAAAGGTACTTTCTGGGGCTTTTCTGCCGGATGGGATGTTGCTAAAGAAGGTTTCTGGTCGCAAGCCGGTTTAGAAGATGTGGTGAACAGCTTAAAGTTCCGCGCCAGTTATGGTAAAGTAGGTAACGTTGGAGGCCTGAGCGATTTCGGTGCCATCAATACCTATTCTGCAGCACTATATGGCGGGCAATCAGGATTGATATATTCTGCAACAGGTAACTCAGACCTGCGTTGGGAGACCAGTAAGAAAACAGATGTAGGGGTAAACTTCGGCTTATTTGGCAACAAGATCACCGGTGAGTTGGCTTACTACAGAAATAATATCGACGGTTTGATATTCGGCGTACCTCTGCCACCGTCAGTAGGTATTCCTAACTCGAACAACAACTCCATTATGCAGAATGTGGGCAGGATGTACAACCAGGGTATTGAGTTTTCCATTGGTGGCGCACCAATCCGCAAGGAGAATTTTAGCTGGAATGCAAACTTCAACCTCACAACCAACAAAAACCAGGTGCTTGACCTTGCGGAAGGGGTTCCTAGCATCATCACTGGAACAAACGATGCATTGACGATCACCTTGCCAGGATATTCTGCAGGTATGTTATATGCCGTTCGTACCGGCGGTGTTGATGCAGCGACAGGTCGCAGGATTTTCATAGATCAGTCCGGAAGAAAAGTCTTTTACCAGCATGTTGCAGGAGCAGGCGCTCCATCACCTTATCAATGGTCGTACGAGGACAATACTCAGGCGCCAGCCATTACACCTTCATCTGATGCGGTGATCTACCAACAGTCTGCACCTAAACTTTTCGGTGGTCTATCCAACGTATTCAACTACAAAGGATTTGAATTGAACATCTTGCTGACCTATCAACTCGGTGGTCATATGATCAACGGTACCCAAGGTTCGCTTCGTGATAACCGTTTCTGGAATAATGAAGTGGCTATGCTGCGCAGATGGCAACAACCGGGACAGCAGACCGATATTCCAAGAGTGATCAATGGCGATAACGTTTCCAATGGTAACACTATGCCGCTTGACATCAACGTGAGTTCAACTGACTTCCTGCGATTAAAAAGTGCACAGTTGTCCTATAACCTGCCTTCATCTTTCATCAGTAAATTCAAGTTGACGAACACGAGGGTATTTGTAAGCGGACAAAATCTGTGGTTATTAACCAAGTCCTCCGGGGTAGATCCAGAGGTAACAACCAACGCGAACAGTGCTATCGGACAGGGTATCGACAAGAACCAGAGTCCTAATGCAAGAACCATTGTTCTCGGGTTAAACTTTGGCTTCTAATTATTTCCCTGTAAACATCAATTTCAAACACCAAACTTAAAACAAGATGATTAAGAGATCATTTCTATATAAATACAGCCTGCGACTAGTACTTCTTGCAGGTACGGGACTAACCCTTTTACCCGCTTGTAAACGCAGCGAGTATCTGAACCCACAACCTTCAACTCTGATTACAGATGTTGATGCATTTTCTACAGCAGAGCGTATCCAGGCCCAGGTAAATGGTATTTACTTCAGGCTTAAAGCGGGCGACTTCCTTGGTTCTTTTTACTTTGTTGCCAGTGAGGCCCGTGCCGGGGATTTCATTTCAACCAACCTGAACGCTGCTGCGGCTGCTACTACCTACCAGCTGCTCACCGTTACGACTACAGAAGAGGTGCAGGAGATCTGGGAAGATGGCTACCAGGCCATCAATGCTGCAAACGTCTTCATAGACGGAATGA
>DDAD01000030.1:0-6743 GCA_002333205.1 Pedobacter sp. UBA2067
TTCGCCCCACACAAAACTCATGTGTGGAATGCTACGAATAAAGTTTTCAGGCGAATCTACCAGCTTCGATCGAACCAGGTAGGACCAAAATTGCTTTGATACTTCAAAAGATTCAGCAATTGACACGGCTTTCGCGGTATCAACCGATCCATCAGGCTTCTGCGGTGTGTAGTTCAACTCGCAAAAGGCCGAGTGCCCGGTACCTGCATTATTCCAGGCATCAGAGCTTTCCGCCGCAGCGACATCCAGTCTTTCAAAAATTTCAACCGTTAATCCTGGTTCAAGTTCCTTAAGCATTACACCCAAGGTTGCACTCATGATTCCGGCGCCGATTAATACAACATCTACAGTCTTATCAGATTTATTTTTAGTACGCGTCACAGTATTCTTTTTTGAGCAAATTTACAATAAAAACCAGGCCACAAAAACCATTACTATGTAATTTTAGCTTTATAGAACAACCGATCGGAGATTTTACACTTTTAATATTTAATTTACTGTTCAGGTAACGCATTTAGCTTTTTTAGCTGTAATCTTGCAAATTCTTAGCGAAAAAGAATTTAATCAGCAACATGGAAGTAAAAGATAGCAACGGAAATCTCCTGAAAGATGGAGATTCAGTCATTCTAATCAAGAGTTTACCAGTAAAAGGAACTTCTATCACCCTCAAAAAAGGAATCGTCATCAAAAATATTCGCCTTACTGACGATGATGCAGAGGTTGAATGTAAGGCAGAAAAAATGCGGGTCGTTTTAAAGACTGCCTTTCTGAAAAAAGGTTAATTAATGGTGATTATTCAGGTTAGAAATATCGCTGTTTTAACCTTCCTGCTGGTTCTGTTTTCCGGGAGCCTGTTCTCGCAAACCACTAAAGTAACAGGAACGGTTACAGAAGCATCTACGGGTCGCCCGATGCCTTATGTAACGGTATCCATGATCGGTACACCAGCAGCGACAAAGACCAATAACCAGGGACAATTCGAGCTCGCAGGTCCGGCTACTGCATCTAAAGTTCAGTTTAACTATATTGGATTTAGTACCCTGACTATCAACATTAAACCCGGAACCGAACAAGCACTAACCCTTCGCTTAGAAGAAGATACACAAAGCCTTAAGGAAGTAAACATTACAACCGCAAAACACGGCCCATACCGCAACAAGAATAACCCTGCCGTAGAGCTCATTCGAAAAGTTATTGAACATAAGGATCGTAACCGGATGGAGAACTTTCCACAACTCAGTTACAGGCAGTATGACAGACTACAAGTGTCAATAAGCAACTTAGGAGCAAACTACCGGAACAAAAAGATTTTCAGAAACTACCAGTNNAAAAGGTTCTCCTGGCAAATAAGCAGGTCAAGTTTGATAGCCTTGTTATAGATAATCAAGGAATTGCTACTTATCTGGAAAGAATGTACGAGGATGTAAACTTGTACGACAATAACATCTTAATTGCAACCACACAGTTTCTGAGCCCAATTTCAGCTTTAGCACCTACCTTCTACAAATTCTTCATTACAGATACTATAAACACCTCATCGACAAGGGTTATTGAATTATCATTCATGCCAAGAAATGCAGCCGACCTGCTGCTAGCTGGCAAGCTATACATTGCAGACGACGGTAGTTATGCATTGAACAAGGCATTCATTACCATCAGCAACAAGGCAAACCTGAACTTTGTCCGCGGAGTAGAACTCACCCAGGAATTCAGTCAACTACCCGATAGAAAATACTACCTGCATAAAAGCAATATGATCGTCGATTTTGGGATAAGTCAGCAGAAAGGTCGCGGATTCACTGGGCAGAGAACACAGGTGATCGATCAACTGGAGACAGAGATTGCTAACCCAGATAGTGTATTTACCGGAAAAAAGCTGGCTATAGAGCCTGGTGCATATAACCGGTCAGATGTTTTCTGGTCTCGAAACCGGCTCGAGCAGGTACCCGATTCCACGCTAAAAATTTACAGCAACATCGATTCTCTGGGGAAAAGCAAACCTTTTAAAAGAGCGATGACCGTTGCGGGTATTTTATTCAACGGCTATTATAATGCGGGATTATTCGAAGTTGGTCCAATTTACACCTTTTACAGTTTTAATAGTTTAGAAGGCTTGAAACTGCGTCTTGGAGGCCGAACAACAACGGCATTTAGCACACGGTACTTTCTGGAAGGATATGTCGGTTATGGTTTTAAAGATGAAAGCTGGAAGGGGCTTGCAAGTGTTGCCTATTCATTAAATAATAAATCCATTTATACCTATCCTCAAAGCTTTCTGCGTGCCAGCGTGCAGCGCGACACTTATGCCCCCGGCCAGGAACTAAGGGGCAATACGGAGGATGACTTTATCTCTTCGTTCAGACGAGGCATAAACAATCGCTTTCTGTATGACGACTTCTACAAGTTCGAATACATCCAGGAGTTTGAGAATAGATTTTCATTCAATCTGGGCTTCCGGCGCTGGACACAGCGGCCTGCTATGGCGCTGCAGTATTTCAACGGCAACAACGAAATTGTAAATGCAATTACAAGCTCGGAGATCAACCTTTCCATGCGGTATGCTCCTCAGGAGAAATTCTACCAAGGTAAACGCAGCCGAGTGGCCGTAAACAACAAATATCCGATTTTCAATCTCCGATATGCTGCGGGATTCAAGGGGCTACTTGGAGGTCAATATGACTATCACAATCTCTATGGAACGATCGACAAGCGATTCTATCTCTCTCAACTGGGCATCACAGACCTTAAAGTAGAAGGTGGATACATATTCAATAAAGTACCTTACCCCCTGCTTGCCATCCATAAAGCCAATCAAAGTTATGCCTATCAGATAAACGCTTACAACATGATGAACTTTCTGGAATTCGTAAGCGATCACTACGCAAGCATCAACATCGACCATGGATTCGGAGGCTTTTTCCTCAACAAAATACCACTTCTAAAACGTCTGCAACTGCGAGAGCATGCCTCTTTGAAGGCTGTGTACGGAGGTGTTCGGGATGAGAACAATCCAGACCTTGATCGCTCCTTGTTGCAATTCCAGACCAATGCCCTGGGACAGAAAACAACCTATACTTTCGGCAATGTGCCCTACGTGGAAGGTAGCCTTGGACTTGGAAATGTTTTTAAGTTCCTACGACTTGATCTGGTTAGGCGCTTCAACTACCTGGATCATCCTAATGTGCCGAAATGGGGATTGCGTGCGAAATTCAAGGTTGACCTTTAACATCATTTTATCGCTCCTTCTTCTCAGCCTTTTTTCCCGAGCCACCAGTAATCGCTTCTCCGGCTTCAAGAATAATATTGCTTTCCGGCTGTTTCTTCCGCTGCTCCATTCCCGTTGTACTTGAGCTCATACCATCAAGCATCGCCTTAGACAACAAACCAAAAAATGACATATCTGGTGGACGAGTAATGTTTATAGGACCTTTCTTAAACTTACCTCCCTTAGTAGGATTATCATTCGGAAGCATCAAATTACTTAAGGCAGAAACAAGCTTTCGTTCTTTAATCACCTTTTCCTCGTCATCCTTCTTTAAAACGGCGTATTTCATATCCTGGTAATAGAGATCAACCTTTCCCTTTGCATAGTGCTCGTTAGCATCGATATGGAAGTACATCTTGTTGATCTTTCCAGATTTCACAGCCATAAGCGCATAGGGCCTTGCAAAACGGTTCAATACCCTGGCATCTACGGATCCCATGCGCACCGTGGAACTAAAAGCACCGTTAGGATCGGCCAGATTGAACTTCATGTCAGACTTAGTTTCCGCCGCCCCCATCATCTTGTAGCGCATTGTAGCAAACATGTACTTATTTGTTGCGATAGCCTCCTTGTTGTTGGTGATGTTGTAGATCTCGCCGCCACAGTTATTGATGTCCAGGCTAGATAGTTTATCTGATTTCATTGCCAATACTTTGAAGTAAGTATCAGCATTTCGAATCCTCATAGTATCAATCGTCATATCGAAAGCAAGCAGCTGAAGTTGTTGATTTGGGTAAGGATTTGACCTACGCTTGGGCAGACGCCGGGTGTAATTGTAATTATTATAAACCTCTACCATGCTGTAGCCGACATTCATGCTACCAATATGCAATTGTTGTTTACTTAGTAAACGATCCAAATCAATATGGTTCATTTCCACATCCTTTTTCAAGATGTAAACGCGCTCTTTTGCATGCTTCACTTTCTGGTAAAAGGCGTTGCGACTTAATCTTGGTGTTAGCTCCAGTCGTTTGATGGTCGCTCTTCTCTTATCTGGAAGAAAGGCGATTTCATTAGCATTCAGGTAATAGAGGCTGTCACGTGTTGCCAAGCGATAAGCCTGCACTTTGATCAGGGTACCTTTTCGACCGGCGGAGTCCCTTTCTACAGCTGCAAGGCCCGACAAATCTACATTGATGTTTTTAATGGACGTGCGTTTCGGCTCATCATAGTTTTGATTAACATAAACAAAAGTAAAGTTGCGCATAGATGTACTTTGAATATTGGACATCTTAAGCAAACTCTCTAAAAGCGAAAACAAGCGGCTATGTTTATCCTCCGTTTGTGCGCTGTTATAAGTGCGAAGCTTATTATGCACGCGAATATCTGCACTGTCTATCAGCATACGTGCCGTATTCATGCGCATACCCTGCTTACCGCGCTCAACCTTCAGTCCCGCGATCACCATTGTACGAACCTCCATACGAAGGACGTTATTTGGTGCACGATTCTCCCTAACAAGTCGGGCGAGTACAGTACTGTCAGGCAAGATCCTAAAGTTGCTGATCTTCCCCTTTCCAGAATCGAGATTGATGTCGAATTTAGAGAACGATACGCGGTATAAGCTGTCGCTTGCTTCCGTAATCATGTCTACAAATGTTTCACTGAGTTTACGCTCTACTTTAGAATTAGGCTTAGAAAGGTCATTTCTAACATATCGCCATCCAAAATAACCGCCAAGCGCTAAAAACAAAATTATTCCAGACACCCAATAGACCGTCTTTTTACCAGATTGCATCATAATACTTCGCTTTGCGAAATCGCTAACAAAGTTTAATCCACAGCAAAGTGAAAAACGCACATATTGAAGATCAGGTAGTTACCTACCGTACATATCAAATAAGCTAACGTATATGGTGTTATATCTTTGCGACGCGTTTACCCAATAACCAGAATAAATAACTAAATACCGGCGCTGCAAGAATATCGGCCGTATAATGCACACGCTGAACCATAAGCAATACCGCAAGAACTGCCGTAGCAGCAAAGGCCATATACTTTTCCCATTTCTTCTCAAGGCATAGCGCGATCAGAAATAAGGTAGCCGTATGGCCCGAAAAGAAAAGATCCTTAGTGATCAATTCAGTGCCATAGAAAAACACAGAAAATGGGTCCTCCAGATGGAGGATACCGATCGGAGGCTCTAGCGGAATTAGAAAAATGGTCACCATACGTCCCAGGCACAGGAAAATATAGGCCCACAATGCGGTGATGCAAAAGATCGTTTTTTCGACCATACGCCATATCATCAATGCCATAAAAGGATAAAGCATCAGAAATATGTATGGCGAAACATCTTTTACAGGGAGTGCGTTAAGAACCCAGTCGTTGAGCAGGATACCTTCTCTTACTTGTATAAAAAGAAAAAAGTCGGGGACAAACACCAATATTCCGGCGAGGATTATTAAGCCTGAAATCAGCTTAATACGAAAAGCAGGGTATTCCCAGGCACGTTGCCAGGAAATCGAGTCATATTGCATTAATTCTGGAAGTGTATAGATATAAGCAACAAATATATGCTTTGCATCTTACCTTTTAAGTCAAAGTGAAAGTTCAGTCCCGAAAATGGTTTATTCTGACAATGTCATGGCCTGAACTGAACTAAACAATATGTCTTCGAGCTTGTTGAACTATAAAAAACAGAAACCTATGGAAAATATTGAGCATAATGACCAGGACCAGTCAAAGCAAGAAAAACAGATCACGGATGATAATCAAAAACCGGCACCTCAAGTTGAACAATCAGATAGTGTAATCGGAGACGTTCATCCAACTGAAAGNNTGTATGAACGGGTTTTCCTTTAAATCCTAATGTAAATTGATGATCAATTATGCACCAGGTTTGTAATTTCAAATCATGGAGGTTATTATACCTCGTTTGCTGATACAAATATAATACGTTTTTCTTAGTGTACAAAATACACTAAGAAAAAAAATGAAAAATTATTCTGTCCCAAACGGAAGCCCCAAATAATCACCGGCTTACATTTTTATATTTAGCGCATTCAGTTCTATTAAAATGATTTTTATCCATTCGAATTCTGGCTGATTAATGATTTAACGTTTTTTAACGGCTTATTAAGCTTGAAAATTAAATCTTTGCGTGTAGCATTTACGACGCTCGGCCCGTATTAACGGCAGCTATTTATCATTACATTTTTAAACAAAATTTAACAGATGAGAATTTTTACAAAGCTTTACCCGAACAGGATCAGCCGGATAGCGGCAGCCTTCTTACTTACTGCATTTGCATTGTCATTTAGTGCATGTTCAAAAAATGAGACAGAAATCCCCTCTATCTCTGGACTGATGGTCGTGAATGCCGCTCCTAATCATGGCACCTACAACGTATATATCAATAAAATTAGCACACCGGTAAACACGAAAGGTGCTCTACCCTTCCTTGGTACAATCTCCCCTTATTTTAACATCACTCCCGGCTCCAATGTATTGAAATTTACAACCGCCAACAGCGTGG
>DDAD01000030.1:6781-6982 GCA_002333205.1 Pedobacter sp. UBA2067
AAGCATTCAAAGGTGCCAGTGAATTCATCAGCATTGATCCTAAACCTTACAACCTGGTAATTAAGCGTAAGACAACTGGCGAGGTGCTGGCTACACTGAAGAATTTAACAGTTACAGCTGGAAAGATGTACAGCATTGTGGCTGCTGGCATGGTACATGCAACTGAACTTCAGCAGGCGCTAAAACTGAAGGTCATCACAA
>DDAD01000148.1:0-454 GCA_002333205.1 Pedobacter sp. UBA2067
GAAGTCCCAGCCTTGGTTGGCATCCAGACGGATTTTCATTTCCGGACCAACAGCTTCGCGGATCTGCTTTACGCGTTCAATGTCTTCCAGGTGGTTTTTACCAAGCTTGACCTTTAAGAAGTTACAGCCTTGGTTTCTGATCTTCACAGCGGCTTCAGCCATTTTTTTGGGTGTGTTGATCCCGATGGTCATATCGGTTTCTACGGTTTTATGATGTCCACCAAGAAACTTGTATAAAGGCAACTTTGCGTCTTTTGCGGCAATATCAAACAAGGCCATGTCAAATGCGCTTTTAATGGTGCTGTTGTGCGCCGCGGCGGCAAGCAGGTCGTCCATACGGTCAGGAATTTCAAGTGGATCTTTCCCGATTAGCTGTTTGGCAAAGAGCTGTGCCATGATGATGCAGGTATCCTGGGTTTCGCCAACGATCATTGGGAAGGCGGAACATTCTCCA
>DDAD01000148.1:489-17321 GCA_002333205.1 Pedobacter sp. UBA2067
CGAAGTGCATGGTGCCGGTGGCAATAACAAAGGGCTCCATTGGGATGCTGAAGCGGTAAATATCAATCGATGTAATCTTCATTCTATAGGTCTTTCCCTAAAAGTAGCAATTATCTCTTTACCTTTATTTTATGAAAGCGGAACCTAATAAACTGATCCATGCCTCGTCGCCATACCTGTTGCAGCATGCCCACAATCCGGTAAACTGGTATGAATGGGGGCCAGAGGCATTAGATAAAGCAAGATCGGAAAATAAGCTGCTGCTGGTGAGTATTGGCTATTCTGCCTGTCACTGGTGTCATGTGATGGAACGGGAAAGTTTTGAGCTGGAGGAGGTTGCAGCAGTGATGAACAAACATTATGTCTGCGTGAAGGTAGACCGCGAAGAGCGGCCAGATATTGACCAGATCTACATGCTTGCGGTACAACTGATGACCGGCAGCGGGGGATGGCCGCTAAACTGCATCTGTTTGCCTGACCAGCGGCCGATCTACGGAGGCACCTATTTCAGGAAGGGCGAATGGATGAATATTCTGGAGCAAGTTGCGGCGCTCTGGGCGAATGAACCTGCGAAAGCGGTTCAATATGCTGACCGGCTTACCGAAGGGATTGTTGCTGCGGAGCGGATTGTTCCGAATGTATTTCCAGAGCCTTTTGACGTGGCACAACTTCAGGCAATTGTGAACCCCTGGGTGGAAAGGTTCGATCTTAAGGAAGGTGGCCATCAGGCTGCGCCGAAGTTCCCGCTGCCGAACAATTGGCTTTTTATGTTACGGTTCAGTCAGCTTAGCGGACATCAGGAAACACTCAAAGCAGCGCTCCTTACCCTAGACAAAATGGCTTTCGGCGGTATCTATGATCAGCTGGGTGGTGGTTTTGCCAGGTATTCCGTGGATGAGTACTGGCATGTGCCACATTTTGAAAAGATGCTGTACGACAATGGCCAGCTGCTCAGCCTGTACGCTGAAGCTTATCAGCTGACTAAGGACGAGCAATCCCTTCATGTTATTCAGGAAACGGCAGACTGGCTTGCCCGGGAAATGACTTCCCCGGAAGGGCTTTTTTATTCTGCACTGGATGCCGATAGCGAAGGCGTGGAGGGAAAGTTTTACGTTTGGGATAAGGAGGAGATTGATGCCGTTTTAGGTTCTGATGCTGCATTAATCAACAGCTACTACCAGGTATCTGCTGAGGGAAACTGGGAAGAGGAAGAGACCAACATCCTGATAAAACGCCAGGATGCATCCGTGTTTGCCGCTGATAATGGGCTTACGCCGGAGCAGTTTCAAGTGATCCTGCAGCGCAGCAAGGATAAGCTGATGGAGAAAAGGTCAGGTCGGGTAAGACCTGGCCTGGACGACAAGTGCCTGACAGCCTGGAATGCCATGGCGATAAAAGGGCTTGCTGAAGCTTCGGTAATTGGCGGGGAACCTCGCTGGTTGGAGATGGCAAGTGCTTCGGCACGCTTTATCTTAGCTGGTATGAGGACCGGAAACGGTGGTCTTTACCGTAACTTCAAAAACGGAAAAGCAAGCATTGAGGCTTTTCTGGATGATTATGCATTTTTGATTGATGCGCTGATCAGTTTATATCAGGCGGATTTTGTGGAGGCATGGTTATATGAAGCGAAGCTTCTTACGGAATACGTTATAGAACATTTTACCGACCCTGCAGGACCGATGTTCTTTTATACACCAAATTCCGCGGAGACGCTCATTGCCAGAAAACATGAGCTGATGGACAATGTTATCCCTGCATCGAACTCGGTTATGGCCCAGAATCTTCAAAGGTTGGGCTTATATTTCGATGAGGATGTTTTCTCGGAACGTTCACGGGCAATGCTGACGGCGATTTTACCGCAGATTAAAACGTACGGTTCTGCGTACTCGAATTGGGCCATCCAGCTGCTGAATGAGGTTTATGGGCTCACGGAGATTGCCATAACTGGCACGAATCAGTCTCCTGTGCTGAAGACGCTCGCATCCATATACTTACCGAACAAAATAATGTTAGCAGGAACAAATACGACCCTTCCATTGTTAAGAAATAAAGAAAGCATAGAAACAAAAATCTATATTTGCCGCAATAAAGCATGTCAGCTGCCTGTAAGTACAGTTGAAGAAGCACTAAAATTTATTAACTAAAAAAGATTGTAATGACTATTAAACCTAACACCGTAGTTTCATTAACGTACGAACTGCATACCACAAATGCAGAAGGTCAACAAGTTTTTGTAGAAAAAGCTGATGAGCAAAATGCTTTGGTTTTTATGTACGGAACTGGCATGATGTTGCCGAAATTTGAAGAGCATTTGGCTGGCTTAAATGCTGGTGATGATTATAGCTTTGAGCTTACAGCTGAAGATGGCTATGGTGCTATCGATCCAGGTGCTTTCGCTGATTTGCCTAAAGAAATGTTTAAAGAAGTTGATCTTCCTGCTGTTGGTGATATCATCCCACTTCAGGATAATGAAGGTAATCACTTCAGAGCTGGTGTAACCGGTGTTCATGAAGATTCCATTTCAGTAGATTTGAACCACCCTATGGCTGGTAAAAACCTGATCTTCTCTGGTAAAATTCTTACTGTACGTGAAGCAACTCAGGAAGAGCTGGCACATGGTCACGCACACGGAGCTGACGGCCACTCAGGTCACTAATAATAGCAATACTGTTTTAAGCTTGATGCTTTAGACGGATTGGTATAAAAAAGAAAGGCTGTTCCTCATCGGAGCAGCCTTTCTTTTTAGGTGAATATTCCCGGTGTTACCGGGCAATTCTGTAGTTCATTTATTTATACATCTCTGCTCTTAATGCTTGCACATCAGGGCTGTTGATGTAATCATCGTAGCTCATCATTTTATCAATGGTACCCTTCGGTGTGATTTCAATGATTCTTGTTGCTACCGATTCTGTTAACGCGTGATCTCGTGAGGTAAATAGAATGGTGCCCTTGAAGTCCTTCATACCGTTGTTTAACGCGGTGATAGACTCTAAGTCCAAGTGGTTGGTTGGTTCATCAAAAAGTAACAGGTTAGCGTGTTTAAGCATCATCTGTGAGAACATACAACGCATCTTTTCACCTCCGGATAGTACTTTAACGTTTTTCAATACCTCTTCTCCAGAGAACAACATCCTGCCTAAGAAGCTCCTTACAAACTGCTCATCCTGGTCGGTATTTGAATATTCACGTAGCCAATCAACCAGGTTCATGTCTTTACCTTCGAAGTACTGTGAGTTGTCATTCGGGATATCAGCTACGCTGATCGTAATACCAAACTTGAAATCGCCGGTGTAATCTTTTTCTCTGCCGGTTAACACGTTGTAAAATGCAGCGGTTGCAAGGCTGTTCTGAGAAAGAATAGCAATCTTATCACCTTTATTTACCATGAAGTTGATGTTTTTGAACATCACTTCGCCGTTGGCACTATGTGAAAGGTTCTCCACCTGAAGGATTTGATCACCTGCTTCACGGCCAAGGTTGTTAAATAGAATTGCTGGGTATTTGCGGCTCGAAGCTTTAATTTCAGAGATGTCGATCTTATCAAGCGCCTTTTTACGTGAGGTAGCCTGTTTGGATTTTGAAGCATTCGCACTGAATCGTTGAATGAACCCCTGAAGTTCTTTAACCTTTTCTTCCAGTTTCTTGTTCTNNAGAAAGTATAGTTACCTGAGTAGATACTCATCTTGCTGAAATCGATATCTACGATGTGTGTACATACCGCATCAAGAAAGTGCCTATCGTGGGAAACCACCAATACGATGTTCTCATAGTCTGCAAGGAAGTTCTCCAACCATGCAATGGTCTCGATGTCAAGGTCGTTGGTAGGCTCATCCAGCAGAAGAATATCTGGGTTACCGAAAAGCGCCTGTGCAAGAAGCACACGAACCTTCTGATTACCATCTAGTTCTTTCAGTAGTTTATAATGGTCTTCTTCTTTTATCCCAAGGTTGCTTAACATGGTTGCTGCATTGCTCTCCATGTTCCAGCCGTCCATTTCTGCGAAACGATTCTCCAGTTCACCTGCCCGTTCGCCGTCTTTATCGCTGAAATCTTCTTTCAGGTAAATGGCATCTTTTTCTTTCATGATGGCATACAGTTCCGTATGTCCCATCATTACCGTTTCGATTACAGAATATTCATCAAACTCGTAGTGATTTTGCTTCAGGACAGCCATTCTTTCACCAGGGGTAATGGCAATGCTGCCGGAAGTTTGAGTTACTTCACCAGAAAGTATTTTTAGAAAGGTTGATTTACCTGCGCCATTGGCCCCAATTACACCGTAGCAATTGCCTTGGGTGAATTTAAGGTTTACGTCTTCAAAAAGGGTACGTTTACCGTAGCGCAGGGATAAATTGGATACTGATATCATATATAGAAAATATCCGCAAAGGTAGGCATAATTTATAAAACGGCTAAAGGGCTGATAGTATTCTTTTTACGCTGGCAGCAGAGGTGGTTCCGGCATAACCAGAAATTGGTTAGCTTTGCTACTCGTTATGGAAAAAGATTTAGAAGTAATACAAAGCATTATAAAGAGACGAAGAAGTGTTTTTCCGGTAAGTTTTACCAAGGAGGAGATTTCTCTTGAAGCCATAGAAACCATTCTGGAAAGCGCAAACTACGCGCCTACTCATAAATTAACACAGCCCTGGAGGTTCTCCGTTTTCCGCAAAGACGGCAAAACCAGGTTCGGAAAGGAGCTTGCCAAAGCTTACAAGGAAAATACACCTGCGGAGTTGTTCCTGCAGAAGAAGTACGACTCATTTGCGACTAAGTTCGAGCAGTCAAGTTGCGTGATCGTACTTAAAGCACAACTACATCCAGCGCTTTTGCCGGAGTGGGAGGAAGTTGCCGCGCTTGCTTGTGCAGTTCAAAATATGGCCCTTACTGCTGAATCCATGAATATTGGTGCTTATTGGAGCTCTCCAGGCCCTGTAGCAAAGATGCAGGATTTCCTGGAGCTGGAGGAGAACGAGAAAGTTTATGGTGTATTCTACATGGGCTACCATAATGCACCTGCTACGGAGGCTAAAAGAACCCCGATGGCACAGAAGGTAAAATGGATTGAAGCGTAATATGGAAGCATTAAAAGCAGCTTTATACGAGGCTTGTCTGCGGTTTATTGAAGCAAGAATTGACACGGCAGAAACTGCGCTAGCGCAGGCACAGGAAGCCAGTAACGATGATACCAAGAGCAGTGCTGGTGATAAGTTTGAAACCACCAGGGAGATGATGCAGCAAGATATTTTTAGAAACAAAAAGCTGCTTGCTGATGCACAGCAGAATTTAGCACTGCTAAAAAGCCTTGCTGAGGTTCCGGTGTCTGAAGTTGTGAAAAATGGCAGTCTGGTGGAGACTAATCAGGGTTTGTTCTACCTTTCCATTAGTGCAGGGCAGGTTAATGTTCCAGGTACTACAGCTTTTGCTATATCAGCGGCTTCGCCGGTTGGTCAGCTGATGCTGGGTAAACGCGTTGGCGAAGTATTTACGTTTAATCAGAAGGCGTATACCGTTTTGCGTGTGCTTTAATAGCTGACTTCGAAGATGTTTCAAGAGCAGCGCACTGCATCTGTGGATTAATGATTGACTAGTCTGGTGAATAAGTCGTTGTACTACCGGCACGACAAGTCAATAACTTTTGGTGTATATCGCTAGAAGCTTCTTTGAATACTGTTGTTTAAACGCTTCGCATCCCAATAGCCGCTGGCGATAATCCTTCTGATGGTGAACAGTGGGTCTTCCTGGTCTCTTTTTTCAGCCAGAACATAAGCTGATTTAAAGCCACGTTTCTTAAGTTCTGGAAAAGCCTCAGGGTTCCACAAGCCAAAGGGATAAGCGAAGTGCTCCACCTTCTTGCCGGTGATGGCCTCCAATGTTTTTGTTGGCTTTTCAATCTGGGTCACCCAATCGTCTCCCTTATATTTCTTTACATTTTGGTGGTCCCAAGTGTGTGAACCGATGACGTGGCCTGCTTCAGCTAGTTGTTTCACCTGATCTTTGCTCATGTATTTCGGACGCCCAAGTGAAACCGTCATAATGAAATAGACTGCTTTAAAGCCATACTTCTCCAACTCTGGGGCTGCTATGGCATATTGATTTACTTCGGTATCATCGAAGGTAAGCATGATGGGTTTTTCAGGAAGCGGGGTGCCCAAGTTTAAGTAGGCATAGTATTCATCTGGCAGGATCGTCTTGTACCCGCTATCCGCCAGCATTTTCAGGTGTGCTTTAAAAGTTTCCACTGGCACAATATAGTCCTTTGCAGACTTTGAATCCGTGGGCTTCCAATCCCTGATCTGGTGGTAGCATAGCACCGGCACCTGTTTACGTGAAAGTATTGTATTAGCGTCAGCAGTTTTAATCTCGTCTATGTTCGCTGGCATTGCGGACGGGGACTTTGAGGAAGTTAGGACACTGCTATCTGCAGGTTCATCAATTGCAGTTCTATTCTGAGCCGCTGAAAAACAGCCCGACATTGCCATCACTGCCGCAGCAACAATGGGGATAAACATTTTATTCATTAGTGGTATAGGTAGATTAGATTCTCGTTTTATTGCTCAAATGTATAAAAATGCGAGAACTTGAACAGATGTTTGTTCTTATGGAAATCATTTCCTCGTTGCTAAGCGACCATTTGCTAACAATTTACCGGCTATATCCGATCAATGTGGTCTCCTCGATAACCAGGGTGTCCGCTACGGTAACGATGTATGTTTCTGATTACCAGTATTTAGCCGAAGTTTTTGGTTGAATATCCTTTTTATTACATCAATTCTCGTCTGGCATTTCCCAAATTGCTGTACTTTAGAACTTTAATCCTAACTAATGAAAAAAAGCTACCTATTCTCCCTGGTGGCATGTCTATTCTCAGGATATGCCGTTGCCCAAACCAGGACCACCAACACTATTGAACAAGCTCAGGAAGCACCGAAGGCTAACTACCAGCTGGCTGCCCGGTTTTCACCAAACAAGCTGAAGAAAATGGTCTACTCGACCTCCGTTGATCCGCATTGGCTGAAGCTTAGCAACCGTTTCTGGTACATGTTCGAAACACCAAACGGAAAATCATGGATAATGGTTGATCCAGCCAAGCGCAGCAAAAAGCAGATCTTCAACAATGCGGAACTTGCTGCAGAGATCACCCGCATTNNCTTTCGATGCAGAACATCTGCCCATTGAAAACCTGAAGTTTGCAAAGGACGAGAAGAGCCTGAGTTTTGAGATTAAGAGTTCTATTGATGAGCTAAAGCCTGATCGTAAGGACAAGAAGGCTGCGGATTCCATGCAGAAGAAGATCTTCTACTTCAACTACGATATTGCATCATCCCGGTTAACTGAAGTTCCGAATTACACCAAGCCGAAGGCTAAGCCAGAATGGGGCTCTGTTGCGCCAGACTCNNGCCCGCAACTATAACCTGTACTGGATGGACAAAGCCAACTACCTGAAAGCAGTGAAGAACGAGGAAGATAGTACCATCGTGGAGCACCAGCTAACGAAAGATGGTGTTAAGTTTTACGCTTATGGCAATGACGGCGATGGGGAAAATAACGAGGAAGTGCTTAAGAAAGATAAAAAGCGACGTCGGGCTTACGTGCTCTGGTCACCAGATGCGCGCTATTTCGTGATGAACCGCCAGGATAGTAGAAAGGTGAAGGATCTCTGGGTACTCAACAACACGGCTGCCGGTCGTCCAACCTTAGAAACTTACAAGTACCAGATGCCGGGCGAGAAGGAAGCCCCTATAGATGAAATCTTGCTTTTCAACTTCGCAGCCAAGACCTACAAGAAGTTGGATGTTGCCGCTTTCAAGGATCAAAGCGTATCGCTTTGGCAAGCGCCATCGCTGGTCAAAGACCGCGATAATGAATTCCGTCCGTCGATCTGGCTGGGTAATAATTCGAAGATCTATTTTTCACGTACCAGTAGAGATTTAAAGCGTGTAGACATCTGTACTATTGATATCAACACAGAGAAAGTAAGTCCCCTGATCGATGAGCGTTTTAACACTTACGTGGAAATCAACAGACCAGGATTGGTTAAAGATGGTCAGGAGATCATTCACTGGTCGGAAAGGGACGGCTGGGCGCATTTTTATCTCTTCGACGGTAGTGGCAAGTTGAAAAACCAAATCACTAAAGGTGCATTCCACTGCGAAAGCATTGTAAACATCGATGAGAAAAACCGCGTTCTATACTTTACCGCAAACGGGAGAGAAGCAGGCGAAGATCCATACTACCAACATTTATACCGTATCAACTTCGATGGTAGCGGTATGAAGCTTTTAAATCCGGGTAATTTCGATCATGCAGTAAGCATGAATGATGAAGCGAGATACTTCGTGAATAACTTCTCTAGGGTCAACACCGCTCCAAAAGCGATGGTTATGGATAACAAAGGCAATCCGGTGATGAATCTTGAGACGGCAGATCTCTCGTTGCTATTGGCATCAGGTTACAAATTCCCTGAACCTTTTAAAGTGAAAGCCGATGACGGTGTGACTGACATTTATGGTGTAATGTACAAGCCGTTTGATTTTGATCCGAACAAAAAGTACCCGATTATCGAATACGTGTATCCGGGTCCTCAAACAGAAGCTGTGAACAAAGCTTTTACCAAGAGCATGGACAATACTGATCGACTTGCACAATTGGGGTACATCGTGGTATCTGTCGGCAATCGCGGTGGCAATCCGGCGCGTTCTAAATGGTATCATACTTTTGGTTATGGCAACCTTAGAGATTATGGATTGGCAGATAAGAAAGCTGCGGTGGAGCAATTAGCCGCCCGCCACGCGTTCATCGATGCGAGCAGGGTAGGTATTACCGGGCACTCCGGAGGCGGCTTCATGTCGACCGCAGCAATGTTGGTGTACCCAGGCTTCTTTAAAGCCGCAGTATCCAAAGCTGGAAACCATGATAATAGTATCTACAATCGTTGGTGGAGTGAAAAACACCACGGTGTAAAAGAGGTGATTGATGCTAAAGGCGATACCACCTTTACCTACAGCATAGACAAAAACCCGGAACTTGCAGGTAACCTAAAAGGACATCTGATGATTATGACCGGGGATATCGATAATAACGTTCACCCGGCAAATACCATTAGGCTCGCAAATGAGCTAATGAAAGCAGGTAAACGTTTTGAGTTTGTTATTCTACCTGGCCAGCGTCATGGCTTTGGTGATCTGACGGAATATGCATTCTGGAAACTTGCTGATCATTTCAATAAATACTTGATCGGAGATTTCGATAACTCGGACAAGGTTGATATCACAGAAATTGATGGCGAAAAGCCCAGAAACGGCAAGAAGTAATAACCTAAACAAAAAAGCATCCCTAGGGATGCTTTTTTGTTTACCAGCTTTAGTCACATGACAGACCATCAGCCGGTGGATTTATTGTGTGTTGTGTTTGTTAGAAATGGAATTGAATACCCAATTTAGGAGCGAAGAAGTTAGTTCCGAAACTTACGTTGTCGTAACCGGCACCTTTAACATCATTGTCATTAGCATCTTCAACACGGTAGTTGGTGTAGCTTAAACCATTTAAAGCTAATTCAATACCGATTTTTTTGCTTGGGAAGAATGCGAAACCTGGAGATAATGCTACACCAATTTGAGTAGATTTACCAAGTTTAGCGCCTTCGTCACCTTGTGCATCTACTGCATGTGCTGAACCGAATTCCATTGGAACTGCAAGTTGTCCGAAGAATTTAAACTGATCTGAAATGTTGGTGTAGTAGCGACCAAATGGGCTTACCACAAACGCTTCGTTTTTAGTAGTACCAACATTTTTATCGTAGCTGTAACCAATACCAGTACCTACTGCAATGTTATCTGCAACAAAGTAACCTACACTTGGAACAATTTCAAAGCTGGTATTTGCTTTAGCGTTAGCCGCATCACTTTTTTGGCTATCAAATGCAAGGTTACCACCTAACATAATCTTTCCTTTTTCTGTTTGTGCTTGAGTACTAAAACCTAAAGCAGCTACTGCAAAAATTGATAATAATAACTTTTTCATTTTCTTAAATTTTAATGTTCAACGTGGTCATTCTTGTTTTTATATCCTGACCAACGATGTCATATAGTCAATAGCTATGCCAAAGGGAACATCGCTTAAAAAGGTATTTAAGCAGGTTTTTTGTAACTTCTTAATTGATAAACGAATACGAATATTTGATTAGACCTTTATTATTTTTAGATGACACAACCCTCTAGGATTGTAAAAACAGGGTCAGAATATGGTTTGTACGTTTTGACTATTTTTGAATAATTGTCAGTTATTTTGATGCAATTCTGGCAAACCGGACTGTCATGCCGTCGGGAGTTATGCTTTTAACATCGGTAGATACTTCTGTCGATTGTCGTATATCACCCAAAGGTTGATCGCAAAGAACACCAGGGCAATCGGTAATCCTGAGGTGTCGGTCATGGTGTTGGTCAGCATGATTCCGATCATCACTGGAAAGATGACAAGTGCGCCCAAGGCGCGTGTTTTTGGGAAGATAAAAAGTACGCCACCAAGGATTTCTGCAAAACCGATGAGCGGCATCAACCAGCCGATCTGGCTGAATGCCTGAAATGCCTTTAGGAGGTTTTCGGGCAGATTGTCTGGGGGAGGCATGTAATTGAAGAACTTGTTTAATCCGGCGTTGATGAACATTAGGCCAAAGAGCAGGCTAAGTACGAATGTGATTTTTCGTTTCATATCAGGATTTATTAAAGCTCCCGTTCCACCATCAATGCTACTTTATGCTTATCACTCACACAGTTCGATACTTATCTATGGCGCAGCTTTGGTTCTTCGAGTAAGCTAAACAAATATAAAAGAATTATTGAGCTTTGGAATATGTAACCTATTAATTATCAGTGCATATAAGTGTGTTTTAAAGCGTATGTAGTTAAATGTGATCGGAAGCTTATGCTAAAACCGCTTGTCGAAAAAGCCAATCCATGTTAAACTTTCAGTTTAGGCTTTAGAATACCCACCAGAAAAGATGCCTGCAATAAAAAACGCCCACAATATTATTTGTGGGCGCTTAACATTAAATGAATGCTTTATCAGCGTAACTAATCAAACTAATTAACGGCCTCAGGTTTCATGTTCAGGAACACGAACTTGTGATCAAACATGTCCAATTTAATCTTGCTGTCTTTATCCACCTTGCCCGCCAGAATCTCTTTGGATAGTTCATTTAAAATACGTTTCTGAATAACTCTTTTCAAAGGACGGGCACCAAACTGCGGATCATAGCCCAATTCTGCAAGCCAATCAAGCGCCTCTTCAGAAGCTTCAATCTCTACACCCATATCTTTAAGTGTATCGTGTACGTGTCTGAATTGCAGCGTCACAATGTCTCTGATCTCATCACGGTTAAGCGGTGTAAACATGATCAACTCGTCAATACGGTTCAGGAACTCCGGTCTGATGGTTTGCTTCAACAGCTCAAACACTTCGTTTTTAGTCTTAGCGATGAGCAGGTCTCTGTTTTCATCTATCAAATCCCTAAAGTTTTCCTGGATCAGGTGCGAACCGATATTTGAGGTCATGATGATGATCGTATTCTTAAAGTTCACCACACGACCCTTGTTGTCGGTTAGACGGCCATCATCAAGCACTTGTAGCAGGATGTTGAAAACATCCGGGTGTGCCTTCTCGATCTCATCAAGTAGCACCACAGAATAAGGTTTCCTGCGAACAGCTTCTGTAAGTTGTCCACCTTCATCGTAACCAACGTATCCTGGAGGCGCTCCAATCAATCTGGAAACGGCATGTCGTTCCTGATATTCACTCATATCAATCCTGGTCATCGCATTTTCATCATTGAACAGGAACTCGGCGAGCGCTTTCGCAAGCTCAGTTTTACCAACACCCGTAGTTCCAAGGAATATGAATGAGCCAATTGGCTTACGTTTATCTTGTAATCCTGCACGTGATCTGCGAATGGCATCAGAGATCGCCTCAATCGCCTCATCCTGACCAGCAACACGTTTGTGCAATTCGTCTTCCAGGTGTAGCAATTTCGCGCGTTCACTTGCAATCAGCTTAGTTACTGGAATGCCGGTCCAACGAGCTACAACACCAGCAATATCGTCGGCAGTAACCTCTTCTTTAAGCATACGGCTTTCAGCCTGCTGACTTTCCAGTTTCGCTTTCACCTGTGCGGCTTTATCCTGTGCCTCTTTGATTTTTCCGTAGCGGATCTCGGCGACCCGGCCGTAATCACCCGCACGTTCTGCCTGGGTAGCTTCCAGCTTATAGTTTTCGATCTGTTCAGCTAAACTGTTCACCAGCTCCACCTGATCCTTTTCAGCCTGCCATTTTGCTTTTAAAGCATCACGCTCAGCAGAAAGGTTCGCGATTTCTTCGCCTAAAGAGGCTACCTTCTTCTCATCATTCTCGCGTTTGATGGCTTCTCGCTCAATTTCCAGCTGCATGATCCTGCGGTCAAGCTCATCTACATTTTCAGGAACACTGTCCATCTCCAAACGGAGCTTAGATGCAGCCTCGTCCATCAGGTCAATCGCTTTATCTGGTAAGAACCTGTCGGAGATGTAACGTTGAGACAGCTCTACAGCAGCAATGATTGCCTCATCTTTGATACGCACCTTATGGTGTGTTTCATAACGTTCCTTCAATCCACGTAAAATAGAGATCGCATCCTGTGTATCCGGCTCATCAACGTTTACTTTCTGAAAACGTCTTTCCAGTGCTTTATCCTTCTCAAAGTATTTCTGGTACTCGTCCAGGGTAGTTGCACCAATGGCGCGTAACTCACCACGGGCAAGGGCAGGCTTAAGGATGTTTGCAGCATCCATAGCACCTTCGCCACCGCCGGCACCAACCAGGGTATGGATCTCATCAATAAACATGATGATGTCGCCTTCGCTCTGCTGTACCTCTTTTACTACTGCTTTCAGGCGTTCCTCAAATTCACCTTTGTACTTGGCACCTGCAATCAGTGCACCCATATCAAGCGAGAAAACGGTCTTCGTTTTCAGGTTTTCTGGCACGTCACCTTTAATGATCCGGAAAGCGATACCTTCAGCGATGGCGGTTTTACCAACACCAGGCTCACCAATTAAGATTGGGTTGTTTTTAGTCCTCCGGGAAAGTATCTGAATCACCCGCCTAATTTCCTCATCACGACCAATTACTGGGTCCAGTTTTCCGGATTCCGCATACTCATTCAGGTTGCGAGCATATTTATTTAAGGCATTGTAAGTTGCTTCTGCGTTTTGGTCGGTTACCCGGTTGTCACCTCGAAGCGATACAATCGCCGTTTTAAGATCTTTTTCGTTTACACCCATATCCTTTAACAATTTGGATGTATTGTCGTTCGCAGCCAGAATCCCGAGTAGCAGGTGCTCAACGGACACGAACTCGTCCTTAAATTCCTTAAGGTAGGATTGTGCTTTTTGCAAAGCAGTATTTGCCCCAGAAGAGAGGTAGATGTTGCTACCACTTACTTTTGGGTATTTGCTGATCTGGGCATCCAGATACTGATTAAGTACATTTAAATTTACGTTCAGCTTCTTTAATACATAAGAAACCACGTTCTCATCAACATTTAGCAAACCTTTAAGTAGGTGTGCGGTCTCAATAGCCTGTTGCTGATTGCCTTCGGTTATTGCTGAAGCCTGTTGAACTGCTTCCTGGGCTTTGATTGTAAAATTGTTGAAGTTCATACCTGCTTTGGAACAAAACAGATGCCACTGGTCATATAGCTGAAGACTCTGAAAAACTGTCTTGTAAAAATAAGTTAAACAGACTAAATGGCTGTTAGTTAAAGTGTTTAACTGTAAAAATGACCGACTGAATGAATTAAAATTGTATAGGGCAGGAGCAAAGGTCAACGACCAAAACNNTAACCGGCAAAGAATCAATCACCTAAACGGTATTTTGGTGTAACCAATGTTTAGACCGCAAGAAGCTATGTCGAAAATTATTCTGCTCATGCTGATACTGTTTTCCAACTGCCTTTTTGCACAGCAAGTGGCAAAACGAGATAGTTCATTGAATCCGCCTGGAAATGCGAGTTCTGATAGTCTGATGAACCTTTTGCGCATGAATTCAATGATGTTGAATGAGGTTAATATTAAGGGCATAAAAAATTATAAGGCAGATTCGTTAAATAGGAGGAGAGAATATGCTTCTATTTTCGCTTACAAGGGACCAAGTGTCATGGACGCATTCATCAAGAAATCGTCTGAAATCTCCAAGGATTACACTGCTTTTCAAAATTCTACCTCATCCATTGCTAGTATCAATGTGCTGCAGGTACTGGGAATGCTGACAAAAAACAAGTCCTCCGCTTCTAAATTAAAAAAGGCGTTATTAAAAGAAGAAAAGTCCAGGTTTTTAGACGAGCGATTCTCCAAGGAGAAGATCATTGCAGTGACATCCTTGCAAGGCGATTCACTTGACAATTTTATAGATAAATATAGGCCCTCGGCCGCTAGGGCTACAGAGATGAATGAATATGAGATGTTGATTTACATTAAAACATCATTTGCTGAGTTTCGAAAGGCACAACGAAAAGAATAGCATGTTTCTCTAAATGTAAATGCTAGAATATTGAGGCATGGAAGGGATGTAACAAAAAAGCCCCCGCAATGCGGAGGCTTCAAATAATATCTTTAATTCCCTTATCCTAGAACTTCAGCAAGCTTGCTGGTCTGGTGATCAGCTAACTTCTGCAGCGGCCCAGAAGCCAACATTTTCATCATCATATTCAAATCTGCCGAGATGGTGTGTTTAGCCGTTGTTCCGCCATTTGCATTTGGCGCAACGTTCCACTTCAGTTCCACATCAAAGGGCGCTTTTTCCGTCGGAACTGCAGTAAGCTCTTGATTTTCAATACGAGTGTTAATTTTTATCGCCAGTTTAGCCATGTTTTGAATGGTAAAACTTGCTTCATCTTCAGTTGACGACCAGTTATAGATGTTTTCCGGCATCAGCTGTTGGTGATTATTCAGGTTCGAAAGGAAAGCATAAACTTCCGCTACCGGCTTGTTTAGCTCTGTTGTGCTCTCTATAATGGTCATATAATATATTTGGTTAAGTACTTCTTATTTGCCCCACTCAGCAGGGTTCTCACGCCATTTTCTTAGCAAGTCGATATCGCTGGAGGCGATGAAGCTATGTTCCGATGCATATTCGATCAATGCATTATAGTTCGATAAAGAAGAATAACGGCATTTTGCAGCCGCAAAGTTCTCATCAGCTACATCAAAACCATAGGTAAAGATGGAAACCAAACCAGCAACAGATAAGCCTGCATCTCTTAGTGCGGCTACAGCAGCTAAACTGCTTTTTCCGGTAGAGATCAAATCTTCTACAAGCACAGCGCGTTGACCTTCCACAATTTCACCCTCAATTAAACTTCCGGTACCATGTTCTTTAGCCTTTGCACGAACATACGCGAAAGGCAAGCCAAGTTCCTGCGCAACCAGTGCACCCTGTGGGATACCGGCAGTGGCAACGCCAACAATCAGGTCAACAGATCCGTACTCTTCCTGAACCAACTGCGTGAGCTTTTGTCTGATGTAGGTTCTTATTGAAGGATGGGAAAGCGTAACTCTGTTATCGCAATAAATAGGGGATTTCCAACCCGAAGCCCAAGTAAATGGATTATTAGGTTGTAACTTTATTGCTTTAATTTGTAAAAGAAATTCAGCTACCTTTAATTCAATATCACTTTTATTAAACATGGTCCAAAATTACAGAATTTATATCAACGATAACAGTTTGTTTATATCAGACACAATGCCTAATGAAGTTGAAAACCTGCAACTTCTTGATGCTGAACAGTTTGATTTCAAAACATTTTATAAAAATCTTAGTAAAGGATCAGCAGCACATTACGTAATACTTACCGATACACCGAAAGAAGTTTTTAAAAGGGTGAAAGAATCCTGTCAATTAATTAAGGCTGCAGGCGGTTTGGTAAAGAACGCAAACAAGGGCTATTTGTTTATTTTCAGAAATAAACGATGGGATTTACCGAAAGGCAAAGTGGAAAAAGGTGAAAAAATGAAGGAAGCTGCGCTGCGTGAAGTGGAAGAAGAATGCGGTGTAACGATCTTCAAGAACAAAGAAAAAATATGCAGGACCTACCATGTCTACGAGATGAACAACAAGGTGGTGCTAAAGAAAACCAACTGGTACAGCATGACCGTTAAAGGTTCACCCAAGCTTGTGCCGCAAAAAGAGGAAGGTATTACCAAAGCAGAATGGCTTAAATCTGACGAGCTTGCTCCAGTATTGAAGAACACCTATCCATTAATTCTGGATGTACTAAGATCCGGAGATCTACTCTGATCTCAATAATTGATCGGCCCGCGCGTGATGAACTGCGTGCTGATCAATTTGCTGATACAACCCTGCTCGTTACAAATATTGCATAGCTTCTTTCGGCAGAAAGGAGCTAACATCGCCGCCGTTACGAAGGATGTCGCGTACAATCGTAGAGCTGATTGCCGAATATTCAGGTTTACTCAGGATAAAAATGGTTTCCACCTCCGGCATCATCGTTTGATTGATCTGCGCAATGGCTCTTTCATATTCAAAATCCGCAACAGACCGGATGCCGCGCACCATATAAGTAGCCTTGATCTTTCTGCAGAAATCCACAGTAAGACCCTCATAGGTCTGTATTTCTATTTTCTCATCATCGGCAAACACCGCGCGAACAATTTCTTCCCGTTTATCGGCCGTCAAAAAGCCCTGTTTGGAACTATTAAGCCCGATGCCTAATACAATTTTATCGAAGAGCGGAAGTGAGCGCTTCAAAATATCCACGTGGGCAATGGTAATGGGGTCAAAAG
>DDAD01000149.1 GCA_002333205.1 Pedobacter sp. UBA2067
TGAGACGAATAATGCAGTATGTGGCTCATGGTCCAGAACATTCTGGTGCATGTCTGGCCGCTCATTGTCTTTCACGTAAGGTGGGTTAGAAACGATGATATCATATTGCTGCGGAGACTTGTAGGTGAGTATATCTGCCTGGAAGAATTTAACAGCTACATCATTGCTCTCCGCATTCTCCTCGGCCACTACCAATGCCCCACTTGATATATCCAGCGCAGAAACATCAAACAAAGGCATATTTTTCTTAAGTGCGATTGCGATACAACCACTACCAGTTCCAATATCTAATAGTCGCTTTTTTTTCAGTCCCTGCCCCTGCTCTGTTTTAATGATCAGATCCACCAATTCTTCAGTTTCATCCCGGGGAATGAGCACATTTGCATTTACTTTGAAGCGCAAGTTATAAAACCAGGCCTCTTCTAAGATGTATTGGATTGGTTTTCCTAAACAAAGCTGCTCCAGCACCACCATCATTGCTTCCTTGATCTGAGGTGTTACCTCTTGCTGCTGCTTTTCAAGAACCTGCATTCTGGTGAAGCCTGCGACTTTTTGAACTGCGATGTAGAAGAGCCCTGATGATTCCTGTTCATGATATATGCTCTCCAGAGATTGGTTAAAGTATTCCTTTAGCGCCTTGTAATTCATCGCGGTAAAAGTAACTAAATCGAACAATATAACTACTTTTGCCACTAATGGTTCATGAAGATTATATGCGACGCTGCCTTGAGCTAGCGGAACTTGGGATGGGCAATGTAAGCCCAAATCCAATGGTGGGCTGCGTTATTGTATTGCAAGATAAAATCATTGGCGAAGGCTACCATAAGAGGATCGGTACTGCCCACGCAGAGGTAAATGCCATAAATGATGTATTTGAACGGTATGGTCCAACAGCGCTAGAAATGCTGAAATCGGCGACTGTGTATGTAAGTCTGGAACCTTGTGCGCACTTCGGCAAGACGCCTCCTTGTGCGGACCTGCTCATCCGCCATCAGGTAAAAGAAGTCATTATCTGCAATGCCGATCCATTTCCGGCAGTTAATGGAAAAGGAATTGAAAAACTAAAAGCTGCAGGCATTCATGTCCTGCAAGGAATTCTTGAAGAGGAAGGCCGCAGGCTGAACAAACGTTTTTTTACCAGAGTGGAGCAGCAACGCCCCTACATTATTTTAAAATGGGCGCAGACCGCAAATGGATACTTTACACCCTTAATTAACAAAAAACAATGGATAAGTAATCCGCTTTCTAAAAAGCTGGTTCACAAGTGGCGGGCGGGGGGAGAGGGAATTNNAAAACGGTGATGACGGACAACCCGGAACTAAATACACGGGAATGGCCAGGTTCAAATCCGATACGTATTGTCGTGGATAAACACCTTGATATTCCCCAAAGCAGTCACGTGTATAACGACCAGGTTAAAACCATTTTCCTTAATGAGGTAAAAACAGATGTTGAAGGAACCAATCACTTCGTGCAAATGGAAGATATGACCTTTTATCTGCCCCAGAAGATCGCTTTTCAACTTTATCTCATGGACATCCAATCTGTTATAATCGAAGGCGGTGCAAACATTCTGAATCAATTTATAGCAGCAGGTCTATGGGATGAAGCCAGAGTAATTAAATCAAGTACCAACTGGCAGGAAGGTGTTACCGCGCCGCAGATCAATGGCTTTCTTGAAGACATTATTCCGCTAAACACGGATACCTTGTTTATACATCAGAATCGCGGCTAGTATGATATACATCATTGTAAGTATGCTCTGCAGTGTTACTGTTGGGGTATTGTTTAAACTCGCTGGCCGTTATCATATTAATGTACATCAGGCTATTGCCTGGAATTACCTGGCCGCCATATTGCTATGCCTGGTGTTTTTTAAGCCAGATGTTTATGCACTTAGGCTGCCTGCTTCCCCGCTCTATTACCTATTAGGTATTCTCCTGCCCTCGATATTCTGGATCTTATCTCGCTCCGTAAAAGAAATCGGTATTGCAAAAACCGACATCGCACAGCGACTATCCCTGGTATTACCCTTGCTTGCTGCATACCTGATCTTTCAAGAAAAGTTTAGTGCTTTAAAAATCATCGGACTCGTACTCGCATTTATTGCTGTATTCCTGATGTTGTTTAACAAAGGCAGAGCTCAAGGGAAGTCGTCCATCATCTTTCCTTTAATGGTTTTTCTCGGATTTGGTACGGTAGATATCCTTTTTAAGCAACTTGCAACCGATACAAGCATGCCATACACCAGCATTTTGCTGGTGGTCTTCTGTATTGCCTTTCCTTTAGCAATGCTCTCAGCAGGCATTCAGGCATGGCGGCATACACAACATTTTAAGCTGGGTAATTTATTATACGGCACGCTGCTTGGGACTTTAAATTTTTCGAATATCTTCTTCTACTTGAAGGCACATAAGGCATTTGCTGAGCAGCCTTCGGTGGTTTTTGCATCCATGAACATCGGAGTTGTTGTACTTGGCACCCTATTAGGTTATTTCTTATTTCGTGAGAAGTTAAACAAATTGAACTTTTTAGGTGTAGGCCTTGCAGTACTTGCAATTATAATGATCACCCTGGCTCAATATTATGGAAGTTAATGACCTATATAGAACCGTTGATCAACCTGCAGAGGGAATCTTCAGGGATAAGGGCAGTAAGTTCATTGCTTACATCTACCCCATTTCGGCTGAAACGGAGATCAAAGCAATTCTGCAACAGCTAAAGGCTGAACATCCAAAAGCGCGGCATCACTGTTGGGCTTATCGCTTAGGCATGGATACGAGCAATTACAGGATAAATGATGATGGCGAGCCTTCCGGCACAGCCGGAAGACCCATACTCAACAGCTTACTCTCTTCTGAACTGACGAACATTTTCGTTGTTGTAGTCCGTTATTTCGGAGGCACGCTATTAGGCGTTCCTGGTTTGATCAATGCCTATAAGTCGGCCACAATTGCGACGATCGAAAACAGCAACATTATCGAGAAAACCGAGAACGTTGTTTATAGTGTAAAATGCGATTACCTGCAACTTAATCAGGTCATGCGCATCATCAAAGAGACCGATCTCGCTGTTAAATCACAATCCTTTGATTTAGAGTGCAGCTTCTTGTTGGAGGTTAGGAAATCAACGGCTGATATCCTTCGTGCAAAACTCGCACAAGTAGATCAAATACAAATTGACTTTGTTTGATCGAGCATATTAGCGGGGATTAAACGTACCTTTGCCCGGAAAAATTTAATATGTTCCTAATATCAGAATCCGACCTAATCATCAATCCGGATGGCAGCATTTACCACCTGAACTTACTTCCTGAAGATCTTGCAGATATTGTGATAACGGTTGGCGACCCTGAGCGGGTGTCGGAAGTATCACGATATTTCGATAGCATAGAACTAAGAAAAGGAAAGCGCGAGTTCATTACACATACTGGCTATATCGGCAAAAAGAGGTTGAGCGTTGTTTCGACGGGTATAGGAACAGATAATATTGATATTGTTTTCAATGAACTTGATGCATTGAAGAATATCAACTTTCAAACCAGACAGGTAAAAGCAGAACTTACTTCCCTAGACCTCATCAGAATAGGCACTTCCGGCGCCATCCAGGAAGATCTTCCAATTGGCACCATATTGGCCTCATCGCACGGTCTGGGCCTCGACACGCTGATGAACTTTTATTCCGATGTTCCTGATGCCGATACTGCCGAGCTGTTGACAGATATCAGAAAACACTTAAATGGATTTGACGCCGTTCAGCCTTACCTCACTCCTGCAAATGCTTCGTTGATGCAACAAATTTCGTCTGACCTTGTTCAAGGTATCACCGTCACAGCACCGGGCTTCTATGCTCCACAAGGGCGACAAGTGCGGGCGGCAGCGAAATTTCCAGACCTCATTGCACAATTAGGAAGTTTTAGAAAAGACAATTTCCGGATTACCAACCTGGAGATGGAAACCGCAGGAATTTATGCACTTGCACGAACATTAGGACATCGGGCTCTATCCATCAATGCAATACTTGCCAGCCGCGTTAAACTTGCTTTCAGCGAAAATCCACAGGTGATCGTCGATCGGGCCATTCAGCACGTTTTAGAAAGAATATAAAAACGACTAACAAATTCATGAACAACAAAACATATTTATCCCTTATTCTGATCCTGGGCTCACTCACGGCACTGGGTCCATTTTCCATTGACATGTATTTGCCGGCTTTTCCGGTAATCGCCAAAGATCTTAATACGAGCACAGAACAGGTTGCCATATCACTTTCGAGTTTTTTCATCGGCATATCCCTGGGACAGCTGCTTTATGGGCCACTGCTTGATCGCTTTGGTCGTAAAAAGCCCCTTTGCATTGGTTTATTGTTGTACATACTGGCATCGTTAGGATGTGTGTTCGTTACCTCCTTAAACCAACTGATTATCCTTAGGGCAGTGCAGGCGCTTGGAAGCTGTGCAGCAGCAGTTGCATCTGTAGCC
>DDAD01000054.1 GCA_002333205.1 Pedobacter sp. UBA2067
GCGCACATGGCATGTGTGTTAGCTGTGCGTTTGATCTCCGTTTGATGTGCATCAGAACTGGGCATGCTATGAGCAGAGGCCGGGGGCTTTACTAAGGCTAGTTTGGTTTCATTTTTGCTTTTCTGATACAAAATGATTTGACATGAAAATATTGAGTAGTTCATTAGGTAAACTTACCGGTGCGAAGGCAGAAGGTGCCGTCGCTACAGGTGCAAAGGCTATTGGCGCTTCGGCTATCGGTGCGACTGCGATTGGAGCATCAGCTCTGGGTGCGTTTGCTTTAGGTGCTGTTGCCATTGGCGCAGTCGCAATCGCCGGATTGATCGTGAAAAGGGCAATAGTGAAAGACCTCAAAATAGGTACCCTCACTATTGATAAGCTCGTAATTAACAAAGTCCAACGAATTGAGGCGAAAGACGATAAAGGTGAGCTAGCTAACGTTTAGTTACGATCAAAGATAACCTGAGCTGTATTTGTTCTGGAATTAATCGGCACCTCGGTGTTGATTATTGAAGCTATGTGTTTGAAAGTATTAAGAGAATAGGTATTATTAAGAAAGTTTTCTGGAACTCAGAACTCAATTAAACTCCATGCTCTTAAATATGCGCTCAATCCTACTGCAAACAAATTCACAACTTTTTGCTTTCAACATTAAACCGGCAAAGCTTTTCTTTTTGTCGATGACGTTTAGTATTCTTGTTGGTTACTTCTTCTACTACATTGAATTATTTTATTTCCCAGAGCATGCAGGTACGGGCCCATTCTCAAAGGGCGAGAGCAAGCAGTACATAATTGTTGTTTCTTCTATATTTGCTCCCATAGTAGAGACGTGTTTGTTTCAAATGCTCCCATTCTACTTGTTTAAAAAAATTGGTATAAACAACCAGTACCTGCTATTGATCCTGCCAGCATTAATATTTGGATATTTTCATACCTATAATCCCCTTTATCANNATGTGGTTTAATCAACCCCCTTAACGTCAGTACTCCTTCATAAAACACAACTTTTTTCGTGTCTGACTGTTTATTCCAGCGCATGAATGAATCAAACTTTTATACTGGCACGAGCGGTTTACTGCTTCCTGTGCCTAATAAGGAATATTACCCGGAGGAATTTAAATCCAAAAGCCGTCTATGTTACTATGGTTCGTTGTTTAACAGCATTGAGATCAATAGTTCATTTTATAAAGTCCCCATGGCATCTACAGTGGCTAAATGGGCCGCAGACACACCGGATGATTTCAAATTCACTTTCAAGCTTTGGAGAGAGATTACCCATAGCAAAGGATTGGAATTTCAGGCTGAGCATATTCATCATTTCTTTGAGCGTATTGCGACTGCAGGAGATAAAAAAGGTAGTTTGCTGATACAATTCCCTGGAAGCATTAAACCAGTGCAGATGCGGGAGCTCGAACAGCTGCTGCTGCAGGTACGCCAGGCAGACCCGCAGCAAGCATGGAAAGTGGCGGTCGAATTCCGTCATCAGAGCTGGTACCAAACAGATACCTATGATACGCTTGATGCTTTAGACATGGGTCTGGTGCTGCATGACAAGCTTCAGGAAGGAACTGCCCTTACAGAATCAGCTAAGGATTTTATATACCTAAGGTTTCACGGTCCCGGCGGAAATTACCGGGGAAGCTACGAAGATCATTTTCTTGCCGAGTATGCCTCCTATGTTAAAGAATGGCTTGAAGGCGGAAAGGTTGTCTATGTTTACTTCAATAACACCATGGGTAGTGCCATCCAGAACCTGGAGACTTTGCGCCAGTATGTCGGTTCAGCTTGAGAGTTATCCAAACGCTATGTGAAATAAACCGAGAAATTTATGGTGTGGTTATTGTTAATAGTGGCAAAAGACATCTATGAATTCGAATTTACATATCGACCTGATCGAATTCAAAGCCTGGTATCAGCATCGACTTGAATTCATTGACGGCCTCTTACTGGTCGCATTGCAAGATGAGCACCCGAGTAAAGAAGAAATTGCACAGCTTAGGAGATCTAAACTAATGCTGATTGAACGATCAGCAAGGAAGATTGTAGACATTTATTCGAAATATGGGTTTTACCCCGATCTCTAAAAACTACATGATTATTGCGGAGCAATTCTAGTACAGCCACACATTCCTGTACTATGCCCATTACATCTCGAAATTGCATAAAAACAAAAAAGCCTTAGATTTCTCTAAGGCTTTCAGTGCACTCGAAGGGAGTCGAACCCCTAACCTCCTGATCCGTAGTCAGGTGCTCTATCCAATTAAGCTACGAATGCATTTCCGTGTGATTGGACTGCAAAAGTAGTACTTCACTTGATATTTCCCAACTTTTTTTGAAATAATTTGATAATTCTTCAGGCACTAAACGTTCACTAGGCGCTTAAGACCTGCTTAATCGCTTCGAAATCAGGCAAGTCACCTGCATTTTCAAGAACTTCTGCATAGCTGATTTTTCCTGCTTCATCGATTACGAATGCTGCTCTTTTTGATACACCTTTCAAATTAAATACGAATTCGTCATAGAAAGCACCATAAGATTGGGACACTTCTTTGTTAAAATCTGACAATAATGGAAACTGATAAGATTGATCTTCTTTAAACTTTGCCAGCGTAAATGGAGAATCCACCGAAACACCAACAACAGCAGCATTGNNCATTGATACCTTCATAGTAACCAAAGCTGTCGCGCATGGTACAAAGTTGCGTAGTACATGTTCCGGTAAATGCCATTGGGAAAAATTGGATAACCAGTTTTTGTCCTGCAAAATCTTTTAGGGATACTTCTTTAAGGTCTGAACTAAATAATTTAAAGTCTGGGGCCTGATCGCCTACCTGTAATGTCATAGTCTATTGTTTTTAGTTTCTAATCGTTGAATATACCTGTTATTTTGAAGCATTAGCCATTTGCTGCTCTAGTATTGCGATACCCTCTACAAAGCTGTGTGGTTGATAATTCAAATCCCGTATAGCCTTGTCCAGGATAAAACCTGTTCGCTTTGGTCGGGCGGCTGATTGATTTAAAGTGGAGGAGCTAACTTCAGTCAACAAACTTTTGTCTAAATTAAAGTAGTCGGCTACCCTGCCTACCAGTTCCGAGACGCTCATCATATCTTTTCCGGAGATGTGGTAGATGCCGGTTACTTCCTTTTCAACCGCTGCGAGGCAAGCCCAGGCCAGATCTTCTGCCAGGGTTGGCATTCGCCATTGATCATTTACCACATTGAGCGGTGCAGCCTTTTCTAAAGCATTTTTAGCCCATAAGACGATGTTGCTTCGGCTCATGTCTTTTACGATACCATAAACGAGGATCGTTCGAATGATTGACCAGCGGCAATGTGAATGCTGAACTAGCGCTTCCGCTTCAACCTTCGTTTCTCCATAATAGCTTAGTGGATTAGGCGCGGCCGATTCTTCATAGGGCCCCTCCTCGCCATCAAAAATGAAATCGGTGGACAGATGAACAAACTGTATGTTCATCGTTTCACATACGGCGACCAAGGTTTTTACCGCTTCCACATTCAGTGCATGTGCAAGTTTTTTTTCCACCTGGCAGGTGTCAACATTGGTCATTGCTGCAGTATGGATGATTGCATCGGGCTTGTATTGTGCCACAACATTACGCACCTGGCCAGGATCAAGAATATCCATTTCTGCATATACATAACCTTCTTTAACCGGGTAACGATTTGAGCCTTTTGATGTTGCTATTAAATTATACTGCTTGTTTAACAATATATTTTCGGTAATTTTCTGTCCCAGTAGTCCATTGCTTCCGGTCACTAATACGGTTTTCATACAAGCGAATTTATTACTAAAATCTTGTGGAAAATCATTTTATTTATATATAGAATTTAAAGAGAAAAAACTTAACTTTGCGGACTGAATTGAGGACCATAAATCCGGACTTTAACAATTTGATATTTATAAATTTACCCAAAACAATATATGCCTAACATTGGAAAAATAGCGCAGATTATAGGACCGGTAGTTGACGTGAGTTTTGCTGACGATGCTCATTTACCTCAGATTTTCTCTGCATTAGAGATTGAAAAAGAAAACGGACAAAAGATCATTTTAGAAGTTCAACAACACTTAGGTGAAGATCGCGTTCGTGCAATTGCCATGGACTCTACAGATGGTTTGGTTCGCGGAATGAAAGCATTAGATACTGGTGCGCCTATTAAAATGCCTGTTGGTGATCAAATCAAAGGTCGTTTATTCAATGTTGTTGGTGAAGCCATCGACGGTATCAATGCGATTGATAAAACTGCTGGTAAGCCAATTCACAGTGCTCCTCCGCGTTTTGATGAACTTTCTACTGAAACTGAAGTTCTTTTCACCGGTATTAAAGTAATCGATTTATTAGAGCCATATGCAAAAGGCGGTAAAATCGGATTATTCGGTGGTGCGGGTGTAGGTAAAACCGTTCTTATCATGGAATTGGTAAACAACATCGCTAAAGCCTATGCAGGTCTATCTGTATTCGCTGGTGTAGGTGAGCGTACTCGTGAAGGTAATGACCTTCTACGTGAGTTTATCGAATCTGGTGTAATCAACTATGGTGATGAGTTCCTTCACTCCATGGAAAAAGGTGGCTGGGATTTGAGTAAGGTAGATGTAGAAAAATTAAAAGAATCTAAAGCAACCCTGGTATTTGGTCAGATGAACGAGCCTCCTGGTGCACGTGCACGTGTGGCATTATCTGGTCTTACTGTAGCGGAATACTTCCGTGATGGTGATGGCGAAGGTGCTGGGAAAGATATCCTTTTCTTCGTAGACAACATTTTCCGTTTTACACAGGCTGGTTCTGAGGTATCTGCACTATTAGGTCGTATGCCTTCAGCGGTAGGTTACCAACCAACCCTTGCTACGGAGATGGGTTTAATGCAAGAACGTATTACTTCAACCAAACGTGGTTCAATTACTTCAGTACAGGCCGTTTACGTTCCTGCGGATGATTTAACTGACCCGGCTCCGGCGACTACGTTTGCCCACTTAGATGCAACCACTGTACTTTCACGTAAAATTTCTGAGTTAGGTATCTATCCTGCTGTGGATCCATTGGATTCTACTTCAAGGATTTTATCTCCAGCAGTATTAGGTGATGAGCACTATAACACCGCTCAACGTGTAAAA
>DDAD01000049.1 GCA_002333205.1 Pedobacter sp. UBA2067
TCGCTTAAGGGTATAGTAAATACTTCAATCGCATTTCTTTGTAGGCACTAAGGCCCGGTTCCCAGCTTGCTCTGATTTCCTTTTCAGATTTTCCTGCAATGATTTGCTGTTTCAGGGTAGTTACACCTGCAAGCTTATCGAACACAACCATTTCTTTGCTTAGTTTATTGTTAAAGAAGTCCGCTTTGTTCGGATAAGCCTTGTACAAGTCAATTAACCACTTAAGCTTTAACGTTTTTTCCTTTCTAATGTTTTCAATGTCGTATTCCCGCAAATCGATTCCGTAGCATGCTTTATCCATGTGTAATGGGGTTTCTGCCATGCCTTTAATGCTCTTTGGCGTAAAAGAAAACTTGTATTTACCTTTCAATGCCGGTGCACCTAAAACAGTGAATGGAAACGTGGTTCCACGACCTTGACTCACATAGGTTCCTTCAAACAGACACACTGTTGGATAGAGCATGATCGACTGCTGCGTGTTCAGGTTCGGTGATGGCTTTACCGGTAATTCATAAGGCATATCATGATTGTAATTTGCAACCTTAATGATGTTGATCTTACACTTTACCTTGTTCTTCATCCAGCCTTCACCATTCAACATTTGTGCATACTCGCCAACGGTTAAACCATGTACAATTGGAATAGGCTGCAATCCGATGCCTGAAACCAAAGATGGGTCCAGAATAGGTCCGTCAATATAAAAGCCATTTGGATTTGGCCTGTCCAAAATCAAAAGCTCCTTATCGTTTTCTGCACATGCTTCCATTACATGCTGTAAGGTGTTGATATAAGTATAGAACCTAACACCCACATCTTGTATATCAAAGATCATGATGTCTACATCTGCGAGATCTTCTTTTGTAGGTTTTTGATGTTTTCCATAAAGGGATACGGCTCTGATGCCAGTCTTAGTATCGATATCGTCGTCTACCTTTACACCAGCGCTTGCATTTCCGCGGAAGCCGTGTTCAGGTCCAAAGATCTTTACGATGTTCACACCCAAAGATAACAGACTGTCTACTGAGGTCTGCGCTCCGATGATAGAAGTGGGATTAACAACCATGCCGACACGTTTTCCCTTCAGCATTGGTAAATAAAGCTCGGTCTGCTCTGCACCCGTACGAATGCCTGCAACAATATCGTCATTAGCAATAGCAGTTTGTGTCTGCGATTCTGGCGTTACGGTATGTTTTACCGGTGTGTTCCCGCAGGTTTTAAAGGCGCTTAGTGCAATGCTTAAGTTTAAAAGGCAGCAAAGGGTAATCTTCATGTTGTGGTTTTTAAATAATATACTTTAAATCGAAATGTTATAACCATTTTTGCTAAGGTAATCATATTGCAAAAATTTGAACACAGAATATTTCATCGCCCGGCGCATCGCTATCAAATCTGAACGTACGTTCTCCAAGCTGATTGTCCGCATCGCCATATCCGGTGTTATGCTCAGCCTTGCCGTTATGATGCTTTCCATCGCCATCATTAAAGGCTTTAAAACCGAAATTCAGGAGAAGGTCCGCGGGTATGTTGGTGATATCCGCATCTATAAACTAGACCTGAATAATTCCTTTGAACTCTCCCCATTTGTTCCCGAGGCCAGGACCTATGCTGATCTGAAGGCCAACAAAGACATTGTATATTTTCAGCCTTACGCGACCAAACCAGCCATCATTTCTGCAAATGAGGAAATTGAAGGTATCAATTTCAAAGGCGTGGACAGTACGTACAACTGGGATTATCTAAAGCGCCACATGGTAAGTGGCAAGGTGCTTGACTTTTCTGATCCTTCAAAAACAAGCCGGCAGGTGATGATTTCGGAGTACACTGCAAATCGGTTGAAGCTTAAGGTTGGAGACGATTTTATCATGCACTTCCTCATGCAGGATAGCAATGAGCCGCCAAGAAAAAGACCTTTGAAGATCGTCGGTATTTACTCCATTGGAGTGGATGAAGTAGACAAAAGCTTTGTGTTGGGTGATCTGAATCTGATCCGCAGGTTAAATAAATGGACCCCGGATCAAGTAGGGGGAATAGAGGTTCGCATAAAGAAGTTTAATGAACTGGACTACGTGACCGACGAGATATACGAAAACCTGGAAATGAAACTCAAAGCAGAAACGGTTACGGCTTATTTTCCCAATATCTTCACCTGGCTGTCGCTGCTGGATGTAAACACAAAGGTTTTGTTGGTGCTCATGATGACTGTTGGTGTGATCAATATGATTACGGCCTTACTGATCATGATTCTGGAAAGGACCAATATGATCGGAATGTTAAAGGCTTTCGGGATGACGAACACCAGCATCATGAAAGTCTTTCTCTATAACGCCATGTACCTGGTCGGCTTCGGCCTGTTGCTAGGCAATTTACTTGGGCTCGGACTAGGTTTCCTTCAGCAATTCACCCATGTATTCAGCCTTGAACAAGGATCTTATTATCTTTCCTATGTGCCCGTAGAGTTCCATTTCATGGATGTGTTCCTGCTGAACCTGGCAACCTTAGTGATCTGTTTGATTGTGCTGATCCTGCCTTCCTTGCTCGTGAGCAAGATCTCTCCACTAAAAGCCATCAGGTTTAAGTAGCTCTTCACGTTCTGCTTCTAAGAACTTTCTGATGTCTGCTTTTGGCTGTTCCAGGATATAGATCTCGGTTTTATACTCTCGTGCGTATTTATTATCAATTTGCCCAGCTAAATACACCTGTTTAAATAAGGCGTATTCCCCTTGTAGCCGCGTTGGATCATCATGATATTCTTTGATGCGAATGATTCTAATCACGGGTTCACTTTTATACCAGTTGATGTAATCTGCATTGAAGGAATGCGCACGATACGCGCTATTTTTCTTGTAGTAGTTGATCGCACCAGCCTGTCCATAGTTGTCACAGAAGACAAGGAGCGAGCGCTTGTCAGGTATGCTCGCATAGATACTATCTACTTTCCTGGCCAGCTCCTTCCAGCCCAACATATCAGCGAAATCTTGCCGCAGAATATATTCCTTACCGTCTTCCCATCGGTGCATTTTACCAGTTCGCACTGCGGCTTGCTCCAACGTCTCCGGTTTGTAGATTGGGAATGCCTCCTTTACTGCCGGAATAAACACGAGCAAGGGGATTAATAGGCATAAATGCTTAAGGTGTTTGAACCAGTTTTTCTGAAGTGCCTGTTCCAGGTATACGGATCCGAAGGAAAGTAATACCGGGTACAATCCTATCGCGTAATAACTTTTTGCTCGAAAATAAAGGAAGAGCAATGTCGTGAAAACGAAGGAGAAAAATACAAAACGATACTGCTTGAAGGGCTTGAATCTTAGCAAAGAAACCAGACCGGCGATCAACACAAAGAGGGTTCCTACAAAATATAGCACCTGATCAATTAGATAGTCGCTCATGCGTACATTCACCAGCTGTGTGCGACTGAGTTCCTTCATGTGCCTGATGACCGGGAAATCATGCTGGTATTGCCAGATCAGGTTTGGTAAGATCAAGATCAGGGCAATCCCAATAGCGAGGTAGAAATCTCTTTTTAGTAGCATTTTATGCTGGCCGCTGATTAAAAGTGCTGGTAGGGTTCCAAGTAGTAGAAACAGCACGTTGTATTTGTTCAGAAAGCCAAGTGCGAAGGCCACCCCAAGTAACCACAACCATTTTGCAGCTCCGGTACTGATGTCCCTGATGAGCAGAAAATTCATTAGTGTCCAACTCAGGACATCAAAAGAATTGGGCTGGTACAGAATGTTAACTCGGCTTACAACGGAAAAGGTAATTGCAATTCCCCCCAGCAGCAGTGCAAAGCTGCCACCTTTAAGGGTTTCAATGATCTTCCAGACCAGGACCGTGGTCAGTGCACCAAATAGCGCCGGAAAAAACTTTACCCAGAAGACGGAATTACCCAAAGCTTTGATTATCCAGGACACCCAGGATGTGAAGGGTGGTACTGAAGTGTAGCCCCATGCCAGGTGATTTGCCTGATCCAGGTGCAAATATTCGTCCCGCTGTAAGTCATAGATTGGATCAATCAGCGCGTAGGTTAAGACAAACTTCAAAAGGATAAAACCAAATAGCAGGTAGTTCCTGTTAATCGGGGTGTTTAGGTTTCTAGAAAGCGGGAATTCCATGATAGGTTTGATTCATAGCTGAAAAAATTGTTACACGCATCAGCTCAAAACGCCCCACCAGTTTAGCTGCTTATATTACCTGTCATGATAGTTGGCAGAATTGTGTAATTTTGCAGAAATACTAAAAAGAAAGAAGCGTGTCGTTAGATAAATTAAAGTTAAGTAAGTCGCTGGTAATTGCCATGACTGATGCGGGGTACCTTACACCAAAGGCTATTCAACTTAAAGCAATGTCAAGAATACTTGGTGGACAGGATATTATAGCTGTTGCGCCAGAGAAATCCGGTAAAACAACTACCTACGTACTGGGTGTGTTGATGCGATTGAAATATACTAAAGACGACGCGCCGAAAGTGTTGATTTTAGTAGCGGACAAGGAACGTGCGGTTGCTGTGATCGATCAGTTTGTTTCATTGAGCAAGAATCGTGATCTGAACATCATGGGGCTTTATGGTACCGGAGGCACCGATGCTGAAGTAAGTGAGCTTGCTTTAGGCGTAGACATTGTTGTTGCAACGCCTACAAGAGCCCGTGCGGTTTACCTTAAACTGGGACTAAACCTGAGCAAGCTGCAGACCTTCATTGTGGATGACGCAGACCTGATCGTTAAGCAGGGCATGCAGCTGCCAGTTGCGGAATTGGCACGCAGTGCCGGAAAATGTCAGCACCTGGTATTTACCGAAGTGGTCCACGATAAGTTGTATAAGCTTACCGATCAATTCATGAACTTCCCAACCTTACTTGAAGTAGAAGAGTTTGAGAACGATCAGGCAGAGGTCGTGACCCAGCTGCTTTACCAGGTTCCAAACTATAAAACCAAGGTAAATCTCCTGCATAGCTTATTGCGCGATGATGAGGTATTCAGCAAGGTAGTCGTATTTGTAAACACAAGGTTGAATGCACAAAAGCTTGCGAAGAGCCTGGAGAGCCAAAAGGAAGGTGAGTTTTCAATGTTGAAACCATTGCACTTTGATGAGAATGGGTTCGATGACTTCGAGGATTTCAAAGCAGAGCCTGCAGCAAGGGTCATCGTTGTTGCAAATGAAGGCGCAGCAGAGCTGGATCTAACTGGTATTCCTTTCATCTTCCATTTCGAAGTACCTGAAGAAAAAGAAACCTTCTTAAGCCGGATCATCAAAAATCAGGACNNGGACCTTGAACTTGGTTTGGTAAGGAAAATTGAACAATCTATCGGGCAGAAGATGGAAGTGCTGGATTTGCCGGATGACATCCTCATTGATAAGGGGAGTAAGCCTAAAAAACCTTTGAATAAGAATATGGTATCCGGTGAGAAAGATGTCCTGCCATCCGGTGGTGGTGCTTTCCACGATAAGAAAGACAGCAATTCCAAGAACTACAATCTTGGTATTGGTCAAAAGTTAAAGATGAATATGAAGAAGAAGCACAGCTAGTGCTTCTTCGCTTCATTCCAGTAAATATCCATTTCGGCAAGCGTCATATCCTGTAGGGCCTTGCCGTTTTCTTTTGCTTTCTCTTCTAAATACTGAAAGCGTTTAATGAATTTCTTGTTGGTCTTCTCGAGTGCGTTTTCAGGATTGATCTTTATGAATCTCGCATAGTTAATTAAAGAAAACAGGAGGTCTCCGAATTCTGCTTCCGCTTTTTCAGCGTCAATAGCACTGTTATCTTCAACGTTGAATTCTGCCTTAAATTCCTGCAGCTCTTCTTCAACTTTCTCCCACACCTGGCTTTTATCCTCCCAGTCAAAACCTACACCACGAGCTTTCTCCTGTATACGTGCTGCTTTAACCAGGGCAGGTAGTGATGCGGGTACGCCGCCAAGCACAGACTTATTGCCCTCTTTAAGTTTTATCTTCTCCCAATTGCGTTTTACATCATCTTCATTCTGTACATCAACGTCGCCATAAATATGTGGGTGACGATTGATCAGCTTGTCGCAAACACCATTTAAGACATCCAGGATGTCGAAGGCGCCTTGTTCTTCCGCAATGCGGGCATAAAACACCAGGTGCATCATTACATCACCAAGTTCCTTCTTCACTTCCTGTACATCACCTTCCATGATGGCGTCAGAAAGCTCATAGGTTTCCTCGATAGTCAGGTGGCGCAAGGTTTCCATGGTTTGTTTCTTGTCCCACGGACATTCCGTACGAAGGGTGTTTAACACTTCCAATAGTCTGAGGAAACCAGCTGCTGGATCATTTGCTGCTGCAGGGGGTGTGAAATTTGGCATAATCGTGAAAAATGACGGCCTGTTCATTCAACAAGCCGGCACTAAAGGTAAAAATTTTATACTACTTCCAATTGCTTGCCTCATCCAGCAACTGGATGTCTTCAGCATTAAACTTAAGGTTTGCTGCATGCTCCAGATCTTTAAGCTGTTCGATGCTGGTTACGCTGGCAATAGGTGCAGTAACAGATGGTCGGGCGATCAACCAGGCGATGGCTACACTTGCAGGCTGACTGCCTTGGCGTTCAGCAACCTGATCCAAGGCCTCAAGGATTTTAAAACCGCGTTCATTTAAGAACGACTTGATACCTCCACCACGCTGACTTTTATTGAGGTCTGCTTCAGACCGGTATTTCCCGGTTAAAAACCCACTAGCCAGGGCATAGTAGTTGGTCACACCAAGCCCAAATTCCTGTACAATTGGTTCGTATGCTGTTTCGTATTGCTGGCGATTGGAAAGATTGTATTCCGGTTGAAAAACCTCATACCTTGGCAGTCCCAATCTTTTNNGCCTATGGAACGTACCTTACCTGCCTTAATCAGCTCCTGATAGGCTTCGAGTGTTTCCTCGACCGGTGTTTTCTCATCATCATAATGCGAGAAGTACAGGTCGATATAGTCCGTCTGTAAGCGTTTTAAGGAATTGTCAACTTCCTTGAGAATATTTGCTTTGCTGATATCTTTGCCAGTACCCATATCAGCCCCAACTTTGGTGGCAATGATGACCTGCTGGCGATTATTACGTGACTTCAACCAGTTGCCGATGATGGTTTCAGATTCGCCACCCTGATTGCCTGGCTTCCAGCGTGAATATACGTTGGCGGTATCGATGAGGTTAAAACCAGCATCTGTGAAACGGTCTAGAATCCCGAAAGAAGTTTGTTCATCAATGGTCCATCCGAATACGTTTCCGCCGAATGCAATTGGTGCTACTACTAAATTTGTGTTTCCTAATGTTCTTTTTTCCATAATGTCTTATCATTTTTAGACCTGAGTAACTTATTAGAGCAAGTCAATCCAATAAATAAAAATGCCCTGCTGAAACTAAGCCTGGTTAATAAAACCCGATAAAAGGAATGCAGTTTTTAGCATTTGAAATTTGAATGTCAATAAAAGCGC
>DDAD01000056.1 GCA_002333205.1 Pedobacter sp. UBA2067
AACTCACCTTAAGTCGCTGTACCAAAAACCCACTTTATCGTGGGCTCCCCCGCCGGAAGGTGCAGGATACTCCACATACACCCGCTCAGCTACCTCAAATGATATTGCATGCTTGAAGATTGGGCCATCATAACAAAAGGTATGATACTCACCATTTTCGCCACAAGGATCTACATCAGCAGGAAGATCTTTCAAAAATTCTTCGTTGATGATTCTACCGGCAAAAGAAGGATCCATTTTGCTACCGTCCACACAAACCACTATAGCTTTGAAGCCTAACGCTATAAATTCTAATAAAAGGTCCTTCGTATCTCGCTGCCAAAGTGGGAAAACAGTCTTGACATTAAACACCTCATGCTGTTTTTCGCGATAAGTCCTAAGATCTTCCAGAAAGATATCGCCGAAAGCCGCATATCCGAATCCATCAGTCTTCAATGATCTGGCCGTATCAGCAATCATGGCATTATATGTTTCCATGTCGGGATTTTCCGGTAATACAATCGTACGATATGGGGTACCTAGAGCAGCCATTTGTCTTTCAAATAATTCCCGACGCAGGCCATGCATCGTTACCCTATTGTGCTGTCGGTTGATGGTCGTAACGAGTTGGCCAACATCGTAATTTTTATCTTGCAGCAAGTAGTATAAAGCCAGAGCAGAATCTTTGCCTGTACTCCAATTGAAATAAGTCTTTAACTGTTTCAAATTCTTTATCAATCAGTAATGCTGCTACTAGCCGGCACCAGTCTGGCGTAAGTATCTGGGTGTAAATCTCCTTTTGAATAAACAACAATACCAATACATCTTCCATTCTTGTCCATTTCGAAAGCTATACCAGAAGTATCCACATAAACCGCTACGTTTTCCTGATTTATACGATAGCCTTTTCCTGCCTTAACGTTGAATGCTTGCTGGATATCATCTAGTGTCGAAGACACTCCTACCCCCTTTTCTGTCTTATATGTTGGCGCGGTTACACGGATTTGTTTAATTATAGCTGTAGGACTATCGCCCATATCCTTCGCAGTAAAAATCGATAAGGCATGGCTGGTACTATCATGCTGCTCAAACCAGGTTGCTACAGCTTTCCCCATTGCAGCATCGGCAGCATCCGGTTTTCCAAGCTGCTTCATCACTGGAGCAGCATCTGCATCAAGCTTAATAGCGCCTAAGGATACTCCCGGTACGATCAGGGAATCTGAGGGAACCACTATCGGAGCCCCTTGGGGCCTTGAACCACTACCAACTGCGACAAGCTCGTTGCTGCTTTGTGTAGTTTGTTCTGCTGAAGCGCCTGATGTAGGCGTTTGATTTTGCGTGCAGGATGAAAAAAGACAAGATGAGATAACAAAAAGAAGTAAGGTCAGCTGCTTGCTGCAATTATACCAAGTCCATTTAGAGTAGTGGGGTTTAAACCTAACCATAGGAGAATCTGTTGATGTGAATGTGCTGCTTACCATAGTACGTTTAAAAGTTATGAGCTTTGCAAATTTCAGTCCAGCAATTTATTGAACAGTCCGGAACATCAGCTTGATTTGAATTAAAATATATAGCCTTCAAGACAAATTAGATATTTTTAACTATGAAATTCGACTTTACAAACAAAACAGTTTTGATCACCGGAGGATCCAGAGGGATCGGCGCAGTGACAGCGAAGTTATTTGCTGAAGCAGGTGCCCAGGTTGCATTTACCTACGCTGGAAATCTGGAGGCAGCCGAGCACACATTGAATGCGTTAGGTGCAGGAAATCATGCGTTTTTTCAGCTCGACCTTGCTGATCCAACGTCCATTTCGAACTTATTTCAACGCTTTAGCGAAAGATATGATCGCTTAGACATTCTCGTAAATAATGCGGCAGTCCACCTTCCCCACAAAATACTTGAAACCGACTTTGAAAATTGGCAAGACAGCTGGTCGCAAACTTTGCATGCAAATCTTTTAGGACCTGCAAACATGTGCTATTTTGCTTCCAAGATCATGGTACCGCAGCAATCGGGCAAGATCATCAACATCTCATCCAGAGGTGCTTTCCGGGGTGAGCCCGAAAATCCAGCATATGGGGCTTCCAAGGCCGGCATAAACTCGATGAGCCAATCGCTTGCGCTCGTGTTGGCTCCACACAATATCAGTGTGCACATCATCGCACCAGGATACGTTTCCACTGAAATGGCTGCAGACAAGCTTGAAGGTGAAAGCGGAGAGGCCATCAAACAACAAAGTCCTTTCGGACGTGTGGCAGAACCTGAGGAGGTAGCGCGCCTTGTAGCCGTATACGCAAGTGAGGGTATGGAATTTACCAGCGGTGGAATCACCGATATCAATGGTGCATCATACCTGAGAAGCTAGTTTACTACCTGGGCTGGAGTGCCTCGCCTTCGAACCGTATTCCAGCCCAGCCATGTTGCATGAATTGCCGGATATTCTGGTGATCTGCACCATCGGCCGTGTTTAACACTGATTGATAATGTTCAGCAAACAGCAGCAAGGTATCTTCTTCGCCAAGTTGATTTAGCCTGGCAAAGCTGAAAACCTTCGCGCTACCCTGGTTCTGTGTGGCTTCATTGAAAACCGCTCCATTCTTGAAGGCAGTTGGACAATGTTCATAATGCTGCTCAATGAAACTAATTACATCATTAAACAAGATGGTATTTGTTTTAAGTTTTGTAAGCAGTTCTATGATCTTTGCTTCCATAAGTATCTTTATCTATACCAGCAAAGCTAGAAAAATCAATCTGCTCAGCAAAAAGTACCAGATCAGCTATCAGCCAACATAATCGGGAGTATGCCTGCCCCATTAAGGTGCTGGCGTATACTTCACAACTTGGTTTTGGATCGGCTTCAAACTTTTTAAATAAGTATAAATTGCTTCCAGATCCTTTTCTTTCATTCCGGCATACATACTCCAGGGCATTGGCGTATTCATACTACCTTGTTCTACTTTTGGAGCATGATAATTTGAATCTGCATATAACTTAAATCGCTGAATGAAGGCGTCTTTAGTCCAATGACCTATTCCGGTACTTTGATCTGCAGTGATGTTGGGGGAACGTACAATCGCCGTTGGCAATTTGAACTCCATGCCACCGCCAAACTCCGTACCTGGTACAACACTGCCTTTATCTGTTTTGCTGTGGCAATCCACGCAGCCGGCCGCGTTGATCAGGTATGCACCGTATAAGAAAGTATCCTGGGTTGAAGGTTTTTTTCCAAAAGCAGCCTTTTGCGGCATGGTGTTGATGATGAAGTTTACCGGAAAATCAGGCTGCGATCTTGGAACATCTTTTTTCACCGGCTCGAGGCTGCGGATGTAGGCGATTATGTCATATAGGTCCTCACGGTCCATTTTACCAAAACGGTGGGCTGCCATGACCGGGAAAAGTGCTCGTCCGTCTTTGCTCACACCTGTGGTAACTGCATGCAAAAGCTCACCATCAGTCCAGTCCTTTAATGCATAGGGGGTAATGTTTGGGGCGTAAAATGCACCCGGAAAGCCCATCTGCTGGTTGAATACCTCTCCGCCACCCCCTATACCTTCCTGCTTCATCGGACCGGCAAATGACGTCCAGTCTCGTGAACTATGACAATCCATGCAGACCGCTACATGATTGGCAAGGTAGCGTCCATTTTCGATCCTTTCAGGTGTTCGACTTACGGTAATCGTTTCAGGTTTGCCGGTATCTGGCAGGGCTATTTTCACGTAGGCCGCTGCAGCAGCAACCAGCAGGATAACGATCCCGAATAGCACAAAAAGTACTTTTAATACTTTCATCTTCTTAGTTGGATTAAATGAAACAATTCGTCAACAACAGAATGGCTATCATGTTGACTCACAGGTATTTGATTCTATTTGCTAAAAATTGTTACATGGAATTGCTTTTTTCTACAGGCAGGATGCACTTAAGGGAGGGCTAAAGCACGTAGCTCCAACGCCTAAAATTATACAGGACTAAACTTGCTGTAAATCGCTATTCCTAGGTATTTTGAATTTGAGCTTTATGCTAGTAGCCGTTATGGCTAATGTAGTTGACTTATTCCGACTTCATATTATCGCCATCCTTGAAATGCAACCTTCTGAATATTGCACCAGAAAGAATGGTGAGTGTACCAACGACCAAGAAAGTGTATCTAAAAGCATTATGAATCTCGTCATGAATTAACTTCACATCACCCTGAAAAAATTTGAGTACCAGCAGTCCAAAAGCCACACCAAATCCAATAGCCAGCTGCTGATTAACCGAAACCAGAGAATTTCCGCTGCTGGTCTGGTATTGACGCAGATCAGCGATAGAGATCGTGTTCATGGCCGTAAACTGAATAGAGTTAAAGAATCCAAGAATGGCGATAATGGGCATATACCAGTAAATGGAAGCATTTACCGCAGGAATGGCCATGCTGCAGATCAATATTCCAATAATAATAGTGTTTGTCATTAAGGTTGCGCGATACCCAAAACGATCCAAAATCCCGATCACTGCAGATTTGCCGAACATCGCAGTAATCGCCATGGGTGCAACGATCCAACCTGAGGTAACTGCAGAACGGCCATACGCGATCTGGATCATCATTGGCAGCAACAGTGGAATGGCACTTATTCCAAGTCGGGTTGCCAGGTTACCCAAAATTCCTACACGGAAAGTCCGCACCTGAAAGAGGTCAAGTGGAAAAATCGGATTGTTATCCTTTGAAGCATGACGATAATAGAAATACAGCATCAAAAATCCAGATAAAAGCACCACCAGTACCGGTGTGACATGTACGGTGTTACCAAACAGCTCAAGTGCGATGGAAAGCAGCAAGGATGCCGCAGCGAAAATCAAAAAACCCTTTAGATCAAAATCAATGATGGGAGACTTATAATCGGGCATGTACTTCAGACTTAATGCAATCCCCAGCAGTCCGATAGGGATATTGATGAGGAAGATCCAGTGCCAGGAAAGATAATCCACCATATAGCCACCTACAAGTGGTCCTAGAACCGGACCAATCAGAGCCGGAATAATCGCAAAATTCATTGCTTTCAGCAACTCATGCTTTTCGAAGGTCCTGATTAAAGCAAGCTTTCCAACGGGCGTCATCAGACTGCCGCCTACACCCTGTAGCATCCTTGCAATAACAAGTTCGGTTAAGTTTCCCGAAAGCGAACAAAACAGGGAGCCTGCGCTGAAGAGGATCAACGAGAAGATAAACACCTTTTTAGTACCAAATTTGTCTGCCAGGAAACCGCTAACGGGCATGAACACTGCCAGCGTCAGAACATAGCTGATGATTGCATTTTGCATGTTCAAAGGCGATTCATTCAAATCTTTTGCTATTGCTGGTAAAGAAGTATTCAGAATGGTCGAGTCCAACATCTGCATGAAGATTGACGTCGCCAGAATCATCGGCAGCAATTTTTTCGTTATCTCCGGAGTTTGCACAGGTGCTAATGTCGTCATGTTTCTTGTTTGATGTTGAAATAACATATAAACCGACCTCAAGGTACTTTAGTTTGAAGGATTATACCACGAACGACAATGTCTTTGTGAACAAAGAACCTGTGATTATGATCGCTCATGCCGATCTTACACGAAGTATGGTGATCGCGCAGATCTTTGAAGTCCTGGAAGAAAAGGAAATTGAAATCATCTAACATTTTGGGCTTTCTCAGCAACTAAATCTTTGACGGATTGTTATTTGTCATAAATTCATCTGCTATGAATAATGACAATCAACCCTTGCTTAGGGAGCTCGAAAAACTGCTCCGGGGTGGAACAGCCCACGTAGGCTTTGAGGATGCAATAGCCGGTATTCCTGAAGCACTGCTTGGTGAAAGACCTAACAACTTACCCTATAGCATCTGGCAGCTGGTTGAACATATCAGAATTGCACAGGCCGATATGTTAGATTTCTGCCGGAATGCAGACTACAAAGCATTAAACTGGCCTGACGACTATTGGCCTAAGGAAACTGCACCGACAGACAGCGCAGATTTTGAGCGGAGTGTACAAGCGATCCAAAGTGACCTTGAGGCCTTCATCCATCTGCTTCAGAAGGGAGATCTCTATGCTGCTTTCCCGCATGGTGAAGGACAAACCCTTTTACGGGAAGCCTTACAAATTGCGGATCATACAGCTTATCATGTTGCAGAAATTGTGGTGATCAGACGACTACTCGGTGCCTGGAAATAACATCACTTTTAAATACAAGCCTTATTTCTGCTCCGTCCAAACTAGGTTATCTACCTCATACCCCAATGCTGTTGCCTGTTTCAGATAATCTTCCCTTACAGCTGCAGGGATGGTTTTCTCCCGGGAGAGGATCCAAAGGTACTTCAAGTTGTTTCCAACAACCAGCGCATGTTTATACGCCGGATCAATCGCAATGACGTTGTAACCGGAGTAGAATGGACCGA
>DDAD01000072.1:0-735 GCA_002333205.1 Pedobacter sp. UBA2067
CCATACACCACCAGTGAGTCCATCTTCTCACTGCCGTTTAATGCAACAACAGAGACACCAGGCGGCCAGAATGCCTTAGCACACTACTTCTTCCAAAACGGAAGCACTCCAGGGCTTGCGGAGTACTATCTGAATCCAGCAGGGGTAATTAGCGATCCCAATTGGAAAGCTACCGATCAAAGAAGAACCGGCCTGCTCTTTAACAACGGCGATCGGACTTTCCTCACTAAGTTCAACACGCCAAGCCCATACCCAGACTATGCCCCTGTTATGCGCTATGCTGAAGTACTGCTGAATTTGGCGGAAGCGCGCGCCCGTTTAAACGGCGTGGATGCACAAGCCATTGCACTACTGAATGCCGTGCGAGGTCGCTCCGATGCTTCGACAGTCTTTACAAGTGAAAGCTTCAGCAACGGAACTGCACTGGTAAACACTATCCTTCAGGAAAGGAATATTGAATTCCTTGGCGAGGGACTTAGAAACATTGACTTGATGCGTACCCTAAGCGACATCCCTGCTAAAGGAACTGTACCAGCAGTTCCAACTACGGACCCAAGATATATCTGGCCGATATCAGGTGAAGAGCTACTATACAATTCTCTGATCACGGGTAACTAAACTTCAAACCAAAAAAAAGCGACCAGCTTAAATAGGCTGGTCGCTTTTTTTTCATCCCGTGGATTAAATACTGTTTTGCTGCTTTTTAGTGGCATTCTTATCGCTGCCGCCGCCCGA
>DDAD01000072.1:763-1862 GCA_002333205.1 Pedobacter sp. UBA2067
CCGCTTACACTTGGCGCGCCTTTTTGCTTGCTTTGCTGGCTTTCTCCTTTTTCGCTGGTCTTTGTGCCGTCCACTCCATGTTGGGCACTGTTCTTTTGTGTACTCATAATCGTTCAGGTTTTATTATCAAGTTTAAGTTCCGATTCAGATTTCAGCACCTTCTTCCCTGCTTCCATAGAGATTTCATAGGCAGGATTCTCTTTTGATGCATTTCGTTTTACAGCTGTACCTTTGATGGTTTTCTTTACAGGCTCAACATGTTTTTTTTCGATGGTTCCAGAAGCCTGGGATTTACCCCAATTCCACTCTACCTTATCTCCTTTTTTCATAGCTAGGTTTTTCAGGTACTCCGCAAGATGTTTGCCAGAAGGCTAAGCTTCAGGCATAAATTCGAAATTAAAAACCTGGGATACCAGCTGTTTATCANNACATGAGCGCCCCACCACTGTTAAGTAATAAAGACAGTGTTCACACGGGTCTGATAAGTTAAATTCTAAAACGAAATGATATGTTTGATCAAATTTTAAATGTTGTAAAAGAACAAATGGCTAATCACCCGCAAGCGGCATCGGCCATTCCAGCAGATAAGGCAGATGAAGTACACAAAGAGGTAGCCAGTCATATTGAACAAGGGCTCCAGAGTCAGGCTTCTTCACAGGGTGGAATCGGCGGACTGCTATCGGGTTTGACGGGCAGTTTAGGTTCCGGGAATCCTGTAACTGGGGCGATTGAAGGCGGATTAGTATCTTCTCTGGCCAGCAAATTTGGACTTCCACCCGCGGTTACCGGCGCAATTGCCGGCGCTTTACCTGGTATCCTCCAGAAGTTCGCGACAAAGGCTACAGATCCCAACGATAAGAGCATCAACCTGGACTCCATAACCAAGAGTTTAGGCGGCGGCGGACTTGCAGGCGGACTGGGGAACATCCTCGGTAAGTTCTAGTTTTTTCGAAAGCCTTACAGAACGTAAGGCTTTTTTTTCTATTTTCATTTCTCAAATTTGACCTGTAAAATTTAAACTAGTTCTATGATAACAAATCACATCAAAGCACTTCTTGTTGGCGCCGCCCTGGTAGCAGCGATACCAGCGTGCAAAAGT
>DDAD01000072.1:1896-2847 GCA_002333205.1 Pedobacter sp. UBA2067
CCAATCGCAGTAACCGTACTCACTTCAGAGTTGGACCACCCATGGGGTATCGTCAACCTGCCTGATGGGCGCTTCCTGGTAACTGAAAAAACAGGTACCATGAGAATCTTAACCGCAGATGGTAAACCGCAGAAGAAGATTACAGGACTTCCCGAGGTGAATTCCGAAGGACAAGGCGGTTTGCAAGACGTGAATATCGATCCGCAGTTTGCCAGCAACCGGATGGTGTATTGGACCTTCTCCGAGAAAAACCCAGGCGGAAATCTAGCAGCGGTCGCCAAGGGTAAACTGTCTGCCGATGAAACCAAAATTGAAGACATCAAAGTGATCTATCGGGTAACACCTGCATTCGATGGCACATTGCACTACGGCTCACGTATTGTATTTGACAAAGAAGGAAACATCTTTTTAAGTGCTGGAGAACGCTCTTCAACCGAAACACGTGAGCAAGCGCAGCAACTGAACTCCTCGTTAGGTAAAATCATCCATATTACTACAGATGGAAAAGCGGTAGCGAATGGTCCATTTGCGAACACTGGAAATGCAAGGCCGGAGATCTACTCGTATGGACACCGTAATCCAAACGGACTGGCGTTTAACCCNNGCAACAGGTGACTTATGGGAATCTGAGTTCGGTCCCCGTGGTGGAGATGAAATCAACATCATCCGTCCAGGCAAGAACTATGGCTGGCCAGTAATCACTTATGGAATTGAGTACGCTGGTGGCAAGGTACTAACTGGAATTCAGCAAAAGGATGGCATGGAACAGCCGGTTTATTACTGGGACCCAGTGTTATCTCCTGCCGGCATCACTTTCTACAATAGCGATGTAATACCAGAGTGGAAAAACAACCTGTTTGTGGGTGGTTTAAGTAGCATGCACATTGCGCGCCTGGTTATTAAAGATGATAAGGTTGTTGGTGAAGAGCGGTTGTTGGCTGATGAAGGGCA
>DDAD01000079.1:0-189 GCA_002333205.1 Pedobacter sp. UBA2067
AAGAAGGCGACTCATTGCTGAGTCGCCTTCTTTATTTTAATGGTTTAACCAATATTGGTCAAATAGCCACAGATTACTTCAATGATTTCATGTCAATCACAAACCGGTAATGAACATCTCCTGCAAGCGTACGTTCGTAAGCTTCATTGATCTGGTCAATGTTGATCATTTCTACGTCCGATGTAATAT
>DDAD01000079.1:207-3707 GCA_002333205.1 Pedobacter sp. UBA2067
GCACAGTAGTCCAGCATTTCCTGCGTTTCCTTAATACCACCCACCAACGAACCAACTAGACTCCTGCGACCACCAATCAATTGAAACGCATGAACGTCTGAGGGCTTCGGCGGAACACCTAACAAAATCATTACACCGTTGGTATTTAATAATGCCAGATATTCATTGTAGTCATGCTCCGCGGAAACCGTATCAATGATGAAATCAAAAGAATTTGCAAGCCGCTGCATATTATCCTTGTCGGTCGTAATTTCAAAATGATGTGCACCAAGGTCCTGCGCATCCTTCTCCTTGCTTTTAGACCGGCTAAGCACAGTGACTTCAGCGCCCATAGAGGATGCAATTTTCACAGCCATATGCCCCAACCCACCTAAACCTACCACAGCAAGCTTATCTCCGGCTTTAACATTCCAGTGTTTTATCGGGGAATAGGTTGTAATACCTGCACAAAGCAACGGCGCAACTTTTTCTAACGGCAACTTATCAGAGACATTTAAAACAAACTTTTGTGTGACCACAATATGAGTGGAGTACCCGCCGTATGTAATGGTTTTCTTGTCTTGAAGGAGCGAATTGTAGGTCTGCGAATGTCCGTTTTCACAATATTGTTCATTATCCTGTTCGCAATTTCTGCAATGACCACAGGAGTCAACAAAGCATCCCACACCTACCGTATCTCCCACTTGAAAGCGCGTAACACCAGCACCAACCCGACTAACCTTACCCACGATCTCGTGACCAGGAACCACCGGATACATTGTTCCACCCCATTCGTCCCGGGCAGTGTGAATGTCGGAATGACAAACACCGCAGTAAAGAATTTCAATTTCTACATCTTCAGAACCGGGTTCCCTCCTGTCTAATTGGTAAGGACCTAGAGGTTCTTTAGGGCTGTTAGCCGCATATGCTTTAACGTTCATAGTAATGTTTTCTTTTTTTAACAATCCACAACACCGGAATGATTTACTTTTATTCAAAAACCAAAGTTAAAACCATTTCGTTGTATGTATTGATAGCCTATCACCTGAAAACGATAACAAAAACTTATGACCGAGAAACCTAAACATCCAAATTATAGCCTCACCAAAAGTCGGGAAGCTATACATTTTGATGATGATACGTATTTGAACCCGATACCCCGGGCTGTGATACGCCCCAATTCATCTATTTTACTGGACGGCGAGTGGAAATTTGCTTTAGATAAAGACAATCGCGGGCTAAGTGAAAACTGGTTTGTCGCCCACAATTACACACAAACGGCTAACTGGCCAGGCAGTGTTGAAGCGCATATTTCAAAAGTTGACCAGAAACAAGACAAGTTCTGGCATGATCAGGTAATTGTATGGTACGAAAGGACCTTTCCCCTACCAAAACCTGTAGATACCGGGCGCAGTGGCTGTAGCCAGCTACAGCTCACCTTCGGTGCTTGCGGCTATGAAACCNNTATACAACTAAAAACCATTGAAGGCGAGTTTGTACATATAGGAGAATATACATCGTTTTCTTACGAGTTGGACGAGACCATCCTAAAGGAAGAAAATCGTCTTACCATCCGCATCATGGCAACCATGGATGCCGACACAACCAGAGGAAAGCAAGAATCTTCTGTGTACAAACGTGGCGGAATTTGGTATCAGACCTATTCTGGTGGCGTACGAAGTATCTGGCTCGAAACTGTGGAAAAAAACCGATTACGTTCCCGCGTAGGTGTAGTGAGTTATGTGGAAGACAATCTGGTACGTTTCAATCTAACCACCAGGATACATGATCCAGGTGTATACAAGATCAGACTCATGGTATATAACAGGGAGCAGCAGGACCGAACGCCAATTGCATCAGATGAGTTTTCCCTAACGCTTGAAGCAGGCCAAAAAAATCAAAGGCTGGTATTGGAAGTTCCCGATGCAAAAGTTTGGTCGCCGGAAAACCCTCATCTGTATCGCCTGATCGCACAATTAGTTGATGAAGATGGGTATACATCAGAGATCGAGGCACACTTTGGCCTTAGAAAGATTGAATCCCGCGGAAGTGGCATTTACCTGAATAACAAAAAGATATATTTAAATGGCATCTTGTATCAACCGGGTATGGCAAGTTATGAGCAAATCAAAAAGCACATGCATGCCATGAAAAAGCTAGGCTGTAACCTAGTTCGGATTCATATTGCAGGTGTAGATCCCAGGATCTATAATCTGGCAGACAAGCTAGGAATACTGCTTTGGGTTGAAGTGCCTAGTCCACACCGGTCTAACGCCACTAGCCGCTCCAACCATAAAGCGGAACTTTTGCGCATGCTGTCACTGATCGGAACCCATCCTTCCGTAATCATCTGGAGCCTCTACAATGAAGACTGGGGTGCGCAGGATATCGCAACGAGCGTTGAGACCCGATCCTATATCATGGATATGNNATGTATCACTATATGCAAATTGCACACCCACAGTTTTTAGTCGTGGACAACGATGGCTGGCAGCATATTTCCTTTGAAGGCAGGCTTAAGAGCGATATTCTGACCGCTCACCTATATACACCGGACCTTGAACGCTGGAAAGAGGTTCTTGACGGCCTTGTTAATGGAGAACAAACCGGAATTGCAGCTTTCCCGCTGGTCGTTGGTGATCCATTCTTCTTTCGTAAACAAGTTCCATTGATTGTAAGTGAATGGGGTGGCTTTGGATTTGCTGATTATGGTGGGCCAGCAGACAACGAAGAACGCACGAAAACGATTCTGGCGTTCAAGAAAGAGCTTCGTAAACGCCATATTGCAGGCGATATTTATACACAGGCAACGAACATTGAAGATGAAAAAAATGGACTAATCGACTTCGAAACCGGAGCGCTGAAAGTACCTGAAGGGCTTTTAGGCGATGTTGATCCTATGACATAGAAAAAGGCGACCTTAGGTCGCCTTTCCTTTATGTTCCCAATGATCCTTTATGATCTTACCATCTGCATCAATTTTAAGTCTCCGCGCGTAGCGTTCACCTTTGATGTTACCATGTTCATCACGCTTACCAAGAAATAACAGAATTGGCCTGCCTTCTTCATCAGTTTTAAACGCGAGATCATAACGTTTAAAGGTTGTTTCTACAAGCGTTGAAGGCTCGTATTGTTTAGCCAGTATTTTCAGTATAGGTTCCTTTAAGTCCATGACTTAATTGTTGTACATCAAAGTTTTTTTTATTGTGCAGCGGTTTGTAGCGCTTGAGCTTCTTTAAGGTGTTGCTGTAACGAAGGTCTTTTCATTTCAGCAAAATGTCTTAAATCTGCAGCAGGCACGCCAGTGTTACTTGCGGCTTGCGAGAAGAGTGTAACAGCTTTCTCGTGTGATGCAACCATCATTCGTGTAAATTCCTTATCGAACGTAGTGCCGGTATAGAGTGCAAGTACATTAATGTTGTTTTGATCCTCCTGTTCGATGTTGGTTGGAATTGCAAGTTCCATGGACTTTGCCAGATCGGTTAGATCTACACCCATTGCGGTATGCTCAGCAATCATCT
>DDAD01000113.1:0-13638 GCA_002333205.1 Pedobacter sp. UBA2067
GATACATAATCAATAGTCTACACAAAGTAAGGTGAAGCGCCAAATACAGGCAACCGAACAATTACCTAAAATTGTGAAGTAGAACTACTATTAACCAAATGCATTGGTGGCAAAAAAGGTAACTTGTTTTCAGTAGAAACCGTATAATGGTGAACTATCAGATTGCGTATAATAAATCTAACAGTTAAACTTGCGAAGTTAGCACGGGCGACTAGACTTAAGTTTGGTGAAATACTCGGTAAGCTGGGCAAAACTGCTAAAGCTGAGCTCGGGATGAGGGATTGTACCAAAACCATAATCGACAAAAACGAATGGTAAGGGGACTTTGCTGCTTTGTAAGGCGTCGGATGCTGTGTCCCCGACATAACATGGACTTCTCAACTGATGCTTTTCGATCAGGTAGCGGATATTTTCGAACTTAGGCTTAAAGTTCACTCCATGTGCCATGGTGTCGGTAATATAGTCCTCAATTTTGGCCCATTTCATAAAATGCATAATGGTAAATTCAGGACAGTTACTCACGATAAAGAGGTTATAGTGCTTGGACAATGCTTCCAATCCTTCCCTTACTCCTGGATAAAGATGTCCACCAACCTCAGCAATCAGCTGATACTGAAATTCGATGACCTCTTTATAAATACGCTCCCGGTCTTCAGCTTCAAATTCCGGCATGGTGGCCTGCAGATATGCAGATTGTTCGAGGCCCATGTAGCGGGCAAGATCATCCCTGGTAAAAAAACGGTTACTAGTATTGGCCTTGAAATATTCATTGTAACCATTTGCATAAGTTTCAACGGCATCCCAAAGCGTTCCGTCCATATCGAAAATTAGTGAATCGGTGTTTAAAATCTGTGTATTTTCCATCTGTCTATATAATGTAGGAGAAATTATAGCAAAAGCGCTCTTTATTCTCTTTAAATTTTCTGATTGATGTAGCGTGCAATGGTAGTGGTGAAATATTCATCGATATCCCCGATATGCCGTCTAAACGGATTCACTTCTAAATGAAGATGGTGCTATGCCAGTTTGTTTTTTGAAAAAATTATTGAAATATGTTGGATACTCATAGCCCAGGCTATGTGATATTTCCGCAATGTTCCATGCTGTATGCGAAAGCAAGGCTTTTGCCTCTGCAACAATGCGCTCATTTAAATGCACAGTAGTTGTTTTGCCAGTAACTTCTCTTACGGCGCGGTTCAGGTGATTAACATGAACAGAAAGCAATTCCGCNNTTAGGTGTTCGTAGACTAAGCGGCCTTTGGAAGTCCACTGGAAATTGCCTGTCCAGTAATTCCAGAAATAAGGAAGCAATTCTGGTTGATGCATTCTTATGCTCTACATAATTATTTAAAGGTTGTAATTTCAGCGCCTCATGCATCAAAACGTGTAAATGGTTGCGAAGAAGATCAAATTTGTAGATATAATCTGAATGGAACTCCTTATACATATTTTGGAAGATTCCTAAAATATAGTCGACCTGTTCGGGTTCAACATAATATACCGGATCTGAGCCGAGTTTAAATAAAGGTGAATTCTCCAGGGCAAAGTCTGAATTGGTAACTTTTAAAAAGTCGTCGGTAAATAGCACAAAGTATCCCTTTTGTTCTTCAGATATAGGTTCCCATGAATAAGGTATCAATGGATTGGTAAACAATAAAGCTGGCTTATCTATAAAAATACCTTTATCCGCATATTCTAACCTGCTTGTACCGAACTGCAAGGTTATCTTATAAAAGTCTCTTCTATTATATGGTATAGGTTTAGCCCTAAAATCATCACAGTGATAAATATTAAACTGACTACCTACATTTGGTAGGCTATCGCCGAAGAAGTCTTTTGTAGACTCTGGTTTTTTCATGGTAATGGTATTGATGTAAAACCTATATTCAAAATTAAACCTAATTGCTGAGGTTAATTAAAGCACCTGCGATCAGAACTTACATATTCAGGTATGAGGATATTTTCTATCCTCATACCTGAATAACAACTTTTTGCTCTTAAAGCTTTTGAATCGTAGGACGAACGATCATCTCATTTATTGCGACATCTGCTGGTTGTTCAATTGCAAAAGTTATGGCTCGTGCTATACTTGCAGGCTCAATGCCAATCTTAGAGACTTCAACAATAGAAGTTTTTAAATCCGGATCTGAGATGCTATCCAACAATTCTGTGGTAATGGTCCCTGGAGAAATGATCGTTGTTCTTATGTTATTAGCGGCTTCTTCCATTCGCAACCCTTCTGTAATCGCCCGCACGGCGAACTTGGTGCCACTGTAAACTGCACTTGCTTCAAAAACAAGGTGCCCTGCAATAGAGGAAACATTAATGATGTGTCCCGCTCTTTTTGCTTTCATGTGCGGAAGGACTGCTGCAATGCCGTAAAGAACACCTTTAATATTAACATCAATCATTGAATTCCACTCCGATATCTTTGTCTGGTGAAGTGGAGACAATGGCATTATACCTGCATTATTTACAATAACATCTATCGTTCCAAACTCGTTAAGTGCGTAAGCTGCAAGTGCCTCCATTTGCTCAAAAGAGGCAACATCAGTCACCTTATATTTTACTTCCCTTCCAGTACCTGAAAGCTCCGCTTGTAATTCTCTCAGCCGGCTTTCCCGCCTTGCAGCAAGTATTAGCTTTGCGCCTTTAGCAGCAAGTTCCCTTGCAGTAGCTGCTCCGATTCCACTGGAGGCTCCTGTAATTATGATAACTTTATCTTGAATATCTGACATAGACTAGTTTTCGTAAGAAAGCGAACCTGACAGACTCCGATAAGCTTCAGCTTGCTCTTGCAATGTAGTGGCCACTTGCTCCGCTGTTGCAACAGCATCAGCTCCAGCTAAAAATCTCAATGGCGGCTTTTCACTGTTTAGAATAGTTACCAGTGCCTGGGCAAGTTTTGCAGGGTCACCTGGCTGTTGTCCATTTGCACCTTGCCAGAATTGCATAAGTTCTGTTCTACGCTGGTTGTAATCCTCTATGGGATTGTTTGCATACTTTGTTGATTGCTCGGTTAACAGTTCCGTCCGGAAGAATCCCGGATTAATAATAGTGGTATTTATTCCAAATGGAGAAACTTCCGTTTGAAGCGCCTGCATAAATCCTTCCAGACCAAATTTGGATGCAGAGTAAGCGCTACAAAACTCTAAACTCGTAAGCCCTGCTGTAGAAGATATGGAAGTGATGTGTCCTGAACCCTGTTTGCGCATAACCGGAAGAATCGCACGGGTTACAATCATAGGCCCTATCAGACTCGTTTGCAGCTGCTGATCAATTTCTTCCTGCGTTAGCTCTTCAAAAAAACCTGCGATGAAATTAGCTGCATTGTTTACCAGAACATCTATCCGCCCAAATTTATCAAGAGCTGTACTTACGGCACTCTGAGCTTCTGTAGTGCTGGTCACATCAAGTTTAACAATCAAAAGGTTTTCTGATTCTCCAAGCGCTTGTGCCACGCTATCCGGGTTGCGTCCAGTAGCCACTACTTTATGGCCTGCTGCTAATGCTGCTTTAGTAATATCGATGCCCATACCGCGACCTGCGCCGGTGATGAACCAAACTTTTTGTTCACTCATAATTTCTAATATTTAAGATTTTATAATTGATAAACTGTATTATTAGTACAGCTCATCATATGACTTGGTTTAACTTTCTAATGCCTGTCTATTTTTGTTTCAATACCTTATCCAGGTGCGCAGGGTAGTTCTGCAGATCCTGCTTGATGTGCTTGTTATGAAAAACATCATAGCAGTGGTAACCTGGTAACACTTCAAAGCCTACAAAACGGTAATTAACCGACACACTAAACAATGCTTCATCTGCGCTCCGTCCTTCCCAAAGCTTTTGGGCAGGATCATTGAAGCTTTCTTCAGGTGCATTCCAGGTAGCAGACAACATAAACTTCTTGCCCTGCATTTTTCCACCGGTACCGTATTGCAATGAAGGATCTTTGTCGGATCTGCCGTCTCCGCTAAGGAACTTTTGACTGAACATTGCACTGGTAAATACATCATCTACGTACTTTTTATAGATCCAGGGTGTGGATTCCCAGTTTACCGGTGTCTGAAGTATAATCACGTCCGCTTGCATATATTTTTCTACTTCTTCTTCGGTTTTGTATCCGTCAGCAATCTTAGTTTCTAATATCCTGTAAGATTTTGAGGTGAAATACTTTTTCGCTTCTTCATAAAAAGCAGCATTTAATTTACCTTCTGAGAGACCTTTATAAGGTAAATGGGCATTGAGGAGTAACACTGTTTTTCTTTTTGCCGGTTCTTTTGAGGAAGAAGTTTGCGCCTTGGAGTTAAGCCCAGCCGTTAATACGGTCATTACCGCTATGAGGAATATTTTCGCTTTCATTTTCTATGTCGTTTAATAAGTTTCTATACGTTTAGGCTGTTACCTTGAACCAGCCTTTTGCAGCATCAATAACTATCCATAATTTCTCTGGAACCGCTAGTTCAGCGCGTTTGGAAATACTCAGTGCCTCTTCAATTGGTTCACCTTTAACTGCAAGATCCATCCAGTTTGGATTAATGACAAGCGCCTGCCCTATTGCAGCAAGTGATAAACCTAGCTCAATCGCCTTTAATGCATCATCTCGCGTTTTAATGCTACCTGCTGCAATGACCGGAATACGACCATTTACGTGGCTTAATATCAATTCAATAATTGTTTGCTCACCCGAAGTATTAAGTGGCTTTGATTCCAGAACATTTACAAGTGATACATGCAGGTAATCAATATTCTCCTTTATTAGTTCATCAATGAGCGGATATACGTCATTGATCTTATAACTCTCTAGTTGTGACTCCTCCGGAGATATGCGGTAACCTAAAAGAAAGGGTCTTTTTGCATACGTATCAATAACACGCTGGACTTCTTTAACAACTCCCATGGGAAATTTCATGCGATTGATTGCCGAGCCACCCCAATCATCTGTACGCTGGTTATAAAGGGGAGAGAAAAAATTCTGCAGCAGGAATCCATGAGCACCGTGTAATTCAACGCCATCAAAACCAGCTTCTATGGCTCTTCTGGTAGCCTGGCCAAAAGCTTCAATCATCCCTAAGATTTCATCGTTTGTTAAGGCTCTGGGTATAGTTTCCCCACTAACAAAAGGAAGAGGGCCAACCTCGATTGCGCTCGCACTAACCAGATCTCCGTCAGGAATTAGTTCAGGGATTGCTTTATTGCCCGCATGATAAATCTGGAGTATGGCCGGTGCCCCACCACTTTTCGCTGCATTGGCTAACTTCTTTAGACTGGGCAAAAAGGCATCATCGTAGGCTGCATATTCATGCGTAAATCCTATACCGCTTGGTGTTACCCTGGTGCATCCGGTAATTACAAATCCAATATTCTGAACCCGTGCTTTGTAATGTTTTACTTCATCATCAGAGATTGTATAATCATTATTGCTGGCCCAGGTGGTCATTGGAGCCATTGCAACCTTATTCTTGAGAGTTATACCGTTCTTGAATGTAAAAGGCAGAAAAAGTTGATTTGTGTCAGTGCTCATAAGTTCCATTGTATATCTAATTAAACTTCCTGTTATCCGTTGCCAGGGTGATTATTTGATAATACAAAGTTACCTTCGGGCGCTTGCTAAAGGTTAAAGGTATTCAAACAGATACTTAATACATTCAAACAATAAATCCAGTTAATAGCTTAAAAATGGTTAATCAGATTAAATATTGAAACATCTGTTAGAATTAAAAGAGCTAGGCACATATTAAAAAAGGGCTTCTATAACATAGGCCAGACAATATTTTTTGGAGAAGCAAAAATTTCGCAAAAAACGGTGGTTATTTAAGAATTGAAATTTCTGAAATGGCAAAAACTGTCGAAGAAATCGCGCAATTATTACTAAAGTTCACAGGTACTTCAACCAGGCATAAGGCTTTCTGTGCTGTAAATAATCGAAGTTTCGTTCATTAGCATAGGCTTCTTTCTCGAAGCATATTCGAAAATAAGCCTGATGATGATTTCGATATTTAGCCAGGTTAATCAGATAATGCAGGAAGTAAATTGGATAAAAGAATACAATTAACAATTCCTGCTGCTGTTTAAAATGCACCTTTTCATGGTTAATGATCACCTGACTTCCTTTAAGTGCCTGCTTTTTGAAGATCATAAAAGGATATATTGCCATCGCATCTGCAGGTAGCCTGGAAAATGTAAGGGTCCAATATTTCATAGCAGAAATTGAATTTTATAAACGATAAGCAAGGCCCAGAAAGAAGGATCGCTGTGCATCATGTTGCAAACCATAGCTCAAACCGGCATCAAATTTACAGTTTGAATTTATTGCATACTGCAATGCTGCGTTTACATAGTTGGTCCACTGGTGCTTTTTAAATTCATAAGTCTGGTAGGTTTCGGCAACACCATCAAGGTCTTTAATCAGACTGTGGCTGAGGCTTACCGCCTGCAGCATCTCTGTATGAAGAGCATTCTTATCTTTATCTTTCAAACGGTCTACTTCCAACTGTAAGCCCAGGGTCCAGTCTGCAGGAAGCTTGAATTCCATAGGCAACATCAGTCCAGCTTCCACCTTGTTGTTGTCTGCGTTTTTCGCGGTAGGCAGTGTGAAATATGGCAATAAGGCAATGGAGAAATTTCCTTTATCATTGCCAATAAGGTTCTGTTTCAATCGCAACGTTACCTCACCAAGCCCCTCATTCCTTGTCTTTTTACCTGTACTCCGCTCCTGCTCCTTTTCAATAACGTAAGAATCTAACATGAACTGTAGTGCCGTTGAATTTGTTAGACCTACATGAAAGTCGAGTTCATTGATGGTAAATGTTTTGGTTTTTACACCTTCTGCACGCTCAATCCCATAGTTTAGCAAGGCAGTTTCATACTGGAAATGACCAGCATCTACCGTTATCGGCGTTTCCGTGATACCCGGACGGTCCGTTGCCATTTCGCGCATCTGCGCTTTAGGTACAGGTTTAAATAAGGAGTATTTACTTGTTTTTGCTTGCTGTGCGAAGCCCTGAATGGTAACAAGAGCTAAAAACGAACAAAGTAGGATCTTAGAAGGCTTCATCATTCCAATAACCCTACTTTGCTGAAGTTGTTTTATCTCGGGGCAGCAAGCTTGTTCCAGGTATAAATTATAATTGGTTGAAGAATTTATCCATGAGCCTGAAAAACGGCACAAAGGCAGTTAATGGAAGTGTCTCTGCACGATCATAGATGTCATGATAGGCGGCGATACCACCTTGGGTATAGATGAAAAATGATGGCACGCCTTGTTCATGAAACCAACAGTGATCACTGTTGCAAGCCTTGCCTCTGGGCTCCACTTTCTTCAACAGCTTGTTTGCAGCATTTAGCGCCACCAATTGCTGAAATCTGTCTCTATGAATGGTAGCATTAACCACTTTAATGCCTTCATCACCTGTTCCTGCAAGGTCAAAGTTCACCAGGAATTTAATCTTCCTAAGATCGACAAGTGGATTTTCCACGAAGGCCCTAGAGCCCAAAATGCCAATCTCTTCTCCAGAAAATCCGAGAAACACGGTATTGTATTTAGGTTGTTTTTTGGAGAACTGTTTAACAAAGCTGAGCATCATGGACACACCACTGGCATTGTCGTTTGCACCTGGAAAATAAACATCTTTTCCCAACATGCCTAAATGATCAAAGTGCGCGGTAATTACAACGGTAGAGTCTGTTCCCGAACTGCCCTTGATCATGCCTGCCACGTTACGGGTGCTGTATTCAGGAACAAGCTCCGCGTCTACATTAAGTTCGATCTGCGTTAATTTTGCGGGATCCAGATCAGCTCTGTTTACATGCAGTACAATTCGTGACCCCTGTTCAGTAAGCGTGGTCCAGGTAAGTTTATCGGTGCTGTAAATGATTAAGCCCTTTATTTTCAATGACGGATCGCTCTTTAGCACATCCAGGTTCCGGGAAATCGCCGATTTCTGTTCTGCTGTTTCCGCTAAAACTTTGCGGTTGTCAATTAATATAAAGTGCTCAGCTGCATGGTTTAAGATTTCCAGGATTTTCGAGGTATTGGCAAGATCAGACCTTAGGATTGGAAATATCCGAAATGTCCCCGAACATGCCGGACTGCTGGCATCAACCAAAAAGTCCTTAGCAGTGACGAGTTTGTTGCCGTTTAAGGAGACATCTACCCGGCCGGGAAAGGTGTTCACCGACAGGTTGAAGTTCTGGTAATAGGAACCCTGATTTAAGGGGATCAACCCAGCCTTCTTAAATTCCCCTGCGATGAATTCAGATGCCTTCTTCGCACCATCTCCAAAGTATCCCCGTCCTTTATAGCCAGGAGCGCTCAGGGTCTTTACTACGGACCTGACATAATCCATGTCCTGAGCCACAAGATCCTGCCCGCAGCACAACAAAGGTACTGCAAGCAGGATCTTGCTTAGGGTTTTCATAAAATAGCTCATTAAACGTCTTATTTCGTCGTAGGCTTGGCAGACATGAAGAATTCGATCTGCCCACCGTTCATGATTTCATCATGGTTCAGCGTCTTACGATCAAGCACCTTCCCGTTCAGTTCCACCTTAGAAACATACACATTCTTGTTGCTCTGGTTTCTGGTTTTCACAGCAAAGGTTTTTCCATTTTCCAGGTTGATGGTGGCATTTACCACTGCCGGACTACCCAATTCATAGGTTGTTGAACCAGGGGCCATCGGGTAAAATCCCAGGGAGCTGAAGATGAACCAGGCGCTCATTTGCCCACAGTCATCATTTCCACCCAAGCCGTCTGCCGTTGGGCCGTACATCTTTTTCAAGATCATTCTTACGCGATCCTGGGTTTTCCATGGCGTTGAGGTGTAGTTGTATAAATAAGCGGCATGGTGCGCAGGTTCGTTGCCGTGAACATAGTTACCAATGATACCTTCCCTGGTGATGTCTTCTGTATCTGCGAAGAATTCATCCGGCAGGTGCATGGTAAACAACGAATCCAGGTGTTTACTGAACCGTGCTTTACCACCACGGAGTTTGATCAGCTCTTCCGGATTGTGCGGCACATAAAGACTGTAGTTCCAGGCATTACCTTCAATAAAGCCTTGGCCATGGGTGCTTAACACATCAAATTCCTTTTTGAAAGAACCGTCTTTCAACCGTGGGCGCATGAAGTCCGACTGCTTATCATAAACGTTCCTCCAGTTTTCAGCACGTTTCATAAACTCGTTGTAAACCGCTGTATTGTTTAACTTCTTAGCCAGCTGGGCAATGCACCAGTCGTCGTAAGCATATTCAAGGGTGTTGGAAACCGAAGTTCCATTTGCTTCGGCAGGCACGTAACCAAGATCCATGTAAGCACCGATGCCTTCATAGTCACGCTTTTTCGCTGTTGCCACGCAGGCCGCCAAAGCGGCATTTGGATCACCTTTGTAAACACCTTTCACAATGGCGTCTGCAACAACGGAGACGCTGTGATAGCCACTCATACACCAGTTTTCATTTGCATAATGCGACCAAATCGGTAGCATCTTCCAGGCACTTTGCTCATAATGGGCCATCATCGATGATACCATATCTGCGCTCCTTTTCTGTTGTACGATGTTGAAGAAAGGATGCAGGGCACGGAAAGTATCCCATAGGGAGAAGGTTGTATAGTTATCAAAATCAGCCGCCTTATGATTATTCTGATCCAGGCCACGATATTCCTTGTTCACATCATTGTACACAGTAGGATTGATAAACGTATGGTACATGGCTGTATAGAAGTTTACCTTATCATCCTCGTTCAGGGTATTTACGGCAATCTTGTTTAACTCTTTATTCCAGCTTTGTTGTCCGTCTTTTTTTACTTTTTCGAAGTCCCAGCCTGGAATTTCTGTCTGCATATTCAGCAAGGCATTCTCCTGGCTTACCGGAGAAATGGCAAATTTGATTTTCACTTTTTCACCCTCATTGGTTTTGAAATCGAAGTAGGTGCGCATGCGTTTTCCTGCCATTTCAGGGAAGTTTTTAGTTTGGTTCCACTTGCCCCAGAAACCTCGGTAAACCTGTTTGTCGTCATAATTTTTCTGCCCGTATTCCGTAAATGGCTTCGAGAAGGTCATGGCAAAGTATACCGTTCTGGTTCTTGCCCAGCCAGAGGTTTGGCGATAGCCGGTAACTAGTGTATCATTTACCACATGCACGTAGGTCCAGACATTTTTATCGTCGTAGTTGTATATACCGGCCATCAGATCAAGAATAATGTGCGACTGATCTGATTTTGGAAAGGTATATTGGTGAAAGCCTACCCGCGGACTGGTGGTCATTTCCGCTACGATATTATGATCATCTAGTTTCACCTTGTAATAGTTTGCTTCCGAAACTTCATTATCGTGCGAGAAAGCAGAGCGGTAGCCATTTTCTGGATGATCAGCAGTGCCTGGATTCAGCTGTAGTTTTCCGGTCGTCGGCATGATCAGGAAGTCGCCAAGATCGGAGTGCCCGGTTCCGCTAAAGTGCGTATGGGAAAAGCCAACAATCGTTTTATCTGCATACTGGTAACCTGCGCAATAGCGATACATATCCGGATTGTACTTTCCATTCATCTCGTACGACAAGGTATCTGTGTCTGGACTCAACTGAACAGCACCAAAAGGGACAGTGGCTCCGGGATAGGTATGCCCCATCTTTGCGGTACCAATAATCGGTTTAACATATTGGTATGGTTGTTTTTGTGCCTGGACAGCAGTGGAACTCAGGATTACTGCCAGCGCAACGAATAGTTTTTTCATGCTTTGTTAAATACTTGGGTATGTGACGCCGTAAAATTAATTTTATCACCTGCAATTCTCACAGGAAAGCCATAGAATTATTGTGACAAAGCTGTAATTGTAGAAATTTAACCGGAATTTTCTGCTTTTTGAACATTATTGTAGATTTCTGCGCATATTCCATGAAGCTAATCTTGAACCTCATTCCCTAACGAGCAATGAACATTAAACTAAAGTCCGTACTGTTTTTTGTAGTGACCTGTTTCTCCGGCTATGCAGCCAGCGCGCAACAGCTCTACCGGCTGAAACCTGATCGTGTATTTGATGGAAAGCAAATTCACAACAACTGGGAAGTCCTGGTTCAAGGCAACAAGATCATTGCTGCTGGTACACCTGCTTCTATCCCCTTCCATGCAAAAGCGCAAGTAATTGCACTTCCAGGCAGTACGCTGATGCCCGGCCTGATCGATGCACATTCCCATTTGTTCCTCCACCCTTATAATGAGATTTCCTGGAACGACCAGGTACTAAAAGAGAGCCGGGTTGAACGTACTGCAAGAGCGATTGTGCATGCAAAAAAAACGTTGATGGCTGGATTTACTACGGTGCGGGATCTAGGTACCGAGGGTGCCATGTATGACGATGTAAGTTTAAAGAAGATCATTAATAAAGGGCTGGTTCCCGGACCCAGAATGCTAATTGCAACCCGCGCTATTGTTGCCACAGGTGCTTACGGCCCTAAATCGGAGGCCGTTGAACAGGAAGTAATAAAAGGTGCTGCAGAGGCGGGCAACCTCGAAGAGCTCATCAAGGAAGCGAGAACAGAAATTGGCCAGGGTGCAGACCTGATCAAAGTATATGCAGATTACCGGGTGGGTCCCAACAATGAAGCCAGGCCAACCTTTACTGCTGGGGAGCTGAAGTCGCTTGTAGAAGTGGTGCAGAGTACCGGAAGAGGTGTAGTGGTACACGCTTCTACGAAAGAAGGCATGCGGCGCTCCATAGAAGCTGGTGTGCTTAGCATTGAGCACGGTGATGATGGGGATGAAGCAATTTTCAAAGCGATGAAAGCTAAACAGGTGGCTTTCTGCCCTACCTTGGCAGCCGGTGAATCCATCGCCAGTTATGGTGGTTGGAAAAAAGGCATAGATCCTGATCCGGCCCGGATTACGCAGAAGAAAAGCACTTTTCAGCAGGCCCTGAAATCCGGTGTTACCATTTTAATGGGTGGCGATGTTGGCGTGTTTTCACATGGCGATAATGCCCTGGAAATGGAGCTTATGGCGGAATATGGAATGACACCGCTGGCGGTTATGCAATCTGCTACCTCCGTCAATGCAAACACGTTGGGCATCGGCAATCAGTTAGGCAGCATAAAGCCAGGCTACCTGGCCGATCTTATTGCCGTGGACGGAGATCCCACGGAAGACATCAGACAGGTAGGCCAGGTCAAATTTGTGATGAAAGACGGTGTAGTCGTTAGACCAAATGAACAACACCCCTAATCTAGGGCCTGCCGGAATAACAAAGCAGCTACTGTTAAATTTGTTCTGGGATCAATTAATATAGCGCCACCATTTGAAGGGCTTTCCTCATAATGATCAAACGCGATCGGATCAGCAGTTTTAATAACCACTCGTCCAATATCGTTCAACCTAAAATCTTCCGCAGGATGTTTCTCCAGGTTGCTGATATTCACTTTGTAGAGGATCTCCTGAACTTTACACTTGATGTGTCTACTATGATGCTGCACCAGGTACATCACCGAGGTATCCATAGGGCGTGAATCCATCCAGCAGAAATCAGCTTCAATCTTTTTTGCAATGATCGGCGGACTACCTGCTGCCACCAGCATATCGCCCCTGCTTACATCGATGTTGTCTTTCAGATGCAGCGTTACTGACATCCCTTTTTCTGCCGAACCCAGCTGCTGTTCTGCGAATTCAATGCTACTGATGCTTGTACTAAACCCTGATGGCTGTACGACAACCTGGTCGTTGACACTAAAGGTGCCGCTCACCAGCCTGCCCGCATAGCCCCGGTAATCGTGCAAGGCTTCTGTTTGTGGCCGGATGACCCACTGCACTGGCATACGCCCATATTCAAATGGCGCCTTTGCAGTCACTGGAACCGATTCCAGGTGGTGCAATAAACTTTTGCCCTTGTACCAGGACATCGCTTCGGATTCATTGACGATGTTATCGCCTTTCAGCGCGCTGACCGGAATAAAGGTGACTTCTTCCAGATTCAGTTTCTTAGCGATTTCCAGGTATGCATTTTTGATCTCATTGAACACTGCCTCACTATAATCAACCATATCCATCTTGTTGATGCAAACAACCACATGGGGTAGCGCCAGCATGGAAACCAGGAAAGAGTGACGTATGGTTTGCTCTGAAACGCCATTCCTTGCATCGATCAGGATGATCGCCAATTGTGAGTTTGATGCTCCGGTAACCATGTTCCGGGTGTACTGGATGTGCCCCGGAGCATCGGCAATAATGAACTTTCTCTTATCCGTCTGAAAATACTTATAAGCAACATCGATGGTAATACCTTGCTCGCGTTCGGCTTTTAGCCCATCGGTTAGGATGGCGAGGTCTATGGTACCATCATCATTTTTTCTGTTGGAGGAATGAAGTGCTTCCAACTGATCGGCTAGAATGGAGCCGCTGTCGTACAACAAACGACCAATCAAGGTGCTTTTACCGTCATCTACACTTCCTGCAGTAATAAATCTTAAAATATCCATTAAAAGTATCCTCCTTTTTTTCTGTCTTCCATGGCCGCCTCGGACACTTTATCGTCCATCCGGGCACCTCTTTCACTAATTTTTGAACTGCTGATCTCCTCAATGATATCGTCGATCAGGTAAGCTTCAGATTCTACTGCAGCCGTGCAGGTCATATCCCCAACGGTACGAA
>DDAD01000113.1:13684-46627 GCA_002333205.1 Pedobacter sp. UBA2067
AAAACGCACTGATCTTGTGCTGATGATATCTTCCTCGTCCATGTTTAAATATTCTGCGGCAGCCATCAATTGACCATTTCGGGTGATCACATCACGCTTATGTGAAAAGTAAATACTAGGCAGCGGTATTTGCTCCCGTTTGATGTAGTTCCACACGTCGAGCTCCGTCCAGTTGCTGATCGGGAACACGCGTACGTTTTCCCCTTTATGGATCTTACCATTGTATAAGCTCCACAATTCTGGACGTTGTAACTTCGGATCCCACTGGCCAAATTCGTCACGCACGGAAAATATCCGCTCTTTGGCACGTGCTTTTTCCTCGTCTCTGCGGGCGCCACCGATACAGGCATCGAATTGATACTTCTCAATAATGTCTAGCAGCGTTACAGTTTGCAGGGCATTGCGGCTCGCGTTTTTGCCTTTCTGCTCTATGACCTTACCCTGGTTAATAGAGTCCTGGACATAGCCCACAATCAGCTTTTCATTAATCCGCCCGATCATCTCGTCCCGGTAGGTTATGGTTTCTGGGAAATTATGCCCGGTATCGATGTGTACCAGTGGAAAAGGAAACTTTCCAGGCCGAAATGCCTTCTGGGCAAGGTGCACCAGGGTAATAGAGTCTTTCCCGCCCGAAAACAGCAGGGCTGGCTTTTCAAACTGCCCCGCTACTTCGCGTAAGATGTATATTGCTTCAGCTTCTAAATGATCTAAGTAATCCATTGTTATTCTTTATTTCTCTACAACTTCATTGTGGGTATGTAACCCGCATTCTCTTTTGGAGGAATCCTCCCACCACCACCTTCCGGCGCGGAAATCTTCTCCCGGCTGCACGGCCCGGGTGCATGGCGCACAGCCGATACTTGGAAAGCCACGATCGTGCAGAGGGTTATACGGGATATTATTTTCTTTGATATAAGTTTTCACGTCTTCCAGCGACCAGCTGAAGATCGGATGATATTTAATCAAGTTGTTCTGCTCATCCCACTCTATGGCAGTCATGTCGTGGCGGTTCAGCGATTGATCAGCCCGAATTCCGGTAATCCAGACTTCATTGCCAGACAGGGCGCGTTTAAGTGGCTCCAGTTTACGGATGCCACAACATTGCTTTCGGTTCTCCACGGATTCATAGAAACTGTTTGGTCCCTTAGTACTCACCATTTCTTCCAATAGTTCCTGATTGGGATAGTAGGCCAGAATTGGCTTCTGGTACATCTCCAGGGTACGGTTCCACACGTAGTANNCCGGTTTCCAGGGTAAAAACTTTGATTGGAATGTCATTCCGGAAGATCATATCGCTGATCACCTGGTCTTCCCAGCCAAAACTGGTGGAAAACACAACCTTGCCAGGGTAAGCCGCAGCAATTGCCTGCAAGGTTTCTACAGGCGTTGCATTTATTATTTTATCTTTTAGTGATGTTGAAAAATCCATATTGATATGCTTTAATATTGCGCTACAGCAGCTTTTCGAGGAAGACGTAAAGGCTTCTCAGGCTTACCAGTGTAACGATGATGCCCACACAGACCATGATCGTTTTTGCCGAAATCTTATTCGACACCCGTACGGCAATGGGCGATGCAATGGCACTACCGATGATTAATCCGCCTATGGCCTCCCAATGCAGGCCGTTGACCATAGTGATGAACGTGATGGAACTTAGGAAGGCTATGAAAAACCTGGAAAGCTTTACCGTTCCAAGGGAGGTTCTGGAGTTTCGTCCGCCGGCAATAAGCGATGACAGCACAATTGAGCCCCATCCTCCTCCGCCGACAGCATCCATAAATCCACCGCCTAATCCAAGGGGAATGATCTTCTTGATCTTGTCGCCGACTCTGCGCCTTTTAACCTGGAATGCTTTTGAAAGGATAACGAGCCCTAACACCAGGGTGTAGGTCGACACAACCGGCTTGATATACATGTTGTAATGCTCGAAGCTACTCAGCAGGTAGGCGCCTGTCACCGCACCAATACTCCCCGAGATCACCAGCAGCTTGAACAGCTTCTTGTTGACGTTGCCCAGCTTAAAATGCATCCATCCAGCGATGGCATTACTCATGATCTCCGACAGATGCACAGCCGTACTGGCTGAGGCTGGCGGTATGCCCATGGAGAGCGAAAAGGTGGTTGAAGTAACACCATACGACATCCCGATTGCCCCATCGATCATTGAGAAGATAAAACCCGCAACAAGGAAATAGTAGAAATAGGGATGTATGCCTTGAACGGTTTGCTGGAAGCCAGGCTCGTAGTGCCAAAGCAGCACGCCAATGATTGTCGCGCTGATGAAAATGGTACACCAGGCCAGCACCTTGTAGTTCGTATTAAATCGCTTTGCGGGTTTATGGCCCGTGATCATCACTTCAGTAATCTCATTGAGCTTTTTTACCTTCTCCGCGAAAGTACCGTTCAGGTTGTTTCGTACCTGATGCAGCTGCTGAATGGCGGTATCCACATTATCTGGCAAGGCTTTCTCCAGATCTTCTTTGATGCGTTTTGCCATGGTAGGCGACTTCCCATTGGTCGAAATGGCAACCTTCAGATCGCCTTTTTTGACTACAGAACCAAGGTAGAAGTCGCATAAGGCGGGTTTATCTGCAAAGTTAACGAGCAGCTTCCGTTTTCTGGCTTCCTGACGGATGACCTCGTTCAAGGGATGGTTGTTGGTGGCGACAATAACCAGGTCGGCATCGTCCAGGTCTGCAACCACAAAGGATCGCTCCTGAATACCGATGTGCTCGTTGTCTATTGCAACAGCCCTTACAGCCGCAGAAACCGCTTCTGCGACAATGCTGATCTGGCAAGCCGGGCTATTTGTCACTAAAGAAGAAAGCTTCTCCAGGCCAACATTGCCAGCACCAACAAGCAGTACCCGAAGCGTGTTCAGCTTGAGAAAGACCGGGAAAAGCTGATTGTCACCGGTCGTTGTTAATACCTCCGGTTTATTCTCGTTCAGCAAGTTCATAGAAAGCTCTTATTGGCTGGAAGTCAGCATGCAGGCCTACCACATCTCCGAACACAATAAGTGCCGGTGAATCTATCTTCTTATCAGCTGCAGCCTCCACGATGGTGGATACTGTGCCTACAACCATTTTCTCGTTTTCCATGGAGCCATTCTGGATCACAGCGACAGGAAGCCGGTGTTTACCTTCAGCCTCAAAAACCGCAGCGATCTCAGCAAGCCTTTTGATGCCCATCAGGACAACCACCGTTGCCTTACTCTTCGCCGCCTGGTAGAGGTCCTGAGAAATACCACCATCGGCGGTGGTGCCCGTAACTACCCAGAAACTTTCACTTAATCCGCGGTGCGTAACGGGGATGCCCTGTAATGCTGGTACGGAGATGGAACTTGATATTCCAGGAATAACTTCGGCTTTAATGCTGTACGAATCTGCAAATTCAACTTCTTCGTAGCCTCTTCCAAACACGAAGGAATCGCCGCCCTTTAAACGAACCACATGCCCGTAGTTCAGTGCATAATCCACCATTAGCTTGTTTACAGCGCCCTGTGAATAGGAATGATCACCTGAACGTTTACCTACGTAAACTTTCGTCGCATGTTCTGGTGCATGATCTAACAATGCTTGGTTAACCAATGCATCATACAGCACCACATCGGCCGACTGCAAGGCTTTTACAGCTTTCAGCGTGATCAAATCCGGGTCGCCTGGACCAGCACCAACAAGGGTTATTTTAGGTTCTTTTACAGTTGTTTGTGTTTTGGTCTGTATCATAGTTTTACCAATGCCTCTCTTTTAACTTTTACTTTTTCGAGGAATTCCGTTGCCTGGTTCAGATAGGCTTCGGCGAATTCCGCGGATGGTTCATTTTGATTTATTTGAAGGACGGTATCATTGAAGGTACCGTCTAGTTCGATTTCACTTTCACTGACGTAGTGGATGTCGAATTCTTTGATGATGCCCGTTTGCGTACTACTGTTGACACCTTTATCAAGCAGGAGCGCTTTGGCGCCGCTGATGAACACGCTATACGCATGATAGATGGCGTGNNGGTCGCGACTAAGTCGATCACCACACCGGCACATTCCCCTACCCCGATGGCGGTTTGGAAAGTTTCCTGATGGCCCCAGTCTACAAACTCATCATCAGTTAGGTTGGTTAGATCTGCAAGCGGTTTTAGTAGCTGGTAGTAGTGATCTTTGCCGAAGCGATCATAGTAGGCATTGAAAGTTTCTCCTGGCAGCTGATTTAAGCTGTAGTCGTTCAAGATTCTTCTCAATACATCTTTCACGCGCTTAGAAGGCACCTTGATGACCTTATCCGCTGCACGACCTACCCCATCTCCAAAAGTGCCGCCACCAACAAGCACCTGTGCTGCCGGAATGACTTTCCCGCTAGCTTTTAAGGAGCTGCCATGGAAGCCAATGTGTGCCAGTCCATGCTGTCCGCAGCTGTTCATGCAACCACTGATCTTGATTTTAATATCCTGATTCAGGATCAGGTCTTCGTATTCATCATAGATCAGGTTTTCCAACTCCCTTGCCATTTCTGTACTGTTGGAAATACCAAGATTGCAGGTATCTGTTCCAGGGCAGGTGGTAACATCGGCAACACTGTTGAAGCCAGGAATAGCATAGCCGAGATTATCTAATGCGATAAACAAAGCCGGTAATGCTGCTTCCCGCACATATTGTAAAAGTAGCCCCTGGTTTATCGTGATTTTGATTTCTTCCGCTACATACGGGCGAATGGCCTCCACCAGTTGCCTTGCTTTTACGGTAGGAATGTCACCGGTTAACACCTTGATGTATACGCCAAAGAAGCCTTCTTGCTTCTGCGGAAATACGTTGGTCTGCAGCCAGGTATCGTAATGTTGTCTGTTGGTAATCTCCACTTCAGGAAAGCTTACCTGTTCAGGTACCAGCGGCTGGCGCAACGCGTCACGGTTCACTTCAAATCTCTTCACCTTATTCGCGGTGCGCTCCTGAGCGATCAGTCGGAGCAGTTCTTCTAGTCCGATTTTCTGAACCAGAAACTTCATCCGTGCCTTGTTCCGGTTATTGCGTTCGCCATGACGATCAAATACCCTTAAGGTAGATTCGATAAAAGGAATCAGTTGATCTTCAGGAAGGAAGTCATTCACGGGATGTGCAATGGATGGAATGGCTCCGAGGCCTCCGCCCAGCATCACCTTAAATCCCCTTTCGGTGCCTTGGAGCTTGGGAATAAAACCCAGGTCATGGATATAGGTAAATGCCGTATCATCGTCTGTTGCGGAGAAAGCAATTTTAAACTTACGGCCCATATCCTGGCAGATCGGGTTTCGAAGGAAATACGCGAAAGTTGCGTGAGCATACGGCGAAACGTCAAATGGTTCCTTCGGATCAATGCCTGCTGTTGGGGAGGCGGTAACATTCCGCACGGTATTACCACAGGCTTCCCGCAGGGTAATATCGTCTTGTTCCAACTCCGCCCAGAGTTCAGGAGTTCTGTCCAGGCTCACATAGTGGATCTGTATATCCTGGCGGGTGGTCAGGTGTAAATTACTGCTGGCGTATTTATCGGAGATATCCGCAATCTTCAACAACTGCTTGAAGGTGACCTTGCCAAAAGGAAGTTTGATGCGCNNTGCACACCTGGCTGGCGCTGGCCATATACGCCACGTGCAAGCCGTAAACTCCTGAATTTTTCGTCATGGATCTTCCCCTCCCGAAATGCCCGGATCTTTAACTCCAGATCTATGATATCCTGCTCTACAATTGGGTTTTCCAATTCCGTTCTGAAACTCTGCATTGGTATTTAGTAATGGTTGGTTGATTGATAAATTGATGTCGGTTATTTCAAATATAATATAAAGCATATAGATTTAGTAGTCTTTATGGAAATAAATGAAAAAACAGGCAGTTTACGTCAACGAAGCATGTTGACTACCAGCGCATAAACAGAAACATCCCGCTGAAACCTCAACGGGATGTTCTTTAGAAATTGGGTTAAAAAATGATTTTACGTTTAGAACATACCTTTAAGCAGGTTGTTTTCGCGGGCAATTACATCAGCAACGCTGGTTTCGGACAAGATTTTCAATGAAGCATCCCGCACGTCGGTAAACACATCCCGGATTCCACAGGTTTTCTCGTCGATACATTCCTCACAGCGCTGGTAGAAGTTTAAACTTACACAAGGTAAAAGGGCGATCGGACCACCGGTAATCCGTAGTATTTGGGTCAGGAAAATTTCGTTAGGGTCTTTATTCAAGCTATACCCACCTCCTGCACCCTTCTTGCTTACCAACAGTCCGGCATTTCGAAGTTCGAGTAAAATTTGCTCAAGGAACTTCTTGGGAATCTTGTCTTCCTGCGCGATACGTAATATTTGCATGGGCTCTTTTCCATAGTTTTTACCCAGGATTACGAGCGCTTTAATGGCATATTGCGTTTTTTTGGATAGCATTCAGCAAAAGTAAAACAATTTTATTGGAAACCTAAACACTGTGCCAGTCGGCCAGCCAGCGCAACAGCACTTCCGTCCAGCCGCTCAGTTCAGGATTATCGAGCGCCATACCTACCCCATGTTTACCGCGCGGATATACATGTAATGCAACAGGAACCTTGTTTTTTATACAAGCCTCTGCAAAAAGCAATGCATTCTGCACGGGCACGGCACCATCGTCTGCGGTATGGAAGATGAACGCCGGTGGCGTTTGAGCTCCTACGTGTAACTCCCCCGAAAACTGTGCACGTTGTGCTGCACTGGGGTTATCACCCAGCAGGTTTTTCACGGAGCCTGCATGTGTGAACTCCCCAAATGTGATTACGGGATAGCCTAACACCACCCGGTCGGGCCGCGCTGAAACGGTTGTTGCAAGATTGTCTTCCGGGTCCTTATAGAGATCTGGTTGCGTGGCTACGGTGGAAGCCAGGTGACCACCTGCACTGAAGCCCATCAAGCCGATGCGTGACGGATCGATGCCGAACTCAGCAGCCCTTGACCGCACGATGCGCATCGCCCTTACAGCATCCGCATAAGGTGCTGGAAATTTATTAGGCGCGACGCGGTAGGTCAGCACCGCAGCAACCATTCCTTTGGAAGCAAAAAGCCTGGCAAACTGCACACCCTCATGATCGGAGGCCAGCATCCCATAACCCCCACCCGGACAAACGACCATCGCAGCACGCTTAGCCGTAGCATTGCCTTTAGGTTTATAGATCACCAGATTTGGTCGCTTAGCTGGATCTGTTCCGTTGTTTTTAGAACCATCAGCCCACAAGTTAATCGTAGTTTCTTCCACCTGGAAGGTTTTTTCCTCTTTTACAGGGGCACCTGCCAGGGCGCTTAAACTGCAGGTACCTAGAATACCAAGGCTAAGGGATGATGTTTTCAGGAACATTCGGCGGCTATTTTCTTTCATAGGGAATATGCAATTTGAGATTGTACTTAAGACAGATCATTTTAGTAAGCTCCTTCAATGATTCTTTAGGGAAGTAAATTAACACTTAAAGGATAAAAATCATACATTTAACGAGGAATTGCAGTAAAAATAACAATGTCTGAGTATAGATTACCCACCATTAAGGAAATTGCTAAACGACTTAATGTTTCTGTATCCACGGTGTCCCGCGCTTTACGTGATCATCCAAGTATCGGACTGGTTACTACGATGCGCGTACAAAATGTAGCCAAAGAATTGGGCTATGAAGTAAACCGCTCTGCAATCCATTTCAAAGAAAGAAAAACCTATTCTATCGGTGTTATTATTCCAAACCTTTCAGAACCTTTCTTCTCTTCTGCCCTAACGGGGATTGAAGATGCAGTAGAAGCCAACAACTACAACGTGATTATTGGCCAGTCGCTCGAGAGCTTCGAACGGGAAAAAAGGATCGTGGAGAACATGAAAGATCATCGTGTGGATGGGATACTGGTGTCGCTCACGAAGGAAACCTCCTCCTATGAACACTTTGAAAGCCTTAAAAAGTACAACATCCCGGTGGTCTTCTTCGATCGTATTCCCAGTAAAAAGGATATTAACTATGTAGCCTGCAACCTTGTCTCTGGAATGCTGCAAGCCATTACAAAGCTGGTAAGCCTGGGTCATACCCGCATCGGATTAATTAACGGGCCGGCAAAACTCGCCGCAACCTTACAGCGTCTGGAGATTTATTACAAATGCCTTAAAGCACATAACCTGCAACTTGACCACGAGATTATCGTCTCAACCAGTTTATCTAAAGCGGATAACCGCCGTGCGATGAGCCACCTGCTGGATATTGCTGAACCACCTACCGCAGCTATCGTATTTAACGACTATGTACTACTGGATTGCATCGCAACTGTAAAATCCCGCGGATTGGTCATCAACAAAGACATGAGTTTTGTAAGCTTTGCGAATCTCCCCATCTGGGAGTATATGGATAGTGTCCCGCTGGCATCCATTGAACAGTTCGCCTATCAGCAATCGTCCATGGCCACGGACTTCCTATTTCAGCTGATTAAATATGCCGGAAATCCTACTGGTGCTGAAGCGCCACTGCTACAGCATATCATCGACTCAGAGATGATTGAATATGGCCGTCCTGAAGGGCAATAACCCTGAACCTGACACTACGATGATTTGACGCAACCGTTTGCGTTGAAATTGCACAATCGTTTGCGTACGCTACGCAACCGTTTGCGTGCAACGATTTTAGTCTTTCTTAAAAAAAGGCAGCTTTCCATAACAATTAATTTACTTCATATTTACAATAGCGCCTCTTCTCAAAACCATCAATTAAATTACGCACCATGATTAAGAAAATTTTACTCGTCTGTTGTTGCTTACTGTCAATCCATTTTGCCAGTTTTTCACAGGAGCAACGCGTTACCGGCCGGGTAATAGCAGCCCGGGACGAACAACCGCTGCCAGGTGTTAGCGTATCGCTAAAAGGTGGTACTACCACCGTAAGCACCAACACTGCCGGTGAGTTCAGTATCAATACACCTTCCGGAAGATCAACGCTGGTCCTGACCTTTATCGGCTTTTTACGGAAAGAAGTGGAAGTAAATGCCGGACAGCGTAGCATAGAAATCAGGTTGGATGAAGATGTACAACAACTCAACGATGTTGTGGTTGTGGGCTATAGCAGTAAAAAGCAAAGTGCATTAACCAGCGCGGTTACAGTCGTTTCTGCTGAACAACTAAAAGACGTCACGACCAATAATGTTGGCTCCATGTTACAGGGCAAGGTTGCTGGTTTACAGGTTGTAAACAGCTCGGGTGCCCCTGGTGCCGCTCCGGACATCCGCTTACGTGGTGTTTCGTCCGTGAATGCCAACCAAAGTCCACTATTCGTTGTAGATGGAATTATCGGTGGCAACTACGACCCCAACGATGTGGAGAGTATCACCGTACTTAAAGATGCGGCATCTACAGCACTTTATGGTTCACAGGCAAATGCCGGCGTAATTGTCGTAACGACCAAGAAAGCCAAGCAAGGTGAAACACGGTTTGAAGCTAAAGTATCAACCGGGTTCCGTACTGCAGACTTTGGAAAGCTTCAGGTAATGGGCAGCAATGAGCTTTATGACCATCAAAAGGAGTTTTACAGAGACTATATCCTTGGTGCGCCTGACAACTCTTATAAAATTGATCTGGGTAAATTCTATGCTGAGCGCCCACTGACACTGCGCAACCAGGACTACAATTGGCCCGAGGAGTCTTTCAGCTCTGCACCAATTTACAATTTCTACCTGTCTGCAACTGGCAGAACAGAGAAAAACGATTATTATGTAGGTGCATCATACTACAATGAAAAGGGTACCTTTTTAAACACCAAATATCAACGCATTAACTTACGCGGTAACTCTACGTATCACTTCTCGAAAAAACTGGATGTAACCAATAACATCAACCTGAGTGCAAACATGGGAAAGAGCTATGATTACATGGATGTATATTATTCCTTCCTGAACATGCCATGGGATAACCCATATGATGAAGCTGGAAATCCGGTCTACGTAGACGGGAACTCTACATTCAAATGGTGGTCAAGGGATAAAGTAAACCCATTACATACCATTAAAAACTCCGATCACGCATACAAAGGGTTTGATGTGAACTACGATCTGGGTATTAACTACAAGATTACCGACTGGCTAACTTTCTCCAGTAGCAACCGTGTTGCAGCGTCTTTCAACAAAGGCACCAACTTCGTGTCGCCACTTGCCGCTGGCACTTACCGCAATTCTGGCTACCTAGATGAACTGAATACCCTGAATTATGGCATTGTGTCGAACCAGTTGTTCCGCTTCGCTTTCAAAATGGGCGACCACAGTCTGAATGGATTTGCTGGTGGGGCTTTTGAGGGTAGTCAGACAGAATACTCTGGAGCATCTGGTAGAGGTCTACCAGAAGGATTAAGAGTACTAAGTGTTGTGTCGAACAATCAGCTGGTGAATGGTTACTACAATCAAGGGTACTTGCAGTCCCTACTTTCACAGGTTGACTACAACTACAAAGAAAAGTACTTTTTAACTGCATCGTTCCGCTATGACGGGTCTTCTGCTTTTGCACCAACAAAACAATATGGCAGCTTCCCGGCAATTTCCGGTGCCTGGTTAGTCAGCAACGAAGATTTCCTTGCGGGCAGCAATATTCTAAACTACCTTAAAGTAAGAGCTAGTTACGGTATCACCGGAACGCAGGATATCGGATCTTCAAGATACCTGGGCCTATACTCTTTAACCACACAATACAACTCGGTTGTTGGTGCAGTGCCTTACCAACTGGCCAGCCCTACGCTAACCTGGGAAAGCAAACACCAGATCAATGCGGGTGTGGATATCGGCCTGTTTAAACGTGTAAACTTAACCTTAGACGTTTACCGCAATCATACCAAAGATCTACTGCTACAAGTATCCCAACCCCTGTCTGTTGGTTTTGAAACCAAGTGGGAAAATGCCGGCGACGTGATTAACAAGGGTATCGAACTTGGTATTAATTCGGCAAATATTCAGAACAAGAACTTTGAATGGAACACAGATTTTACCATCAACTTCAACAGCAATAAACTGGAAGGCTTACCAGCAAGCATTGTAAAAACCGGTTCATGGAGTATCTCGCAAATCTATCGCAACGGCGGAAACTTGTATGAGTTCTATATGCCTAAATGGCTTGGTGTTGATCCACAAACCGGTGGCCCANNTAACCGGACGCGAAAGTACTTCGGACTATGCGCAGGCAACAATCCAGGAAAGTGGCTCTGCATTACCGAAGTTCCAGGGTGGTTTCAACAACAACTTCCGTTACAAAAACTTTAATCTGCGTGTAAGCACCTATTTCAACTATGGCAACAAGGTGTTCAGCAACAATTTGCGCTTCATGATGAACGATGGTCACGAGCCTTATTACAACCAGATCCAGATGCCGGATGATTCTAAAATCTGGACCGGCCCCGGCGATACGCAAGCAACGGAACCTAGTCCGCAGAACTCCGCAAACTCCACAGAAACATCTACGCGTTACCTGAAAAATGGCAGCTACTTCGCCATTCGGAACATTGCACTTTCGTACAGATTGCCGAAATCATGGTCAAGCCGCATCAATATGGAAGGCATCACCGTTGGGTTTACCGCAGACGATGTGGCTACGTTCTCCAACTTTCTCGGACAGGATCCACAGACCACTATTCAGGCGGGCAGCTTCGGTACGCCAGGAGTATCCGACTTCAAGTACCCGAACAACAGACAATATTTATTCAACATAAACTTTAACTTTTAGCCAAACAGGTATTACTAAAAACTTCAAGAGATGAAAAAGAAATTATTCGCCCTGTTTATGCTTTTTATGGCCGCAACAAGCAGCTGTAAGAAACTGGAGGTTAATCCAAGTGACGCGATCAGCACCGGAACATTGGTTACCACCAATGACGGATTAACAAACGCTTTAAATGGTGCATATGCATTGTTTAAAGACCATATCGAATTCAACGGCTCGGTTGATAACAACAACATGTATCTCCGCCAGTTCTATCAACTGTCTGACTTCGCAAGTGACGATATCACCTGCGGACAAATTACGGAAGACCCCCTTTTTAACAGCTTTACCCTAGGACACTCGCCTTCTCAGGCCAACACCAGGTATTTCTGGTATGTATCTTACAAGATGATCACCGGCGTGAATACCGTGATAGAAGCGATCGAGAAGTTACCTGAGCAGGATGCAAAGACCAAGCAGCTGCTGGGTGAATGTTACTTTTTGCGCGCCTTCTGCCACTTCAACCTGGTAAGGTTATTCGGACAGCCTTACAGCATCGCACCGGAATCACCGGGCATAATCCTGCGCACAAATCTAACCGATGAGGGGCAGAAAGCACGTTCCAGCGTGTCGGAGGTTTATGCTTCTGTACTCGCTGATACGGAGCAAGCTGCAAGCTTGATGACGCAACCAAGAGGCGTTCAATATGCTTCAGCAGAAGCAGCATGGAGCTTACTTGCCCGCGTGAACCTTTACAAGGAGGATAATGCAAAAGCCATCGAGTATGCAAATAAGGTGATCAATTCAGGCAAGTATACGCTGATGACTAAGGCATCTTATCCCTCGCTTTTTGCCAATGCGGCAACAAGTCCAGAGACCATCTTCTGCGTTGCCTTTACCGCAGCTGATGATTACGGCAAATTTGGTTCAATTGCTTCTATGATTTACTCTGACGGGAACTCTGGCTGGGGTGAAGAGTTTGCTTCATCTTCGTTGCGTGCTGCTATGGCTTCACGTCCGGAAGATGTAAGGTGGTCGTACATCGTTCCTGCAAAGGATGAGTCAGGCGCCGTTATGAAGAAGAATGGCATTGAGATGTACTACATCACCAAGTTCTCCTTCCAGAATGGACAACCGAATTTAAGTTCACCAATCATGTTCAGACTTGCAGAAATATATCTGATCCGTGCTGAAGCAGAAGCAAAAACAGGTGCTACGGCAGCCGCCTTGGACGACTTAGATATGATACGCAAGAACCGCGGATTAGAAGCAGCTTTGTATAACAAGACCTTACCTGATGGTGCCAATGTTCTAGACCTGGTACTGGCAGAAAAGCGCATTGAAATGGCTTTCGAAGGTCACCGGACTTATGACGTGTTCCGCAACAAGCGAAGTCTGAACAAAGCTTACTGGGGCTATCACATCCTGGGCTTGAAAGAGACTGATATAGACCTTTCCAAAACACCTTCTGGTTATCAGAACCTGAGTGTACCATATACCAGTCCGAGAATCATCTACTACCTGCCGGTAGACGAGATTCTGAGTAATCCAAAGGCCATTCAAAACCAATAGTTAATCAAGGTTTACCCATACAATTGAGATGAAGAATTTAAAATCATACCTGTGCCTGCTTTGTGTAACACTTGCAGGGACACTACTAAATAGCTGCAAAGAAGATGACTACCAACCACAAACGAACCTGGCTTATGAGGTGGTTGTTGAAGGTAGCACTGCAACATTCAAGGTGATTACGGAAGGCGTCACTGGCTACAGCTGGGACTTTGGAGACGGACAAACCTCCACGGATGCTAATCCAAGTCATACCTACCCTGGCAAGGGCAAGTACGTACCAACGTTAACCGCCATGGTAAATGGCCAAACTGCAGAATCCTCTACGGTGATCCGGATCGCAAAATCCTCACCGGTGAAGATCAATGACAACAGCCTTGACGATTGGGCTGCCGTGACTAAGGATGTGGTTACACTGGGAGCTACAAAAGGCATCTTCAATGCTGTTAAATTTGACTACGACGGGAACTACATCTACATGTACGCAGAGATGACGGGAAGAAGAGCAGATGCCAATATTTTCGACTTCTATATCGACTCGGACAACAATCCGGGTACTGGTTTGCTCACTGGAACGTTCACTGGGGGTGCCTATGATATACTTCTTGAAGGACAACTATTAACTGCCGGACTGGACATCTTTTATCATGCAGGAACCAACCAGAATGCTTTTGCCTTTGACCAGCAGTCGATCTCTGAAGCGTTTACGGTAGGTACCGTGAAAGAAGAAGGCGGCATGGTGAAATTCGAAATGCGCATTGCAAGAGGGAAGTTAAAGGGACTTACCGGAGAAGGTATGCGAATCGGTATTCAGGCGATCAAAAATGATTGGTCTGTGGTGCTGGGCAATGCGCCGGGTGAAGGTGCGCCGAGTTTCTTTTTAGACATGAGTGAATAATGCATTAAAGCCAAGCTTTCTATGACAAATACCATTAACGCTGATCAAAGCAATTATCGACTGAGCTCCCTTGATGTACTACGTGGCATCATCATGATCCTGCTTTGTGCAGAAAGTTGCAGGGTTTACGAGTCGATCAAACATTTGGGTCCCTCCGGCTTGGCCGGAGGATTTGTGAATCAATTTTTCCATCATCCCTGGCACGGCCTGCATTTCTGGGACCTGGTGCAGCCTGCATTTATGTTCATGGCAGGCTCTGCAATGTATATTTCCTACAGCCGCAAGCTTGCGAAAGGTGTAAGCTGGTCTGCGAATTTCAAGCATATTTTAGTACGTTGCTTCCGACTGTTCATCTGCGGTGTTGGCCTGCATTGTATCTATGCAGGTAAACCTGTCTGGGAACTCTGGAATGTACTTACGCAACTCGCCTTTACCACCCTGATTGCTTATCTGATCATCAACCGATCTTATTCATTTCAGATTGGGTTTTCGGTTGCATTGCTATTGCTCACAGAATTTCTTTACCGGACCGTGCTGCTGCCAGGCTTTTCACAGCCGTTTGTGGAAGGCCAGAACTTCGGTTCTTATATGGATACCTTTTTAATGGGCAAGATCAATAGCGATGGATGGGTAGCCATTAACATCATCCCTACAGCCGCGCATACCATTTGGGGGGTACTGGCTGGCAAGCTGCTTATTGCAGAACGCAGCAATGCCTATAAGCTTAAAGCTTTAGTCCTCGCGGGTATACTCGCATTGGTATTAGGCTTCGGCCTGGATCTGCTGAACATCACGCCCATCATCAAACGGATCAGTACAAGTTCCTTTGCGCTGGCTTCCGGAGGATGGGTCTTGCTGCTACTAGCAGCCATTTACTGGATCGTTGACATCAAAAAGAATAACCGCTATGCATGGATCGCCACCGTAATGGGCATGAACGCTATTTTCATCTACCTCTTCTTTGAGACCGTAGGTATGCAGTGGGTAAACGGTGCCGTAGATGTTTTCAGCGGACAGATGCTACAGCTGTTCATTGGAGTACCAGAGGGCATTGCCGCAGTTGTCTCAGCATTCTTTACGTTGCTTTTAGAATGGGGCTTGTGCTACTGGCTCTATAAACGAGGCATTTTCTTCAAGCTTTAACCTACATTCCTAATCATAATCTAACTATAGTGCAAATATCCAATTACATCCCTGAAGTTATTAGCAATTTCAAATGTTCGGCCAAGGGCAACGATGTCCAGGCGTACGGCTCGGGGCATATCAATGATTCATTTCTAGTGAAAAACCTAGCGCCAGAGGACACAGACTATCTATTGCAGCGCATCAACAATTCCATTTTCAGCGATGTGGAAGCACTTACCGGAAACATGCTGCGTGTTACGCAACACCTGAAGGAGAAAGTGCTTAGCCAACATGGAGATCCATTGAAAGAAGTTATGACGCTCATCCCCACCGTCAACAATCAATACTACTATCGTGATAGCGGTGGCAACTACTGGCGCATGCTGCACTTCTTGAAAGATACCAGGTCTTACGACATGGTATCGACAGCGAAACAGGCATATCAAGGAGGAAAGGCTTTCGGTAAATTTCAGTCCATGCTTGCTGACTTCCCTTCGGAAGAATTGTTTGAAGTTATTCCGGACTTCCACAATATTGAGTTCAGACTTACGCAGTTGAAAGAAGCAGTTGCCAGCAACCTTGGGGATCGTCTGGAAACCGTGACAGAAGAACTGGAGCTGGTTAAAGCACATGCAGATGCCATGCTTTACTTCCAGCAAACAGAAACACTTGCGACCTTACCAAAGCGCGTTACTCATAATGATACCAAGTTTAACAATGTGCTACTTGATCAAGATGATGAAGCACAGTGTGTGATTGACTTGGAAACTGTAATGCAGGGCTATGTAGCGTACGACTTCGGCGATGCCATTAGAACGATCATCAATACGGCAGCGGAAGATGAAGCGGATCTAGAAAAAATCCAGCTGAATATGCCGCTTTTTCAGGCTTATACCCGGGGATACCTGGAAAGTGCCGCAAACTTCCTTACCGATCAGGAAGTACAATCACTGGTCAAAGGTGTATTGTTGTTTCCGTACATGCAAGGCGTGCGGTTTTTAACCGACTACCTGAATGGAGATACCTATTATAAAATAAAGTTCCCGGATCACAATCTACAACGTACACGGGCACAGTTCCGCTTGTTTAGAAATCTTTATAATAAAGCGGCCGAACTTCAAGAGATCATCGAAAAGGAAATGAGCAATCTAAAAACATCACAAGCACATGGCTAATCCATTCGTTATACCCTTTTTACCCAAGGTAGATGCCCATACCCAAATAGAAGAGCTATCGGAGCGGCTTGATCAACTGGGGCAAAATCGCATCATCTTTGCACCATGGGCCACTGGGTCTGAACTACCTGAGGTGTCTTTTACCATAGCACACAACAGTGATGCAATCTTGCTGAAGTATGATGTTACTGAACCGGAAATTAAAGCAACTTACCACAACTTCAATGACCCCGTATATGAAGACAGCTGTGTGGAATGCTTTATTTCTTTTGGTAATGAAGCGGAATATTATAACCTGGAGTTTAACTGTGCCGGTACTGCTAGAATGGAGTTTGGCGCGGACAGAAATGAACGGACCTTTATTTCTCCAAAACAATTGGAGGCCATACGCTACATGGCAAGCATCGGGAACAAATCGGCTGCAGGCATCAACTGGACGTTAACCTTATATCTTCCAAAAGCGCTATTCAAGTTCCACCCTAACCTTCAACTTGAGCAAACGCCTGTACGGATCAACTTCTACAAGTGTGGCGATGGACTTTCACAGCCACATTTCCTGTGCTGGAGTAACATTATAGCTGACAAACCGAACTTTCATTTACCCGCCTTTTTCAAAGAAGCTATCTTTAATAAGGCAACTAGTTAGGCTGAAGTAAGCACTTAAATATTAGGCCATGCTTTGTGTAACGGCCAGGTAACTGAATAAAAAATTAATCGAACATATTATGGATCGCAGAGAATTCGTTAAAAACACTGCCGTTGGCGTAGCCGGCTTTACCATCCTTCCATCAGGCACGCTATTCGCAAAAAATGCCGATAAAGTAAGACTAGGATATATAGGTGTAGGTTTACGTGGACGTAACCATGTGGGCGAAGGCCTATTGCGTAATGATGTAGAAATTGTAGCCATTTGCGATACACAGGAAAGTTCCCTGAAATACTGTCGCGAGCAATTTGTGAAAGCGAAGAAAAAGCTCCCTACAGAATATACCGGTGGATTGGATGCTTATAAAAAGCTCATTGCCCGTAAGGATATTGATGCGGTGATCATTTCTACACCTTGGGAGTTCCATAAAGATCAGGCGATTGACACCATGCGGGCAGGGAAATACGTTGGGTGTGAAGTTATAGCGGGCGTTACAGAGCAGGATCACTGGGATATTCTAAAGGTTTATGAAGAAACAAAAGTCCCATACATGACATTGGAAAATGTTTGTTACCGCAGGGATGTAATGGCTGTGTTGAACATGGTACGCCAGAATATTTTCGGTGAGTTGATCCACCTGGAAGGTGGTTACGAGCATGACCTTAGAGGCGTATTGTTCAATGATGGTAAGAACTTTAGCGGTAAAGGCGCAGAGTTCGGTCCGAATACCGTGGGTGAAGCGCAGTGGCGCACCCAATGGAACATCGATCGTGACGGCGACATCTACCCTACCCATGGTGCTGGTCCGGTGATGAACTACATCAACATTAACCGCGGTAACCGTTTCACCAACCTGGTTTCTTTTTCTTCAAAATCCAGGGGTTTGAATTCCTACATTGAGAAAGTTTCCCCAGGACATAAAAACGCGAACATCAAGTTTAAGAATGGAGATGTGACCACCACCATGCTAAACTGCGCAAATGGTGAGACCGTAACGCTAACGCATGACACGCACCTGCCAAGGCCCTATTCATTAGGTTTCCGCGTACAGGGAACAGAGGGCATTTGGATGGATGTAAATAATTCCATTTACATTGAAGGTAAATCTGCTAAGTACGATCAATGGGATAAAGCAGAAACCTGGTTCGAGAAATATGATCACCCGCTATGGAAAAAATATGCGGCACAAGCAGAAGGTGCTGGCCACGGTGGTATGGACTGGTATGTATTTAATGCCTTCATCCTGGCGGTTAAACAACGTAAGCAGACTCCTATTGATATTTATGACTCGTTAACCATGAGCGTGATTACGCCACTTTCCGAGAAGTCATTGAATGAAGGTAATGCACCGCAGCAATTCCCGGATTTTACAAATGGAAAATGGAAGGAAAGAAAGAATACTTTTGCCCTTGATGACAGCGGATTGTAACGCCATCTGAAGATCAGCAATAGCTAAAAAGCGGCCCGTAAAACGTAATTACTGGCCGCTTTTTTATATAGGAAAATTTTTAGTTGGAAATACCGTATCGTAGAGAAACCAGCCCAGTATCGTAAGTTTTAGACTCGAGCAGCTTCAAGTTGATCCGATGCTCCTGTTTTTTAAACAACTGTTTACCACTACCCAGGAGTATTGGATGAACGGACAACCATAACTCGTCAATAAGTCCTGCCTCCAGCATTTGCTCAGTGAGCACAGCGCCCCCATATAACCATATATCTTTCCCTGGCTTCGCCTTTATTTTCCTCGCTTCATCAATTGCATTATCGCTTATCAAAACTGCACCTGTTTTAACAGTGCGCAGCGTTCTAGAAAATACGTATTCGGTCATTGCAGGCATACCAGGAATACGCTCCCCGCTACCATCTTCAAATTGTTGTTTGATTTCGTAGCTCTTACGCCCGATGAACAAAGCATCGATGCGGCTAAAAAATTCATTAAGTCCATAATCCTGGTCGGTAAAACACCAATCAAATTCGCCATTCGGACCTTCTATGTACCCGTCCAGGGAAATGGCTAGTCCCAATATGACTTTTCTCATAAAACTCTATTCTGTAAACTCGATTTTTGAAATTAGGTAGGCTTTTCCGAAAAGTTCTGGATCATGCGTTACTGTCGCCTTTATCCCTTTCCATCTCATCGGCGGTACCGTCTTGTTATTCTGCCAGGTTTCATATCTAGATTTGTTGAAGGTCCAGATTTCCTCCAGTTGCTGCCTCACCTCCTCCTTTGCATAAGTTAGCATAAGCCGATCGTCGAAATGGTACTTATCAGCTTCTTTCCTAAGCCTGATAATCGGCCCGCCCGGCACAAAAGATTGAATTAGTGCAAGTGTAAACGGCGCATTGGTGTTGGTCTTTTCCTTTTTCAACACACTTATAAACTCCAGCCAGTAGGCAGAACCATCCTGAGGAGGTTCAGCTGGTTTAACGACCTTCGCTTTTACCTGGTAATTATAGCCTGGTTCACGCTCTATAAAGCCCAATAGCGACATTTCTGCTGGTTGATTAGAACGAAGTAAGCGTACCTGATCATCAGTTGTCCCATAGCGGTCGCTGACCACTAGTTCTACTTCTTCTCCGTTTTTAAATTTTGCAGGACCAATCAGTTCCTCTTTTGAACAGGCTGACAGAAAAGTCACAGCCATCAGCAAGTAAATATATTTCATCATACAGGTTGGGTTAGATATTGTAAAAACGAGGGTGGCGTGACTTACGCTACAAATTTGCTAATTTACTCATAACTAAGTTAATAATTCAGCAATCACATCAGATGTTAGACGGTACGATATACGAATATCTTGCAATCATCAGCCCGGAAGATGCAGTCCAAACAGACATCCAGGAGATGAAACGAAGCTGTAAGAAACATTATGGCTGGAAGTCAGAAGCAGGCACTAAACCTCATCTAACCCTGTTCTCCTACCTTGGCAATGCGGAAATTGAAAGTATGCTCATTAAGAACTTTGAGCAGATCACTAGCCATACGCCAACCATCGACATCAGACTTTCTGGCTTTGATTATTTTGCAGGCCAAAGTTATACCATATATATTAAGGTTGAAGAAGATCCAGTGCTCTCCGGGTTACTCATCAACCTTAAAAAGGTATTAAGCAAATGGCTAAAAGGCGGAAAGAATCCAGCATATCGTCCTTCTACGAAAGCACATCTTACCATAGCCAAAGGCATATCGAGGCATGATTTCGAAAAGGCCTGGCCAGCATGGAAGAATAAGGTCTATCAGTCGGCCTTCCAGGCGAGGAGTATGTTGCTGCTGAGAAGAGTACCGGGATCTATGTATCGCAGGTTCGACAGGATCGCTGAACTGGTTTTCCAAGGCAAGCCCATGGAAAGTGCGCAGACAAAGCTTTTTTAAATCAATATTTGCTTTCCATCTTCAGCATAATCCAGCTCAATTTTTTCCAGATGATCAAGCATTTCCACATCAAAATGTGTGAGCCAGATTCGTTTGCAGGAAAACATAGGTAAGTGTTTTAACAAGGTTTGATAATCTAAATGCCCTTTAGAAACTTTCTCATAGAAATTGCACTGACAGATAAACAAGTCAGCATCCTTAGCCAGGTTTATCAGCGCTGGCACCCATTCTGTATCTCCAGAATAGCTGATGATCTTATTGCCAACCTTAATTCTTAGCCCGTTTGGTATCGCAGCTGCTACGTGAACCACTGGATAGGTTTGTACAACCAAATTCTTGGTTTTCACCACTTCATTGGGTTGATATTCGATGAAATCGACAGCAAGGTTGTCTAATTGCAGGCTACCTGGATAAAGTAAATCCAGCAGGCTTTGTACTCGCGCTTTACAGCCTGGCGGACTGATGATGGTAAGTGGGTTTGCAGGTTTTTGCCGTGCATAGTCCAAAAGGAAAAAAGGTAATCCTCCATAATGATCACCATGAAAGTGCGTAATTGCAATCACATCAATATCTTCAACACGGATCCCTCGTTGCTTTAAACCGCTTAATGTGGTCGCGCCGCAGTCTATAAGCAGTTGGCAGTTCTGGGTTTGAACGTGAAAGCAGGTGTTTAATCTACCGCCACTTCCAAAAGCGTCACCTGAACCAATAACAGTTAATCTCAGCTGTTCATCTTTAAGATTGTATTCCATTTCATTATTGGGTTTGATTCGATTATTAATCCTGCCTTCGAACAATTTGTTTTGCAGCTGGCTATCTTTAATCAAAACTAAAGATAGTACCACTGGCTATTAAGAATTTAAGTTAATTTTAAACTAAACACTTTCATTACTATGCCTAACCAAAAAAGAAAACTGTCCTCAGAACATACTCAAGAATTGCTGGCGCAACTCCGCAAACGCTTTAGCGACAACATGCACCGTCATCCTAACTTAACCTGGGATGCAGTACAGGCGAAGTTAGAGCAGGATCCGGAATAGCTTTGGTCGCTTCAGCAGATGGAACAAACCGGTGGGGAACCAGACCTTGTTGCCTATGATGAAAATACAGGCGAGTACATTTTCTTTGATTGTTCACCAGAGAGCCCAAAGCAGCGCAGAAGTATATGTTATGATGAAGCGGCATTGGAATCAAGGAAAGAAAACAAACCAAAACATAGTGCCATCGGTATGGCCAAAGAAATGGGTATTGCGCTCTTGAATGAAGAGCAGTATCGTTTTCTTCAGTCATTGGAAAAGGTAGATACAAAGACATCAAGCTGGATCGAAACACCGGACAAAATCAGAGCTTTGGCTGGTGCCTTATTTGGCGACTACCGGTATGAAACTGTCTTCATCTATCACAATGGTGCCGAGTCTTATTATGCCGCCAGAGGCTTCCGTGCTGCATTGAAAGTTTAACTTATATCGATTCATGAAGAAGATTGTCGTTGCTGCAGATTCCTTTAAAGGTTCTGTAAGTTCGCTGGAAGTGGCCGACGCTGCTGAGGTGGCTATTCTGAGAAGTTTCCCGGGTTGCAGGGTCCTGAAAATACCAATGGCCGATGGCGGTGAAGGAACCGTTGATGCTTTGATTGCCGCATTAGGTGGAACAAAAATCAGCTGCATGGTTAAAGGTCCCATGGGGAAACCGGTGAATGCGGTATATGGTATGCTTGCTGATGAAAAAACAGCAGTCATCGAGATGGCAAGTGCAAGTGGACTGACCTTGGTTCCGGAAAGCGATCGAAATCCCCTACTCAGCTCCACCTATGGATTGGGAGAAGTTATAAAAGATGCACTATCTCGTGGCTGCCAGAACTTTCTAATAGGCATTGGAGGAAGTGCGACTAATGATGCAGGAACCGGAATGCTGCAGGCGCTAGGGTTCAGGTTCCTGGACAAGGACGGCCAGGCGTTACCGCTTGGCGGACAGATTTTGAGCAAAATACACGGTATTGATTGCTCCGGTGCAACTCCCGAATTATTGAACGCGACATTCACCATTGCCTGCGATGTGGACAATCCTTGCACCGGTCCCCGGGGTGCTGCGCATGTTTACGCCCGCCAAAAGGGAGCAGATGATCAGGCCATTCATGCGCTTGAGGAAGGCATGAAGAACTTCGTGGAGGTGGTTAAACAGGTCAAAGGCNNAGGCATAGACGTGAACCAGATTCCAGGTTCGGGTGCAGCTGGTGGCCTTGGAGGAGGATTTCTTGCTTTCGCAAATGCGGCGTTAAAGCCTGGTGCGCAGATGATCCTTGATGCGCTTAACTTTCAAAACATCATTAAAGATGCAGATCTGCTGATCACGGGAGAAGGTAAACTGGACCAACAAACAGGTATGGGGAAAGCCCCGGTCACGATATTGAAAGCTGCACAGCGACAAAACATTCCAGTAATTGCTATTGGCGGATGTACGGAGGATATTCAGCTATTAAACGATCTGGGCTTTCTTGCCGTACTGCCGATTTTACCCTACCCGGTTTCCATGCAACGTGCAATGGAAAAAGAATTCACCATTACTAACATCACGCGGACACTCGATCAGCTGTTTCGTATGCTTAAAAACTTCAAAACAACTGGGGCATGACTGCAATAGGCGCTTTTCTTGGATTGATATTATCCATTGTTTTAATCATCAGAAAAGTCTCACCCGCTTATAGCCTCATCTTGGGAGCAGTTGCAGGTGGACTCATGGGCGGATTTAGCCTGCCGGAAACAGTAGCCCAGATGATTGATGGCGTCAGAGATGTTTCACCTGCCATCCTGCGGATTCTCACGGCTGGAGTGCTCTCTGGTGTTTTAATCAAAACGGGTGCGGCTACGTCCATTTCAAATGCCATCATCCAGAAGTTAGGTCCTAAGCATGTCTACTTGGCTATAGCATTGGCAACTTTTCTGCTTACCGCCATCGGCGTATTTATCGATGTGGCCGTAATTACAGTCGCACCGATCGCATTGAACATTGGAAAAAAGCTATCCATTCCCAAAGCGATATTGCTGTTGGTGATGATCGGCGGCGGCAAATGTGGGAACATCATTTCTCCAAATCCCAACACCATTATCGCTGCTGAGAACTTTAAAGCGGAGTTAATTTCCGTAATGTATGTCAATATCCTGGCGGCAGTTTTAGGCTTGCTATTTACAATTTATGTTGTTGCTAGGCTTATGCCACGTACAGGTGCACTTGTACAGGAAGCAGATTTAGACAAAGAACAGGATCAGCTCCCATCTTTTATCGCAAGCATCACGGCTCCTGCAGTCACCATTCTATTGCTTGCTATGCGTCCGGTTTTTGGATTTGCTATCGACCCATTAATTGCTTTACCGCTTGGCGGGATTGCAGGTGTCTTTGCAGTAAAAAGATTGGATGTTCTGAATGAAGGGATGCGTTACGGTTTGGAGCGCATGTCGGGCATAGCCATACTGCTCATCGGGACGGGTACCATTGCAGGGATCATTAAAGCTTCCACCTTGAAAGATGTATTCTTAGATGCCCTGACCAGTTCCAATTTTGGAGCCTTAAGCATCGCACCACTTTCGGGTATTTTGATGGGTGCAGCTACAGCTTCAACCACAGCAGGGGCTACAATTGCCTCCTCTTCTTTCGCAGACATCATTATAAACGCAGGGATAAACGGCATCTGGGGAGCAGCGATGATTAATGCAGGCGCGACTGTACTGGATCATTTACCACATGGCTCCTTTTTCCATGCGACAGGCGGGGTAACGAATGTGGCGATAAACAACAGGTTAAAACTTATTCCTTTCGAGACTGCAATTGGGATATTCTTAACCGTTATGTCAGTGATCACTTATCTGCTTTTCGGAAAATAGCAATAACAAAAAAATTATGGCATGCGCTCGTAAAGAGGAATCGAAGCCTCAGCCTAATTTGTACCAGCAACTAAAAAAAGCACATGAAAACATCAAGAAGAAAATTCATATTTAGTGGGGTTCTAATGAGTGCCGGAACAATATTACTTCCGGGCTTTTTGTCAAAAGCTAGCGGTAAGATCATGACCGTCAATGGCATGATACCGTCCGAAAAGATGGGTTTTACACTAGTACACGAGCACGTGATGGTAGACTTTATCGGCGCATCAGACGCTAGCAAAAGCCGATACAATGTTGACGACGTAATTAAAGTAGCATCTCCATTTTTGAAGGACATAAAGGCACGGGGTGTTCAAACCTTCATTGATTGTACACCTGCATATGTCGGTCGAGACGTTACCGTCCTGAAGCGACTGGCGGATTCTACAGGTATGAATTTGATAACGACAACAGGATATTATGGCGCAGTGAAGGAAAAATTTGTGCCTATGCACGCCTTCACCGAATCCGCCCGACAATTGGCGAACAGATGGATAAGCGAGTGGAAAAACGGTATTGAGGGGACAAACATTCGGCCCGGACTTATTAAAACAAGCACTGATAAGGCGCCATTGACACCTGTACAAAGGAAATTGATTGATGCTGCTGCGATTACACACCTGGAGACCGGACTGACAATTGGAGTTCATACGGGAGACGGAGCTGCTGCGTTTGAGCAACTGGAAATTTTGAAAAAACAGGGTGTTTCGCCGATGGCAAGAATTTGGTTTCACGCGCAATCAGAACCAGATCAAGCCTTCCATATCAAAGCTGCAAAACTCGGCTGCTGGGTATCTTTTGATGGTGTAAATCCGCAAACGCTCTCAGATAACTTAGGATATCTAACGACGATGAAAGCACAAGGCTTGCTTCAGCGGGTATTGGTATCCCAGGATTCAGGCTGGTACAACGTTGGTGAAGCTGGAGGGGGAAATTTTAAACCGTATACCTGCATTCTAAACGACTTTATACCTTTACTAAAAAGAAATGGCTTTACACCCCAAGAACTTGACCTGCTGTTTCGGACAAATCCGCAAGCAGCCTTCAGCATTAAGGTGAGACGAGCCAGCTCCTGATGCATGGCTGCTTTTTCCAGATCACCTACTTCCTCATAACCTTTGGACAAATTGTTGTGCAGGGAAGGAAAGGCGCTCTGAACAGCGTCATCGCTAACCGTTTCTGCAAGCTCCAGCGCTTTCTCATACCAAGCAATTCTTTCAGAAGCATTAAGCTGAACCCGGGCAGTAAACCAGGCGATAAGACATCTTTCAAAGTCATTAGCAGCTTCGTCCCAGCCCTGAAGGAAAAGAACTGCCACTTCTTCAAGTTTACCCTGCTCTTCTAAACGCATACCCTGCATGCAGAGCCTAACAATAGGATTATCCGGATTAAATTCTGTACTCATACTCATTGAATTTGTTCGAATATAGTGGGTCAAAAACATGAAAAAGTGCTTTTCAAACTATATTTTCCATGGCGTACAAAGGCGGCAATTTCTGCGTTATGTTTACAACAGCTAAACGATGAGTAGCTGCGCCATCTTGCTGATTAAGCGAAATTAAGAACATAAAAAAAGGGAAAGAAGTTAATTAAAACCTCTTTCCCTTTTGTAGCCCGCAGGGGAATCGAACCCCTATTTCCAGAATGAAAATCTGGCGTCCTAACCGGTAGACGAGCGGGCCATTTGGAGCGACTCACATTGCTGCTTATGCTCCTTAGGTAGCGGGGACCAGACTCGAACTGATGACCTTCGGGTTATGAGCCCGANNACCAACTGCTCCACCCCGCACTATTTATCAATTTAAAACGTTAAAGAACTAGCCTGCGTTGTTTTTAAATTGGACTGCAAAGATATATTTCGTTTCTTTGCATTGCAAATTTATTTTAAAAAAAAGTTTATGTTACATAAAGCAGGTTTTGTAAGCATCATCGGAAAGCCCAATGTGGGCAAGTCTACATTGATGAACGCGCTGATCGGCGAAAAGCTCTCCATCATCACGCCCAAGGCCCAAACTACGCGTCACCGTATCTTAGGTATCGTGAACGAAGAAGACTACCAAATTGTTTTTTCTGATACCCCTGGGGTCATCAAACCTAAATACGGATTGCAGGATGCAATGATGCACTCTGTAAATGGCGCGCTTACCGACGCGGATCTGCTTTTGTTCGTTACCGATATCAATGAACAATATGATGAGAATGATGTCCTGGAGAAGATCCTGAACACGACTATTCCAATGATCGTACTCATCAACAAGATCGACAATGCGACGCAGGAACAAGTGGATGAGAAAACCGCTTTCTGGCAGGAGAAGCTTAACCCGAAACACATCTTCGCGATCTCTGCATTGCACAAATACAATCTGGATGGTATTATGACCATGCTGCTGGATAACCTGCCGGAGCATGAAGCATACTACGATAAAGAAGAACTTTCCGATCGTAGTCAACGTTTCTTCGTATCCGAGATCATCCGGGAAAAGATCTTTACCAACTATCAAAAAGAAATCCCTTACAGCACTGAAGTGGTTATCACTGCTTTCAAAGAAGAAGAAAAGCTCACCAGGATTAGTGCGGAGATTATCGTAGAACGAGATTCGCAGAAAAATATCCTGATCGGGAAAGGTGGTTCCATGCTTAAAAAGGTTGGTACAGAAGCTCGTAAAGACATCGAGAAGTTCCTGGATCAGAAGGTGTTCCTGGAAACTTTCGTGAAGGTTTTACCTGACTGGCGTAGCAAAAAGAATTACCTAAAAAGCTTCGGGTACGAAAATTAAGCGTACCTTTGCAACCCCTTAATAATTAATACAATTCACACAACATATGAGTAACATTATTGCAATTGTCGGCAGACCGAACGTAGGCAAATCCACACTTTTTAATCGCTTAACTGAAAGTCGCAAAGCTATTGTTGATGATTTTAGCGGTGTAACACGTGACCGTCATTATGGTGTGGCTGAATGGACTGACAAACACTTTACTGTAATCGACACAGGTGGTTATGTAGCCAACTCTGAAGATGTTTTTGAAGCAGCGATCCGCGAACAAGTGGTTATTGCTATTGAAGAAGCAACGGTTTTATTGTTTATGGTGGATGTAACCACCGGCATTACCGATCTTGATGATGAGATCGCCCAACTTTTACGCAGAAGTAAAAAACCTGTATACATCGTTGTAAACAAAGTAGACAACAATGCCCTTCAGAATGATGCGGCAGTTTTCTACGGCTTTGGTTTAGGCGAAATTTACCCAATCTCTTCCATGACGGGATCTGGTACAGGCGATCTACTGGATGATGTCATCACACACTTTGAAGACGTTGTAGAAGAAGAAAATGCTTTGCCTAAGCTTACCATCGTAGGCCGGCCTAACGTTGGTAAATCTTCGCTGATCAATGCGCTGATGGGTAAAGACAGAAACATCGTAACCCCGATCGCAGGTACTACCAGAGATTCCATTCACATACACTATAACCAGTTCGGGCATGAGTTCATGTTCATCGACACAGCAGGTTTAAGAAAGAAAACAAAAGTTAAAGAGAACATCGAGTTCTACTCTGTAATGCGTACCATCAAAGCTTTGGAAGAAGCTGACGTGGTGATCCTTATGATTGACGCGGTAGAAGGTTTAGAGTCGCAGGACGTGAACATCTTCCACCTTGCAGAGAAGAATAAAAAAGGTATTGTGATCCTGGTAAACAAGTGGGATTTGATCGAGAAGAACAACCAGACGGTTAAACAATTCGAAGAGCAGATCCGTCAGAAGCTTCAGCCTTTTACCGATATTCCGATCATCTTTACTTCCGTAGTTAACAAGCAACGTATCTTCCAGGCGGTTGAAACAGCACTTGATGTTTTCAAAAACAGAAGCAAAAAGATCCCGACTTCAAAACTGAATGACGTGATGCTTCCCATCATTGAGAACTATCCACCGCCATCCCAAAAAGGAAAATACATCAAAATCAAATATATTACACAGATCAACGCAAGCTCTCCAATGTTTGCCTTCTTCTGTAACCTTCCTCAGTACATTAAAGAGCCTTATAAGCGCTTTGTAGAAAACAAACTACGTGAGCACTTCGACTTCAAAGGTGTACCAATTCAGATCTATTTCAGACAGAAATAATAACGAAATACATTTCAGGAAAAAGAATAATCAAGATGGTTATTGCAGACTACTCAAAGCCTGCTTAACCATCTTGTCATTTAGATTCAGTGCTCTGTAATAGCCCGCATCTCCAAGATGGTATTTGTATAGCAACAGTCTCAAGTCTGTGCAGATGTTGTTTTTAGAAACTAAAAACTGCTTAGAATCAACAGCAATCCCACGTTGCTGGATGTATCTGGTGAGATCCTTCAGATCATTTTCACTTACACTGAACATGTTAAGGTTCTGCTCCAGGTAAGTCGGATTATACCGCTTTGCAAGTACCTCAAAGACGAAGTCGAACAGTACATGTTTATCAATTAATTCGCTGTAAAGCTTTGTAACGCCTGCTGTATCCATTTTTACATAGACATCAGGCTGAATACCGCCCCCACCAAAAACACGCTTTCCTGAAGCCGTGATATACGCTCTTCCACCTTTCAGCGAATCCCGCAAACGATCGACTTTTTCCGTAAGTTCCCCTTTGGTAAATCTCTCGTCTACCTCATGCTGGTAAGCACTATAGCCTTTTTTATATGATTTCTGGATGCTTCTTCCAAGCGGTGTATAATATCTGGCGATCGTCAGGTTTAAAGCAGAACCATCCCCGAAAGGAAATTGTTCCTGCACCAGCCCTTTGCCGAAAGAACGACGACCAATAATTACACCTCTATCCAGATCCTGAACGGCACCAGCAAGAATCTCACTCGCAGAAGCCGTCTGTTCATTGATCAGTACAGCAAGTTTCCCATGTTCAAACTCGCCTCCCCCGGTGGAAATATAATCCGTACGTGGCTCATGTTTGCCTTCGGTATAAACAATCAGCTCATTTTCTGGTAACAGCTGGCTTGCAAGGCCTGTAGCAGCAGTCAGATAGCCGCCACCATTATCCCGCAGATCCAGCACAAGCTTGCTCATGCCCTTTTCCTTGAGCTTCCGCACCGCTTCCACAAAATCCTGATCCGTATTGGCGCCAAACTTACTGATCCGCACATACGCGGTTTCATTGTTCAGCATATAAGCAGCATCGATACTGCTCACCTGCACCTTGCCCCTTTTTACCGTGAGTACCACCGGCTTAAAACCGGTTCCATGAAGTACCGTTAACTTTACAGGTGTACCTCGTTTCCCTTTGATCTTACCGATCATCTTGGCCCGGGGCAGTCCCATACCGGATACCACCGTACTATCAACCTTCAAAATGCGGTCGCCGATGCGCATACCTGCATGATAGGCCGGTCCGTCCTTCACCACATTGGTCACCAATAAAGAATCTTTCAGGATATAATACTCAATACCGATGCCTTCAAACTGGCCTTCAAGTATCTCGTTTTGTTCAAATGCTTTTGCCGGCGGCAGGTACACGCTGTGCGGATCCAGCTGATGCAACATGCTATCAATGGGCATTTTTTGCAACTTTTCCGTGTTTACCTCATCCACATAGTTTTTGTTGATGATGGTGAGGATTTCGTCAACTTTCTCGTCATTATTATCAGCATAAGTAATATGCTTTTCGACAGTAAAGCCCTGGTCCCTCAGAAATTTGTAACCAAGGAACATTCCACCTATTAAAGTGAGCGAATACGTAAGGGCAATGTAGAGGTTCTGACGGGTATTTTTATTCATGGAGACGATCTAATACAAAGTTATGCATTTGCCGTTTCAAATGCCTATTTAACCAGGTTTAATTCATAATGTTTTGTAATTTTTTATTCCGGCAGGAAGTGCTACCATTCCTTCCAGATTACCGACCCACAATGCTTCGGAAAACCTCCAATTTAGCACTCAAAAAAACAGCCGAAGTACATTACCATTTCCGGTTTAAAAAGAAATTAACGAGTTTTAACAAAAAATCTAATCTATGATACGCGTAACTGAGCAGGAATCGAATTACAACAATATTGATCAAATGTCCATTTTAGAAATTCTTCAGGGCATTAACAAAGAAGATCAAACGGTTCCTCTGGCTGTTGAAAAAGTAATCCCACAAATTGAGAAGCTTGCAGAAGCCGTTACTGAAAGGATGAAAGCCGGTGGCCGTTTATTCTACATTGGTGCAGGCACCAGCGGTAGATTAGGGGTTGTTGACGCTTCAGAGTGCCCTCCAACATTCGGCGTACCGTTCGACTATGTAGTAGGCATCATTGCCGGAGGCGATACTGCAATTCGCAAAGCTGTGGAAAATGCGGAAGATGACAGCGAACAAGCCTGGATTGACCTCAGCGAGTACAAGATCAACGAAAAGGATTGCTTGATCGGACTTGCAGCATCCGGCACTACACCTTACGTAATTGGCGGACTGAAAACCGCAAGACAGCATGGTGTTCTTACCGGTTGCATTATCTGTAATGAAGGCGGTCCGATTGTGGCAGAAAGCGATTTCCCCGTAGAAGTTGTAGTTGGCCCGGAATTTCTGACAGGATCCACCCGGATGAAATCAGGAACAGCGCAAAAACTTGTGTTAAACATGCTTAGCACTACGGTAATGATAAAACTTGGTCGGGTGAAAGGCAATAAAATGGTTGATATGCAGTTAACCAATCATAAGCTGGTAAACAGAGGCATTTACATGATCATGGAAGAGTTAAACATCGATCAGGCAAGTGCAGAGGAGCTCCTGCACCAACACGGGAGCGTCCGAAAAGCTGTTGACGCTGCTCACAAATAAATCAAACAACACCCATGCACGAGATTGAACCATATTATCAGTGGCGCGATTATTACATCGCCGCTGAAGATGACCGTTCGCCATTTTACAACACGGAATATTCCGAGTTTCATTTCGACAAACAGCTTTACAACTTCCTGATTCACCCGCAGTGGGATGATTTTGGCTCTAGCACGCTCTACCTCAAAATACTTTTTGCAGACTACGACCGCGGTTATGCCATCATCGAATACATCGGGGAATGGAATGATGCCATCAGCAATGACATCATGCTCATGAAACGGGAAATCCTGGAGTTGATGATTGACGAAGGCATCAACAAATTTATCCTTATCGGAGAAAATGTTTTAAACTTCCATGCCTCGGAAGACAGCTATTACGAAGAATGGTTTCAGGATGTGGAAGATGGCTGGATTGCCGGCATCAACTTTAACGATCATGTGATCGAAGAGTTCCGCAGCAGCAACATTGATTACTACATCAATTTCGGAGGGCAGCTGGACGATTTGGCATGGCGAACGATGAAACCCATCCAGATATTCAAGAAAGTTGAAGAAACCCTGACAAAAAGGCTTGGGGCATAGCTTTTGTATCTATAAGGTAATGATTATCTTTATTAATAAAATTTAACACAAATGGATAACAACAACAATTATGAATGGGCACAAAGACCTGTATACGTACAGGAAGAGAAAGGTGCCGTTGCAAAGAAGTTTTTTGCAAACGTCTTTCTTTGGATGTTTATAGCCCTTGGACTATCTACACTTGCTGCCTTTTTTATGGCAAACACGCCGGGCTACATGGATTACCTGATCAGGTATGACGAAACCGGAACACGTGCTGGCATGAGCACATTGGGCTATATTGTAATGTTCGCTCCACTTGGTTTAGTGATGCTAATGAGCGCCGGCCTAAGCCGACTTTCTTATACCGCCCTGTTGGGTGTATTCGTACTGTATTCGGTACTTACAGGGGTTAGCTTAAGCTTTATCCTGCTTGCCTACACCACAGGATCTATCGTTAGCTGTTTTGCAGCTGCGGCAGGTATCTTCGGTATCATGGCCTTCCTGGGTTACACAACCAATACTGACCTTACCCAATTCAGATCAATTCTGATGGTTGGTCTTATCGGACTGGTAATCTGTACCGTGATCAATATGTTCCTTGGTAGTTCACAGTTCGACTACATCTTAAGCTTCTTCGGTGTTGCAATCTTCACCGCATTAACGGCTTACGATGTTCAAAAGCTAAAAATGATCGGTCAGGGTATTGAAGAAAACGGCGACACGATCGCTGCTGCTGATTCAAAGAAACTTGCCATCATGGGCGCTTTGAGCCTTTACCTGGATTTCCTTAACATTTTCCTTTACTTGTTAAGAATCTTCGGTAACAGAAGATAAGACAATAACATTCTTTTAAACCGGCTGTGTCTCCAGATGCAGCCGGTTTTTTTATGCTTAAGCCAGAATGGCTTCGTCTTCTTTGATTACACCATCCAGTAGATGCAAGATTCTGGAGCCATAGGTTGCATTCACTTCAGCATGCGTTACCTGTATAATGGTAATACCTTCTTCCTGGTTCAGCTTTTTAAAAAGATCCATGATCTGCAGCGCTTGTGCCGATTGCAGGTTGCCTGTAGGTTCATCGGCAAGGATCAAAGAAGGTTGCGCAACAAGGGCTCTGGCAATGCCAACAAGCTGTTGCTGCCCGCCCGATAGTTGGTTTGGAAACAAATCCTTCTTG
>DDAD01000113.1:46728-94427 GCA_002333205.1 Pedobacter sp. UBA2067
TGGAAACAAATCCTTCTTGGCCACGATATTAAAACGATCCAGAATATCAGCGACCCGGCTCTTGCGCTCCGCACTGCCCACCTTCTTGTATAACAAAGGTGCTTCAATGTTTTCGGCTACGGTCATCTCATCAATGAGATGGTAAGCTTGAAACACAAATCCAATATGATGGCGGTATAGCTCAATACGCTTACTTTCCTTCAGGCTCGATACATCTTCGCCCATAAACTCATATCTCCCATAGGTCGGCTGTTCAAGCATACCAAGAATATTCAGCAAGGTAGATTTACCCGCACCGGATGGCCCCATGATACTCACAAACTCCCCCTGGCTGATTTGGGTCGTTACATGCCGCAGCACATAGTTCTTAACGCCTTTGTTGCTGTAGTATTTTTCGATGTTAGATAGTGCAATCATCTAATTTATAATGTTATTAAGTTAAATATTTTATTCTAATTACCTGAGGATCAATTTAAATCTACTCGTACTTAAGCGCATCCACGGGATTGGTGCCAGCAACCTTATAGGAACGCAGACTTACCGTTAAAAGGGTTATCAACATGGATATCAACATTGCGGTAAGGAATGGCCAGATACTTAATTCGATCCTGTAGGCGTATTGGCTGAGCCACTTGTTCACCAGGATATAAGCAAGTGGCCATGCAAATAGGTTCGCCAGAAATACCAACAGGAAGAAGGAACCATTAAGCAGGCGAACCACTTCGTAGGTTGAAGCACCGAGCACTTTGCGGATCGCTACCTCGCGGGTACGTTGCGTAGTTACAAAGGAGATCAATCCAAATAAGCCAACAAAGGAGATAAAGATGATCACAAAAGAAAATACGCTGAACAGTACCCCCATGATGCGTTCAGAATGGTAGTATTCATTTAAATCATCATTTACAAAGCTGGCATCGTAAACATCATTCGGAAAAGTCTCATTCCAAAGCCGCTGAACAGCCGCCATGGCATTTACCATTTCATGGGCATCCATTTTTACGGCCATGTTGTAGTAATCCCATTTATCAGAAGACATTGCAATAGGCGAAATTTGCTCATGTAAAGATTTATCATTAAAGTCTTTACTTACGCCTACGATAGGTGCCGTTACATCATTTATGGTCAGCAGCTTACCCAGGGCTTTTTCCGGCACAACAATATTGTTGTGCTTTAAAAACGTTTCATTTACAACAAAGGCATTTGCAGTATCACTTTTCGGAAGTGTGGTTCCTGCGATTAACGCTATGCCAAAGGTTTCAAAATAATGCTGGTCGATATGCATTGTCCTGATCTGAAAATCCTTGTTACGCGCACCATTCAGGGAGAAGTCGGACTCGGAAACGTTGTTTGAAGATGGAGAAACATCACAAAAGCTAACCTCACGCAACCCCGGGATGGCTAGTAGTCGTGCCTTAAAGTTCTGATGTTTCTGCTGACTTAAACTGTCTGCCGGTAAACCCACTACTGCCACGGCTTCTGCATTAAAACCCAAAGGTTTTTCTCGCATGTAGTTCATTTGCTTCAATATCACAAGCGTAGCAATGACCAGTACCGTTGTAATCGTAAATTGCAGTACCAGCAGAATTCTGCGTAAACCGAGACCTGCACTGTTGTTGGCGCTGATCTTGTTTTTTATGGCAAGTGCAGGATTAAATCCAGAGATGATCAATGCGGGATAAAAGCCTGCAAGGAAGCTTACCAGTACAACCAGGCCCAGCAAGAACACAAATATCACCGGATGCTGTAGTAAGCTGAACGAGATCTTTTCATCGAAAAGCTGCTGCATATATGGTAATGCTGCTTCCGTAAGTACACAGGCCAGCATCATGGCAATGACACTTACGGCGAAGGTTTCACTTAGGAACTGACGGAGAAACTGTCGGCGTTCAGCACCCATCACCTTACGGATACCGACTTCTTTCGAACGGCCAATTGCTTGAGCGGTAGCCAAATTGATGAAGTTTATACAAGCGGTAAGGATCAAGAAAAGACCAATAATGGACAAGCTGTAGATCTCGCTCTGCTCTACGATTTTTCCGGCAAAATTGCCATAACGCGCATTGTGATGGATGTCTTGCAAGCTCTGGAAGGTGTGAGAGGGCTTTCCCGATTCCTCATTATCCTTGTATTTTGTATCGTTGAATTTGGCTAAGGCAGCTTCAGCATCAGCAAAATGCGCATCTTTCTTAAGCAGCACGTAACACTCAGAACTTGATCGCACGGTTCCAAAGTTCTTGTCGTCCTTAAGACTAAATGTTGCATAACTGAATACAACATCCAGGGGTAAACTCGTATTTTCTGGTCGGCCCTTAAAAATCGCCGTTACACGGCAGTCCTCATTCTTTTGGAAGCGTAATGTTTTACCCAGTGCATTATGCCAGCTACCGAAGTACTTAATTGCGGCCTGCTCGGATAAGGCTACGGTATTCGGTGCAATAAGATCCCGTCTTGGGTCACCTGATAACCAGTTGAAATTAAAGATCTCGAAGAACTCAGGCTGGGCGAAGTATGCTGCTTCATAATCCTTGAATTTTAATTGTCCGGCTTGATCCAGTGCTGCCAGAACGCCGGAGGTACGTTGAATGGCCGCAACTTTCTCTAGCTGTGGAATGTCATTACGAATCGCCGCCGCAAGTGGAATTGGTACACCCTGCGAGGCATCCGTACCAGTCTTATACTTCCAGTTACTAACCACCCGGTAGATGCGGTCTTTGTTGCTGAAATCATCATCATAACTTAGCTGGTACCTTATGAAAATGAAAATCAGGATACAGCCAGCCATACCTACCGATAAACCAGCAATGTTAATGAAGGTATAAACTTTATGTTTCCACAAGTTACGCAGGGCAATTTTTAGGTTGAGTTTGAACATAGGATGTTTACTTTACTCGTATTTTAACGCATCGACAAGGTTCGACGTGGCCGTTTTAAAGGCTTGGTAACTGATCGTCAGCATTGCAATCAGGAATGTTCCACAAACGGCGGCAGCAATAATCCACCAGGATATCGTTGTTCGGAACTCGAAATGACTAAGCCAATTGTTCATGAGGTAACAGGCGATTGGAACACCAATAAACACTGCGATCAGGATCATCTTCATGAAGGACACAGAAAGCAGTTGCATGATGTTCCCGACAGAAGCGCCAAGCACCTTACGAACACCAAATTCTTTGCTACGCTGTTCTGCGCTGTATGCTGCCAGTCCGAACAAGCCCAGACAGGAGATGAAAATGGCAAGTCCTCCAAAGAGATTGGCCAGGATGCCCAAGGTTCTTTCCGCCTGTAGCTTTTGTGCGTACAGATCGTTTACAAACTTGATTTCAACGGGGTACGCTGGATTAATGCCCTTTGTAATGCGGGTAATGGTTTCGATGTTTTCTGATAAGTTCCGATCAGGATTAAGGCGCATGGTGATGTTGCCGTTCCAGTCATTACTAAAGGCCACAACCATCGGCTTTTCACTGTGATAAGGCGAACCCCAAATGAAATTCTGAAAGACACCAACGATCGTTGCTTCGATACCATGGTACTTTACCTTGGTACCGATTGGCTGTTTTAGTCCCATTGTTTTTACTGCTGCAGCATTCAAGAGCAGCGCTGAAGTATCAGAAGCGAAGGCTTTCGAGAAATCCCGTCCTGAAAGCAGCTTAATCCGGTTTGTTTTCAGGAAATCATATGATGTTGCGATCTGATCGAAGACAATACGTTTATCTTCGGCAGCCATTCCCGGCCATTCGAAGTTCCAGAAGCTGGATCCGGCGCTGGATAAGCTCGCAGATGACTGCAGCACTGAGGTGACAGCACCCGACCTCAATAGTTCGGACTTTAAAACATCAAACTTAGTTTCTAGCATGCCTTCCTGTGGCATTTCTGCCAACAAGTTAATATCATAACCTACCGGACGATCCTTTATAAACTGAACCTGCCTGTAGATAACAATCGTACCAATAATGAGGATAATGGCGAAAGAGAATTGCCCGACAACCAACACCTGCCTTAGGCTGATGGGCATGTTGCTCTTTAGACCGGCTTTCTTCTGCAATGCTAAGATCGGGTTGAATGAAGAAAGATAAAAAGCAGGGTAACTTCCTGCAGTCAGACCGGTCAGCACAATTACCAAAACTATGCTTAGCCAGGACCAAAGGTTATCATAAGAAATCCGAAGTTTCATTTGCAACAGGCTATTGAATGATGGCAGTAAAACCTCAACCAGTACCACCGCAATGATCACACTAACTATGGTGAGGAGCATTGATTCGGTGATAAACTGCGCGACTAAAGATCCACGGCTTGCTCCAATTGTCTTTTTTACCGCTACCTCCTTTGCTCTACGTTCAGATTTGGCAGTCGCCAGGTTCATGAAGTTCACGCAGGCAATCAACAGAATGCCAACAGCAAGGCCTACAAACAGATAGATTCGCTCAATATCACCACCTACAGTTTTGCCATTCAGAAACTTACCATAAAGATGTTTGTCCGACAGCCGAAACACAAAGGGAGAAGCTTCAGCAAAGCGATCAGCCGGTTTCATCATGCCATGAATCTTTTTATTGATCAAATCAATATTGGCTCNNTACCCGAATGATGGTTTGCCAATTGAAATTACCCCAACTAGGTTCTTTAACCCAGCTAAAAAGCGTTTCATAAAAAGTCCAGGGCATTAGAAAATCAAAGGTATTTGAGCTGTTAGGTGGCAGATCCTTGATGACTCCAGTCACCGTAAGATCTGCTTGATCCCTAAACCGCAATGACTTGTTTATCGCGTCACCGTCAGGAAACAGCGTCTTCGCCAACTGCTCGGTTAGTACAACCGAATTGGCAACCCCTAGCGCGGTTTCAGGATTACCGGCGATAAATTCATAATTGTATATTTTCAAAAGATCAGGATCTGCAAATTTGGCTTCTTTTTTAAAGCTCTTTTCCCCATTTGCAATCAATGATTGTCCTCCGTAGCCAATCCTTGCCGCAGCTTCAACTTCAGGCACCTCCGCCTTAAGTACCTGTGCAATCACATTGCCAGTCACATCGCCCGTGCGACTAATCTGACCATTTTCATCTTCAAAATTGGTCATCACCTGATACACGTTTTCCCAGCCTTTAAACTGCTTGTCGTAGTTCCATTCATAAGCAACGTACAACATCAGCATCAGGCAGGACGCAAGTCCGATTGCCAGGCCAATCACGTTGATGATGGACGAAGTGGCATGCATCCAAAGGTTACGGAATGCAATTTTCAGGTGAAGCTTAAACATGAGGCTCGTTTTAAATTTTTCTAGTTTTAAATCGTTGGTACGTCTACTCGTACTTCAATGCATCAATTGGGTTCGCTTTCGCAACTTTAAACGATTGCAGACTCACCGTTAAAATTGCGATCACCAACGACAGCAACAACGCCAGTGCAAATGGAAGTATCGAGATGGAAATCCGGAACTCGTAATTAGACAGCCACTTGCTGACAATGATGTATCCTAGCGGAAAAGCAATCACATTGGCAATAAGCACCAGCTTGATGAAGTCTTTATTCAGCAGCACCAGAATGTTGGCTGAATTTGCGCCAAGCACCTTCCGGATACTGATCTCTTTCTTACGTTGCTCGGCCATGTAAAGCGCCAAACCAAGAAGCCCTAAACAGCTGATGAAGATTGCAAAGCCACCAAACCAGTTGGCCAGCGTGCCAAGCAGTTTTTCATTCTTGAACTTCTGTTTAAAGTTGTCATCGATAAACCGGCGGTCTACCGGAAATCCCGGGTTTATGGCTTCAAATTGTTGATCAATAGCTTGCAGACTTGCAGTTAAGTTGGCATGATCTGCCACACGAACCAAGATTACGTCGTTTGCATCTTTGGTAAAACCGACAATCATTGGCGTTGCTGCCATGTATGGAGATTCAACCACATAGTCTTTGATGATGCCAATGATGGTGACAGGTGTATCTCCAAAGTCGATCACAGCCCCTAAAGGTTGCTTTAAGCCCATGACCTTTGCTAAGGCTTCATTGATGATTACATTGCTGGAGTCTGCAAATTGCTGGTCAAAATCCCTGCCCTGCAACAGCTGGATGCCTGTAGTTTTCAAAAAATCGTAGTGCGTCCATCGGAAGTTCACCAGGATCTTTTCGTCTGGATTTTTGCCCGGCCAGCTTACACCGTACCCGTTATTACCACCTTGTGTAAAGGTTGTAGAGTAATTGGCTACCGAACTTACCATGCCCGTTTTTAGCAATTGATCTTTAATCAATTGGTACTTACCCGGCTCTTTCAAAGCGCCTTGCACCGGAACTTCCACCAAATTGTTGATGTTGTATCCAATTGGTTTGTTCACGATATAATTTAACTGTTGATAAATCACAGCCGTGCAAATAATCAGGCAGGCTGCAAACACAAACTGAAACACTACAAGGAACTTCCGAACCGACAACGATGAACCACCCACCCCCGTACTGGTGAAACCTTTGAGCACTTTGATGGGATCGAATGAAGAAAGATAGAATGCGGGATAACTACCGGCAACAAGACCTGTCATTAAAGTTAGCCCGACTAAGGTCGCCCAGAACAGCCAATAGGTATAATCTATATCAAGTTCAATCCCCAATAGACGGTTGAAATACGGTAGGGCAACCTCTATTAACATGAAGGCGACCAGCATACTAAGCATGGAGATTAATACAGATTCCATCATGAACTGGCCGATCAGATCTTTTCTGGATGAGCCGATAGATTTTCGAACACCAACTTCTTTGGCCCTTTTCTCAGATCTTGCGGTAGAAAGGTTCATGAAGTTTACACATGCAATAATCAGGATACAGAAGGCAAGTAATACAAAGATTCGCAACTGGTCGATCTTACCGCCTACCGACTTGCCACCTTCAAAGTTATCGTACAGGTGATACTTTGCTATAGGATGCATGAAAGGCTCACCGTTAGCGTCTTTATTATTCGCCTTGATCATGCCCCGCAGTTCCCGATTAGCNNGAAGCTGTTATCTTCTAGTTGAATAAAGGTGTGACAGTAATTACCACCCCAGGAATGTTCCTTTGTCCATGGGTTTAACTTCTCAAATAAGCTCCATGACATCAAGTATTCAAATTGATTGGTACTGTTCTTTGGCACATCAGCGATTACACCTTCCACCTTGAGTTCTTCGGTGTTATCAAACTTCAGGCTTTTTCCCAGAGGATCTTCATCGCCAAAAAGGGACTTAGCCAGTGTTTCCGTTAGCACAACAGACTGTGGGCTCTTCAGAAAAGTAGCAGGGTTGCCCTTTAACACCTTGTAGTCAAAGATTTGAAAAAAGGCAGGATCAGCAAAGCTGCAAAGCCTTTTAAAATTGTTTTGTTTGACGGTGATGAGGTGCTCCTGAGGATAGAACATTCTGGCTACTGTTTTCACGCCAGGGATCTTTGCTTTTACTTCTGCTGCAAGTACACCTGGTGTTGCATCAAAACTGAAGATTTTCCCGCTGGCGGCCTGGTTGTTATAGACAACATAGGTTTTCTCATAATCTTTAAATTGTTTGTCGTAGCCCCATTCATAGGCTACATATAGCAGTAAAAGCATACAGCTTGCAAGGCCAATAGCAAGTCCGCCAACATTAATCAACGTGTATCCCTTGCTTTTCCAGAGCGTCCGTAATGCGATTTTTAAGTTCAGCTTAAACATCTTAGATCAGTTCTTCAGTAATGCCTTTATTAATTTTTTCAGAGATCACGTGCCCGTCTTTCAGGTTTATAATCCTGTTGGAGAAACCTGCATCATGCGAGGAGTGCGTAACCATTACGATGGTTGTACCCTGCTCGTTTAACTCACATAGCAGTTCCATCACCTCATTACCGTGTGAACTGTCCAGGTTTCCTGTAGGCTCATCGGCAAGTACCAGCTTCGGTTTAGTTACCAACGCCCTTGCTACTGCAACACGCTGCTGCTGTCCACCGGAAAGCTGCTGTGGAAAGTGTCCGCTGCGGTTCACAATGTTCATGCGCTGGATGATATCGTTAACCATGGTCTTTCTTGTCGCCGAAGGCACCTTGTTATAGATCAATGGGAGTTCGATGTTTTCAAACACAGTAAGTTCATCGATCAGGTTAAAGTTCTGGAACACGAAACCCATATTCGCCTTACGAAAATTCGAACGCTCACGATCATTAAGCTTCAACAGCTCCGTATCCATAAACCTGTAGCTGCCGCTTTCCGGTTTGTCCAACAAGCCCATAACATTCAGCAGCGTAGACTTGCCGCAACCTGAGGGCCCCATGATCGACACAAATTCCCCTTCCTTTACATGCAGGTTAATGCCGTTCAAAGCTGTTGTTTCAATTTCTTCAGTTTTGTAAACTTTTTCCAGATTTTCAATTTTTATCATTGCTGTACTTTTTATCTCGTTAATGCAGGTTGCCGTATAGATCGAATAAGGGCTGACGTTCCTGAACGCACAACAGGGTTGCGCCAGCCCTTTGATTATTTGCTGATTTGTATAATATCGTATTGATTGAACTGATCATAAGATGACGTGATCACTTGCTCATCTTTTTGCAGGCCTTCCATGATTTCATAGTCGAGGTAGTTTTTACGTCCCACTTTGATGTTTCTTTTCCTGGCTTCACCATCTTTAACCACATACACCCAGTTGCCACCGGTACTTTGGAAAAATTGCCCCTGCGGTAGCATAAGGGACTTACTATTATCCGAAAGCGTTAGCTTGGTTTGCAGTGATAAACCACGTCTTAGTTCTTCAGCCGACTTGCCATCAAACACCAGTTCAATCTGAAACTGTCCTGAAGTAACCTCTGGAATGACCTTCCGAACCAATAGCTGGTAGTTCTTACCATTAATCTCGCAGTTGGCACGTTGACCTTCTTTTACGCGGTTAATGTAGTACTCGTCTACGCCTGCCTGCAACTTGTACCCTTGCATCACATCTATCTTTCCAAGCATTTCATTCGCACCATACGATTTTCCAATCACCGGATCGTAAGAAGACAATCGTCCGGAAACAGGCGCTTTAATGGTCATATTCTCAATGTTCTGTCGAATGGATTCCAGGCTTTCATTCATCCGGCCAATAGAAAAGTCAATTTGATTCAACTGCATCTTTCTGCTTTGACTCTCCTGATCCATCGCTTGTTTCAGGATTGCCCGCCGATCTTTATAATATTCATAATCTTGGTTAGATGTATTAAACTCCTCCCTGGTAATAACCTTTTTCGCGAAAAGGGTGCTGTCAATTTTGTATTTGCGAGATGCCGTGCGCAAGCTATTTTCGATCACCATCATATCCTGCTTCATGACCCGTTGATTTTGTTCCAGATCCAATCGCAACTTACGAAGCTGATTAATTTGTTCAATGATGCTGGTTTCGCTGCTGGTATATGAAGAGAGTGCATTTGGATTTGCAATCCTTAAAAGCGGCGTACCTTTATTCACGAATGCGCCATTTTCAGTAAAGATCTCCGCTACCGTTCCACCTTCAGAGGAACTTACAATTACTGAAGTTAGTGGTACAACAGTAGCATTCAAAAGAACTACATCCTCGAAATCACCGTACCTTACCTTACTAATGGTGAGCTTATCTGCATTTGCTTTGTACACCTTGTTGAGGGAAAGGCTGTAGCCATAACCTGCCAGGCAAACCACCATCAGAATTCCAGCGAACATCAGTATATTCTTCTTACTAAACCGCTTTTTCTCTATTACTTTATCCATTACTTGTTTATTCTTGTTGTACATCTTGCCAAGTACATGCCAGATGACAAAAACACAACTAGGTTATTGATTATCAACACATTATTTAGTTATTCAAAATTAGCACTGTTCATTACCGAACAGTTATCGTCCGCAAGCGAACAGTCGCCCGGCTGGCCTTGCTCCAGTTCCACTTGGTAGGATCCGCTGGCTTTTTTCCCGATCAGTGATACGTCCAAACCTGAGCCCGCCAAATTCTTAATCTCAAATGATCGTTCAAGCAGGTCGGATGTACTTACATTAACGATTTCTTCCTTTAGCGCCCGAACAATCAGTCTCATCTCGCCGGCCCTTAGCTTGATGCTATATTTAACCCGTGTAACTAAATCATCCGGATTTAAGATTAATTTGAACTGCTGCTTTCCGGAGAATTTAGAAAAGCTTGCTTCACTCCTGGTTGCGAGACTGGTGCCTTGCCGGTCGTGTGTGATGGTACAACCTGCTGAAAAAGCAGTGATCATCAATGCACATAATACTTGTTTCATTTCTATAAACTTTTAATGCTGAAACCATCAAGAAAAGTCTTCATCGTCTCTGCGCAGCTACTTACGAAGCACATGCCAGACTGAAAAAACGACCTTAATTAGCTGTTTACCAGTTAAATATAAAAATCAGCACGATTAAACCGTTCATTATCGGACACTTGCTTGTACGTGAGCGAACAGTTTTATTATTTTTGAGAAAAGCTTTTAATATGATCGATGCGACAGTTCTGGTAATTGATGATGATGACGATATCCTGCTAAGTGCCAAGCTCTTACTAAAGCAGCATTTCCGTCAGGTGGTGACCTGCAAGTCCCCCAGGGAAATCAATGTGCTCTTGAGCCGGAATGAGGTAGATATTATTCTACTGGACATGAATTATCAGAAAGGGTCGAGCGACGGTCGCGAAGGTTTATACTGGTTGGAGCATATCCTGTCCATAGACAAAGATTACGTAGTGATCCTCATGACCGCCTACGGAAATGTTGAACTTGCCGTCCAGGCAATTAAGAAGGGTGCTACAGATTTCATTTTAAAGCCCTGGGAAAATGAAAAGCTTTTTGCAACCCTTTCTGCAGCTGCGAAACTCCGGCAGTCGAACAAGAAAGTTAATAAACTGGAAAAGCTTCATACCTCCCTTCAAAAGGATATGGCCCGCAGGTTTGAACATATTGTTGGAGAATCTGAGCCCATCCAGAAGCTGCAAAGCATCCTATTGAAGGTTGCCCCAACAGATGCGAACATCCTGATCCTGGGCGAAAATGGCACCGGAAAACAGGTCTTTGCTTACGAAATCCACAAACACTCGCAACGTAAAAATGGTGTATTCATGCATGTGGATTTAGGCTCCCTTACAGAAAATCTGTTTGAAAGTGAGCTGTTCGGCTACGCCAAAGGTGCTTTTACAGATGCGAAGGAGGATAAACCCGGCCGCTTTGAAATGGCTGAAGGTGGCACCATATTCCTGGACGAGATTGGCAACCTGAGCCTTCCATTACAGGCGAAGCTGCTCAGTGTTATTCAGAACCGCACCGTGAACAGACTTGGCGAAAGCAAGGAACGTAAGATCAATGTACGCCTGATTACCGCAACCAATATGCCCTTAGCCGAGATGGTGAGTAAAGGTACTTTCCGTCAGGATCTGCTGTTCCGGATCAATACCGTGGAACTGCTGTTACCACCACTTTCCAAACGTGGACCGGACATCCTGCTGCTGGCATCTCATTTCCTGCAAAGCTTTAATAACAAGTACCACAGGAACATTAAAAGTTTCGACAGCAAGGCCGAAGCTTTATTACTTCGCTACCAATGGCCCGGCAATGTGCGTGAGCTACAACATGTAATTGAGCGTGCCGTAATCATGACTGACGGTATACAGATCTGCGAAGAAGATCTGCAGCTTAATCCGCAGAAATTTGGGGCTCCGGCCACGCCCTCCGTACAGGATGACATGGCGCTGGAAGACATGGAAAAGCTCATGGTGCAACGTGCCATTGAAAAACATAAAGGCAACATTTCCCGGGCAGCCTCAGAGCTTGGCCTAACCCGCGCTGCATTGTACAGACGCATAGAAAAGTTTGACCTATGAAGTTCTTCAGCAGCTTCACCTTCCGGCTCCTGTTCCGGTTACTCATCATCAACCTGCTGATCGCATTATTTGTTTACCTGATCCGCAACACGGAACTGTGGTTTACAATATTCGGCGTTGGGGTTATACTCCTGGCTTCGCTTTTCTCGCTTTACTATTACATAGATCGCATGAAGGAGGACATCAATCGCTTTATGCTCGCTGTTAAAACCCAGGATAGCACCGTAAATTTCAGAGCCAGAAGTTACAAAAGCAGCTTTCCAGAATTGTATCGCTCCTTCGACGACATCATACAAGTACACAAACGTATTCAACTGGAAAAAGAATCCATGTTCCAGCTTATTAAAACCATTCTGGAGCAGGTTCCTGTAGGCGTAATTGTGCTTAAACCTGTGGATAAAGATGTGGAAAAGGCAGAGATCGTATTCTTTAACATGGCTGCAAGTAATCTCCTGCAGGTGCCCGCATACAAGTACTGGCACCGGCTAAAGAATCACCGCCCGGAATTCGCAGAACAAGTGAGCGAAATTATAGATGGAGGAAAGAAGTTCATTGAAATCAAGATCCAGGACAAACTTACACAGCTCTCTACTGAACTGATTCCATTAAACCTGCACAATTCAGATCATATTATTATTTCTTTCCAGAACATCAAGGATGAAATTGAGCAGAAAGAGTCTGAAGCCTGGAACCGCTTGATCGGCGTGATCTCTCATGAGATCCTGAACAGCATTACCCCCATCAGCTCTTTATCTGATACGGTAAGTTCTATGGTTGATGGCAAAAATCACCTGGATACGGAAGATCTCGAGGATTTGAAACCCGCATTACTGACCATTAAACGCCGGTCAGAAGGACTGCTCGACTTCGTAAAAGACTACAGGCTGATGGCGGAGCTACCCACCCCTGTCCTGCAGAATCATTCAATTGGCGAGATCCTGAAACACATCAAAATACTCATGCAGCCCTTTGCCTCGGGCAAGAACATTGAGCTTAAGGTTGTACAAACAGCCTCTAAAATTAGCCTGCGACTGGACATCAAGCTGATTGAACAAGCATTGATCAACCTGGTAACCAACAGTATCTATGCAGTGGAAAACATAGAGCATCCGGTCATCGAAATTAGCTACAGGCTGGAGCATAATCGTTTATACATCGATGTTATTGATAATGGTAAAGGTGTGGACAACGAACTTGCCCGAAAGGTCTTCATCCCCTTTTTTACCACCCGGAAGAATGGTTCCGGTATTGGATTAACCATTACCAGAAACATCATGAAAATGCACCACGGGAGTGTTGAGATCCAGTCGCAGCCATTTGAAAGAACCGTATTCTCACTGGTTTTTAAATATCAATAACACACTCGTAATCACCTGCTTAAACACATTTTGAATGTCCGCTTGCGGACATTCAGCTGTTCGATAATGAACGGCTAAATTTTTACACCCAGCCATAATTAACTGATAGACAAATGCTTATATTTAACTAAGACACTGGCACATGCTTAGTGATTGGCACTCAAACCTTAATTGGTAATCCCATGTCAATCTTAAACTTCAAAATCGCCCTGCGTAATATCTGGAGAAGTAAAATAACTTCTTTCATCAACATCGTTGGTCTGGCCATTGGACTCGCTGCCTGTTTAATGTTGCTCATTTACGTCAATTACGAATGGAACTTCGACAAGCATTCCTCATATTCAAATGAGGTGCATGTAGCCATTACACGTATCACAGATGATCTTGGAAAAGACATCGCTACCTTTGATGGTACACCTACTGCACTGGCTTCCACAATAGCTTCGGGCATTCCGGAGATTAAACATATTGCCCGCATCAGTTACGACCGCGTGCTGCTCATCGCCAATGGTGAGAACAGCTTTAAAAAGACGGCCAAATTCGCTGATCCGGATATCCTAAATATATATGATTACCAGTTTCTTCAGGGAAACCGCAGCACAGCCTTAAAAACACCGGGCTCCATTGTACTTACGGCGTCAATGGCTAAGACCTTATTCGGCAGTACAGACGTTCTAAATCAAGCTGTTCGCCTGCAAGATCAAGCCGCATTTAAGGTCACTGGTGTTGTGGCAGATTTACCTGGTAATAGCTCTCATCGCTTTGACTACCTGCTGCCCTGGTCTGACTACAAACTGGTGGATCCTTCTTCAGAAGACCTGAACTGGGATAATTATAGCTTTGTAACTTTAGTAAGGCTTGCGGCAGATGCAGACCTGAACCGCGTAAACCAGAAGTTAAACTCACTGACCCTGGAACAAACTAAATGGAAGAAATCGCCGTTTTTCTTATTCCCCCTGGCGAAACTTCATCTCTATGGCAAGTTCGTTAATGGCAAAAGCATCGGTGGCGACATAAGCCAGATCTGGCTGTTTACCAGCCTTGCATTCGGCATTCTGCTGATTGCCTGTATCAACTTCATGAACATGGCCACGGCTAAATCCGAAAAGCGCGCCAAGGAAGTCGGCATTAAGAAGACTATTGGCGCTACCAGAACTTCACTGGTTGCACAATTCCTTACAGAGTCCATCGTACTTACCTTCATTAGTGTATTTATTGCCATTGCCCTTGTGGAAGCTTTCCTGCCAGCATTCGGCAATCTGCTGAACATGGATCTTCACGTCTCCTTTTCTGACCACCAAACCTGGCTCATCATCATCGGCATTGTGCTGCTTACTGGCCTCATTGCCGGAAGCTACCCAGCATTATATCTCTCTGCTTTCAATCCTATCCAGATCTTCAAACGGAAACTTCAACCCAGGCAGTACCTTTCTTTCAGCTTGCGTCAGGTACTTATTGTCGGACAATTCTGCTTTGCCGTAATGCTGATTGTAAGCACACTGGTGATCTACAAACAGATTCAGTTCATCAAGAACAAGCCTGTAGGCATTGATATCGATGCCCTGGCAGAAATGCCCCTTGAAGGTGCTATGTCGACGCGCTTTGATCTGCTGAAAAGACAACTCCTAAATTCCGGAGCGGTTACATCGATAGCAAAAACAACCACAAGCCTGATCCACCATGGACAGAACTTTAACAACCTGGAATGGCCAGGCATGGCGAATGCTGATAAAGATATCATGTTTAATGGCGTCGGTACCACTTACGACTTCAGCAAAACCTCAGGATTAAAGTTGATACAAGGGCGCGATTTCTCTGAAAAATATGCATCAGATAGTGGCGCGGTGCTCATTAGCAGCGCTGCAGCAAAGGTGATGAACCTGGATAAGCCGCTTGGCACCAAACTTAAACTCAACAATCAAACGGCAACGGTAATTGGGGTTTTTGAAGATTACGCTTGGGATTCGCCGTATAAAGCAAATAATCCAATGATTGTCTTCTTCAGCAACTATGCGGAGCATGTCACCATTCGATTGAATCCGGAGCAGAATTTACAGGAGAGTGTAGAAACGATTGAGCGAATTGCAAAGGACATTAATCCAGCTTATCCCGTTGAGCTGAACTTCGTTAGTTCCTCATTTGATAAGCTGCTGCAAAAAGAAAAGACTTTAGGCATTCTGTCCAACCTTTTCGGAGGGCTGGCCATCTTTGTTTCCTGCATCGGACTATTTGGGTTAGTCGCCTTTAGTGCAGAACAACGCACCAAGGAGTTTGGGGTAAGAAAGGTCCTTGGTGCGTCGGTAGGCAACCTGATGCAGTTGCTTTCTGTATCTTTTTTAAAGTTGATTGTCGTGGCTATTTTTATCGCCGTCCCAATCAGTTATTATGTGATGAACAATTGGCTGCAGGGTTATGAATTCCGCACCGAGTTCAGCTGGTGGATCATTCCACTTTCAGCACTCGGTACACTAACCATTGCACTTTTAACGGTAAGCGTACAAGCCTACAAAACTGCAAAAGCCAATCCTGTTGATGCGCTGAAGTACGAGTAATTCAGCGCATCCCAGTAATTATCTTTGTCCGCCTGCTGCTGCACCGCCTTGTCCGTTTGCATCCCCACCCTGCAATAGGTCATCATTGGTTACGCCACGTTTCTTTCTTGGAGGCTGTGCACCGTAGTTCATCTTTCCAAAATTGTACGTGAAGTTAAGTCCGAATGAACGGAAAGGCACGGAAAACTTGCTGCGCTGTGTAAGTGGTCCGCTGTTAATATTAGATTCAAAATCTTTGTAGTCCTTAAATGGCTGTGTGATGTTCAGACCAAGGGTACCACGTTTCTTCAGGATGTCTTGCTTAACACCGATCACCCAAAGGTTAAAGGATGGATTAGTACCCTGGAAGGTCCTTCTGGCCGAGTTCTGCATCAGGAAGGTTTCTGCGTTCAACGTCGAGCTCAACTTCATCGTAGCACTTACAAATGCATTGTACTGGATGTAAGTATCCTGCTCACCTTGCTGCAGGCTGCTGATGATCTTTGGCTTGTAGGTGAAAGCATTGAAATTTCCTCTAAGTGTTAGTGCTTTCCACAACTGCACCGATCCGAAGATGCTTGTTCCGAAGGAGTTATTGGTACCAACGTTTTGGAAAGTTGTTAAAGAGACATCACGCGTCACCTCATTACCTTCATTGTCTATGGTCGTAAATGGCACCGTGCTCACCACACTTTCAATGATATCTTCTGTTTTACGGTAATACACTGAGGCGTTGATCACAGAAGATTTCACGAATGTAGAATAGTTGAACTCAATGGTTTGTCCGATCTCCGGTGAAAGCTCCGGGTTACCCTGATTCTGGTTCAGCGGATCGCTCGTGTTACGGAAAGGGTTCAGGAACTGTAAACTCGGGCGTTGAATACGCTTGCTATAGCTCAGCTTAATGGTCTGCGTTGGTGTCAGGGACTTGGAAACGATTAGACTTGGTATAAAGTTCAGGTAATCGTTTTTGAATGGCTGCAAGCCGCTGGTGGTGTTACCGGAATTACCATTAATGTTGGTGCTTTCCATACGTGCACCGGCCATAACGGTATATCCACCGCTCAGTGATGTCGTTAGCAAACCGTAGCCTGCATACACATCCTGACCATAGTCATAAGCATTCGATGTGATTGGATTTAGCACGTACTGGCCTAACTCGTTCGGATTGAAGAAATCATAGTCACTTTTAATCTCACGGATAATGGTTTTAGCACCTGCTTCAACTTTAAACATCTTGTTTATTGGCAACACGTAATCAACCTGAACCGTGTATTCGTTATTTGTACCAAGGTTCTTTGCACGTTGGTTCTGCGTAAATGCCGAGTATTCGGTTGCATAATCCACATCTGCTGTACCATGTGTCCATTGTGCTGCAATGCTGATCTCCTCGCCTGCACGCTTAAATTTGTGGGTAAAATCATTGTTCCAGTCGAAGTTTGACATGCTGTTTTCATTCCGGTTTGTTGCCGTATAGTTGATCAGCTCTCCATCGCGGGAAAGGTTGGTATTCGTAGTCGTACCATCGTTTTTGAATGAGCCACCTCTCCTGCTGAAAGAAGAAAGGAAACTGTTGTTATCATTAAAATCGTAACCCACAGAAGCTGAACCACTCAAAAATTGACGGTTTGATGTGCTTTCACCATTCGACGTAGACCTGGTGCCCAATGTGCGGTTCTCACTTTCAAATGAGGAATAGGTAGTTTGCGGCCAGCCTGCATTAAAGCCAACATTCGCAGTAACGCTCAGCTTGTTCTTATTAAAGTTCAGGTTGGCACTTTCATTATTCTGACGGGTTCCGATTCCGGCGTTTATGGAACCGCTAACACCAGAAACTTCTTTCTTTTTAGTGATGATGTTGATGATACCCGCAGAACCTTCCGCATCGTACTTTGCCGAAGGGGAAGTGATTACTTCTACGTTTTTAATCTGATCAGAAGGCATGGATTTCAATACATCCGCAGCATTGGTGGTCAGTGCACCTGAAGGTTTACCATTGATGAGGATCCTCACATTCTGGCTACCACGCAAGGCTACGTTGCCGTCCATATCCACAGATACCATAGGTACCTTGCGAAGGATGTCTGTCACGTTACCACCTGAACTGGTTACATCTTTCTCTGCATTAAAGACCAGTTTGTCGATCTTATTCTCAATCAATGCCTNNGTGCAGCAGCATCCGCTTTGAACAAACTTACCGTTGCATAATCTAATGGCTTCTTGCTAACCGAATCGATAACTGTTCCACTTACAGTACCTCCAGCAACTGCTGGCTGTCCTCCACCTGGCATCTGCGCCTGAACGGAACCCGCCCAGCACACCGCAAAAAACATCATCAACTGAACAAGCCTGATGCTTGTAAAACGACTTTTTATAATAGCGTATAATTTCGTATTCATAATTCTTATGATTTGGGGCAAAACAAGCAAATTAAAGCCATCCGGAATTGCGTTATAGATGGTTGCCCCGAAATAATAGACGGGAAGGCTTTCTCAATCGACGAGGACTGCGCCAGATCTGACGATATTCTTTCATCTTTGTTTATCATGACAACAGCGTTTACAGGTATCAGCAAAAAGCTTCCTTCTGTACATTATTTTATTGTGGCAGCATTGCTCGTGCTCACCTTCTTTCCCCTTACCTGGCCGATCCATCTACCGGCAGAATTCTGGATCAAACAGGTGGTCATGAACCTGATCTGGGCAGGCTTATTCTATGCAAATTTCTTTGTCTTCACACCAAGGTTATTGTATAGGCACCGCACAGGGACCTTTGTCATTCTGGTAATTGCAACCTTATTCGCTGTAGTGTTCCTGAACGACTGGCTGGATCGGTTCCTGGGTGTGCCGGAAGCTATGGAAAAAATCTTCGGACACCGGATGCACAAGGATGGCAACAATGAAGATCATTCGGCTTCCTACATCACCATCATTATGGCCATGGTGATTTATGGCGTAAGTACGGTTGTGGCAATGTCGAAGAAACTACAGCATGATCAGCTCGCTTTTCAGGCAACAGAAAAAGACAAGATCAACTCCGAATTATCCTTCCTGAAGTCACAGATCAATCCCCACTTCTTCTTCAATACCCTACATACCATTTATGCGCTGGCTGATAGCAACACCAATGCCGCAAAAGATGCGATCTATACCTTGTCGCACATGATGCGCTACGTGATCTATGATACCAAAAATGATCTGACCAGTTTGGAGAATGAGATTAAATTTGTGGAAGATTATATCATGCTGATGAAGCTGCGTCTTTCCGGCGACGTACAGGTCATTTTCGAAAAACAGGCCAACATGAAGAATTACGAGGTTGCCCCAATGGTGTTACTGCCCTTCATTGAAAATGCCTTCAAACACGGCATCAGCAGCCTTCATCCAAGCTATGTCTATATTGATATTCGTCAGCTGAATAACACCATAAAAATTGAGATCAAGAACTCTACCTTTGAGGCACGTGAACACCTGGAGGAAAGCAACGGCATCGGACTGATTAATACCAAACGCAGACTGGACCTGCTCTACCCAGGGAAACATACTTTGACGGTCGACAACAACGCTACTACCAAAGAGTATACTGTTACTTTGACTTTGGACTTCAGTTAAACGAAGTTTTGCAAAGCGGAATTGCCTGATTAAATAACATCATTTAGAAGATGAAAATCAATTGTATTGCTGTTGACGATGAACCCTTTGCACTGAGCCTGATTAGTTCATATGTGGAAAAGACGCCTTTTCTAAACCTCGTCGCTGCCTACAGTAATGGCGTGGAAGGTCTGAAAGCCATACACGAAAACCCGGATATACAGCTGATCTTCCTGGATATCCGCATGGCGGATTTAAGTGGCATTGAGCTTGCCCGTATCGTGGAACAGACCGGCAGGAAAAAACATGTGCGGATTGTGTTCACAACTGCGTACGACCAATATGCGCTCGAAGGTTTTAAAGTAGACGCGCTGGATTATTTATTAAAACCCTTCAGCTTCGTCGATTTCTCCAGAGCTGCCACTAAAGCTTACGACTATTTCATTATGCTGGAGCACAGCATGAATCCAGTTACTGCAAACCTATCTCCTGCTGCCCCGGAAAAGAAATACTTATACCTGAAAGTAGATTACCAACTGCAAAAGGTCGATACCGCAGATATCCTCTACATTGAAGGTTTGAAAGATTACGTCAAGTTATTTTTAAAAGGAGAAGAAAAACCGCTGCTCACTTTAACCAGCCTGAAAAGCCTGGAAGAAAAGCTTGCTACGCCTGCTTTCCTTCGAATCCACCGCTCCTTTATCGTAGGTGTTGAGCACATCAAATCGCTCACCAAGAATTCGGTGCAGATTGGACAGACCACCATACCTGTTACCGAGCAGTACAAAGAAGGATTCTCTGAACTGCTAAAAAACTGGCTAATCTAGCAAAGCAAGCACATCCTCAAGAACCCCTTGAAAAGGCCCGGCCGATTCTAACTTCCGCGTAGCCAATGCGGCGGCAAAACACCCTGCTTGTAGCTCATCTGCACCTTTAATACGCTGATATAAATAGCCCGCCATGTAGGTGTCACCGCAGCCTGTCGCGTCAACCAAATGTGCTGGAGGAAATGCCGGAACGAGGTAAAATTCACCTGCACTGTAGATCATCGAACCATGACTACCATTTGTAATCACCACTTCTTTCACGCCCCATTCTGCCACTAAAGCGGCTGCTTCGCGGATATCTTCAACACCGGTTAGTGTTCTTAATTCAGTTTCATCGGCCTTCAGAATATCGACGTAGGCTAATGCTTCCTGCTTTTCGGGCCAGTCTGTACCATACACTTTCCCGTCTTTCACCAACCTTAAATAGCCTTGAACATCCATGCTTACACGCCCTTTTGCAGCCAGTGCTTTAATCAACGAAACAGAGATATCACCCGCCAACAGGGGTCCAAGATGATAGATCTTAGCGTCCACATCAAGCAATGTTTCTTCGGTAAATGCATCAGCCTCCTGAGAAACGAACTGCGTTCTGAAGTCCGTATTCTCTTCGTAAACATTCTCGAAACACACGGTATGCTTACTTTCCTGCACCTGAACCTCAATGCCATGCTGCTGAAGCGTCTCCACATACCGTAAATCAGCCTTTGCGAGTGCCGTGACCAACAGGTACTTTACATCAAGATTCGCAAAGGGAAAGGAAAAGTAATAAGCAGTGCCCCCAGGCATATACATCGTGGAATTCGACGTAACTACTTTATCAGACGTGATGTGTCCTACACAACAAATATCAACCATACGCAAAAATAAAGCTTAATGTACAAGTTTTTACTGACTTGTAGATAGTAAGGGCTTTTTGATAAAGAAAAGGCTTCCAGTTACCTGAAAGCCTTTTCCTATTACCGAAGCTCGAAGAATTACCAGTTGGAGTTCTGGGTCATCAACGGATTGGTGTTGATTTCGTTCTGTGGAACCGGGAAGTAGTCATGTTTTCCAGGAACAAAAAACTGCTTTCCAACCTTGTCGCTGTTGCTGATCTCCTGTTGTAATAATCCCCAACGTTTAAGATCATAAAAGCGGTGATTCTCACGTGCAAACTCAATCATACGTTGGTGTACGATCTCATTCATCATCTGTGCCTGATTAAAACCTGCCGGTAATGTCGCAAGTTTTGCGCGGGTACGGATCTGATTAACATATTGGTATGCATCCGCTGGTCTGCCTTGCATGGTGATCGCTTCAGCAAGCATTAACAGTACGTCTGCATAGCGCAAAGCGCGTTCGTTATTGCTCGAGGTATAGTTAGATGCACCGCTGGCACCGGCAAGCTCATTCGCCTGGGTGTAATTCTGATACTTTTTAAACAAAGATTTGAAACCAAATGGCAGCTTAAATTCGCTGAATGGCTTTCTGTAGAATGTTGCTCCCGGGTAATCCCAGATCAACGTTGCATACATCCTTGGATCCAGTTCACCATCGGCGGTACGCTCCTTTTGGAATTCGTTGAACAACTTGTCTGTTGGTCCAGCCTCAAACCAGCCCCCAACTTCCGAAGGTGCAAACTCTTGTGCCGTGGTTACCCCTAAAGCGCCACTTGCATTTTCACCACCCCAGGCATTGGTGCCACCCACGTCGCCCAATTGGATTTCAAACAAGGACTCCGCATTGTTTTCCCAGGTTACCAAGAAGTTGTCTTCATAGTTTTGCATCAACGAATAACCCATTCCAGTTACCTGGCGTAAAGTCGTTTCTGCGTTTGTATAATCTTTGGTAAATAGGTATGCCTTTCCAAGATAGCCAAGTGCGGCACCTTTTGTTGCACGCCCAACCCACTCCGGACCATAAGAAGTTGGCAAGTCAACACCAGCTTCTGTAAAGTCTGCAATAATCTGTTTCCAGACATCCGCTTCTGCAGCCTTCGGCTTAGCATACTCGGTTTCGTCTTTAGGAACAGTCAAGATCAATGGTACATCGCCGAAATTGATCGCAAGGATGAAGTAGTTCAAACCTCTCAGGAACTTGGCTTCAGCGATATAAGCCTTCGTTTTTGCATCATCCAAACCTACCCTGCCTACATTCTCCAGAATCTGGTTGGCACGGAAAATACCGCGATAAGAGTAGTTCCAAAGGGAGTTTACCGTACCATTATCCGCATTATTGGTGAAGGTCGACAAGCGATAAAGATCCGCAACGTCATTTCTTAAGAAGAAGTCATCACCACGGCCATTTCCCAATTCTATACCTCTCACACCCCAAAAGCCGCCATCTACATTTCGTAGCAAGCCGTAGGTTGCCGCAAAGGCGCTATGTACATCAGTCTCGGTTTTCCAGTAGGTTTCCGAAACAATCTGGTTCGGATTAATTAATTCCAGTTCACTTTTCTTACATCCGCCAAGCAGTGCAGCGAAGCAAAAAGCTATATATATTTTCTTCATGATTATTGTTTTAAGTTGATGTTACAAGGTTAACTGAATGCCCAGAGAGATGGTTCTTGCCAATGGATAAGCCACGTGACCATAATCCACACCTCTGTCGAAAATAGAACCTGTTCTACCCAAATCCGGGTTAAAGCCAGTATACTTGGTGATGGTGAAAAGGTTATCTGCACTTACGTAAGTACGGAAAGAACCGATTTTCAACTTCTTCGCGAAATCATCTTTCAAGGTATAACCCAGCTGTACCGTTTTCATCCTGAAATAAGAGCCATTTTCTAAAAAGCGAGAAGAGGTCTGGCTGTTCAGGTTCGGGTCATTTGCGGTTACTCTTGGAACGTCCGACTGGTTTGTTGGGGTCCAGGCATTCAAGGTTGATTTTGCATAGTTCATCTGCAAGTTGGTACTCTGTAGATCTTGCGCCAAACCATTGTAGATCTTGTTGCCTTGTGATCCCTGGAAGAATATAGCAAGGTCAAAGTTGTGCATATTGGCATTGAAACCTACACCATATTCGAAATCCGGGAATGGGCTACCAAGGTTTACACGGTCAAGGTTATTGATCTGTCCGTCGCCATTTTTATCGAAGAACTTCACGTCACCTGGCGCAGCATTTGGCTGGATCAATTGTCCATCTTTAGCATACGCATTGATCTCCTCCTGTGAATTGAAGATACCCAGTGCCTGGATCAGGTAGAAAGAGCCGATAGAGCCGCCAGCTTCCGTCAAAGTACTTGTAGCACCGTGGTGGTTCGGCTGACCGCCGAAGATCTGCTGCGAACCTGTTCCAAGTTCAATCACTTTGTTACGCACTGCACTGATCGATCCGAATACGTTGTAGCTTAATTTACCTACGGTATTTCCATAGTTCAAGCCTAACTCCACCCCATTATTACGAAGGGTCCCTGCATTTACAACCGGGTTTGAAACAGAACCTGCAGATCCTGGGATCGGCACATTCAACAATACATCTGTTGTTTTCTTAACAAAATAGTCGGCTGTTAAATTCAGCTTGTTTCCAAAGAAACCTGCATCAACACCTACGTTTACGGTTTTTGTTGTTTCCCATTTGATGTTCGGAGAAGCAAAGGCTGTCTGAATAGAACCGAACCATCTTTGCTGCGTGTTACCAACTACATAGTTAACATTTGATGCCACCGCGGCGTTGTACTGGTAGTCACCAATTTCCTGGTTACCCAAAACACCATAGCTGGCTCGTAGTTTCAGGTTTGAGAAGGTCTTCTCCAAAGGCTCAAAGAAACTTTCATTCATAATGTTCCAGCCCAATGCTACGGAAGGGAAGTTACCATAACGGTTGTTCGCACCAAATCTTGATGAACCATCACGTCTGAAACTTGCTGTTAAAAGATAACGGTCATCATAAGAGTAGATCACACGTCCTAATAACGAGATCAGGTTATTTTCAAACCGGTTACCAGAGTTGGTCGCAATACCTGCACCTGCATCAATCTGATCAATACCATCTGGCAGGTCGGTACGTGCAGTACTGGTAAAACTATAATTGTTGCTTTGGTAAGTATAACCGGCTAATGCCTGAACACTATGTTTACCAAATACCTTGTCGTAGTTCAATGTATTCTCCAGCAATAACAACACGTTTTGATCTTTGCTCAAGCTGATGTCATTGGTTGGGTGTGTAAACAACGCACCTACCTGATAACGTCTGTGATAATCATAGTTGCTGTTGAAAACATTGGTATAACCAAGATTTAAGCGATACTTTAAGCCTTCAATGATTTTAAGTTCACCAAAAGCATTTGCCAGGATACTGGTATTTTCACGGGTGATATCTTCCAGATTCAACTGTGCTACCGGGTTGGCAATGTTTACTACAGAACCAAATGCGCCATCGTATCCGCCAACTAAATCGGGATTGTAGATCTTGAAAGCTGGAATCATTTTAATAGCAGATCCTACCGGATTACCACCTTGTCCGCCCCAGCCTGCAGGCATGTTCACGAATTTCTCTCTGGATAGCAATACGGTTTCACCGAACTTCAAACGACCTTTTGTGGTTTCAGTTTTCACACGAAGGTTGTAGCGTTTGTAGCCGGTCACATCTACAATACCTTGCTGATCATTATAACCACCGGATACACTGTACTTGCTGGCCTCGCTACCACCACTAACCAATAGGTTATACTGCTGGATAGGTGCAGCACGGAAGATGGCATCTTGCCAATCTGTTCCAACACCCAATGCGGATGGATTAGCAGCAAGCTCCAGCGGCGTTAAGCCTGCATTGGCATGCGCTTGATTACTTACTGTAGCCCATTCCTGTGCATTCAGTACATCAATGTTGCTGGCTTTGCTTTGTACCCCAACGTTGGCTGTTAACTGCACAACTGGTGCACCGCTTTTACCAGACTTTGTAGTCACCAATACCACACCATTTGCAGCCCTTGAACCGTAGATTGCAGCCGCAGAAGCGTCTTTTAACACGTCTACAGACTCAATGTCGGTCTGGTTCAGGTTGTTGATATTGGCTACCTGCACCCCATCCACAATGTATAGTGGCGTAGCATTGTTCAAGGAACCTACCCCACGGATCAGAATTCTTGTTCCGGCACCCGGATCACCACCGGCAGACTCGATCGTCACACCCGGCATCTTGCCCTGCAAAGAACGGGTTACATCACTTACACCTTGCGACTTAATGTCGGCACCTTTCACGGAAGCTACAGAACCGGTCAGGTCCTTACGACGAACCGTACCATAACCGATTACCACAACTTCACTCAGTTCTGCCTGACTTTCTGCCATGGTGATGTTGATGGTAGCACGGCCATTAGCCGGCACTTCCTGTGTTTCGTAACCCACATAAGAAAACACCAGGGTAATGTTACCACCGGCATTTACAACATACTTACCGTCGGTGTCTGTTACTGAGGTGGTGCTGGTACCTTTTACTTTTATACCCACGCCTGGCATCGGTAAGCCCGTTGCATCGGTCACTGTACCTGTAATTCTCGCCTGCTGCACTTTGTTAATTGGTGAAACAGGTTTTTCCCGTAAGATGATCGTTTTCTCGTTGATGGAATAGGTCAATGGCTGACCTTCGAAGCAAAGCTCCAATACCTTGGTTAATGGTGCATTGGTTACATTAATGCTGAGTTGACGGCTCTGGTTCAGCATCTCTGTCCGGTAAAGGAAGTGATAACCGGTTTGTTTGCGCAGCACGTCAAGCACCTCTTTAAGTGAGGCATTCTTAATATTTAAGGTCACATTCTGTCCATAGGTGGCAGCGTTAACCTGAAAAATGGTCGACAAAACAAATACAAGTAAAAGTTTTATCACCATTAGGTACTTCAAAGATTTTTTATCCTTAGTCATTATAATGAGTTTAATATTTGGTGTTGTTTATATGCGAATTGCATGTGAGCGTTTGGCTTTTTTTGTACTTATGGCATCACGATTATCCTCCTTCCTTCCATTCTGAAATGAACGGACCCAGTTAGTTCCAAAGATTTTAAAACGCCTTGTACGCTGTCGAAGCGGGAAACAGTACCACCATAGCGGCCCTGATCCACCTTTCCCTTGTAGGTAACTTCCACATCATACCAGCGCGAGACCTTTCGCATAATACTTTCAATGTTTTCGTTATCAAAAATGAAATAGCCCTTCTTCCAGGCGATGGCCTCTTCTACGTTTACCTCAGCAATGCTGAAGTCCGACTGTTTACCTAAGCGTGCCTGCTGCCCAGGTTTGAGCAGTTTATGATTGTTGCCGGCACTCAAACGAACAGCCCCTTCCAACAGCGTGGTTTTGATCTGCGCTTCATCATCATAGGCATTGACGTTGAAATGTGTCCCCAATACTTCAATCGCCATGTTCCTGGCATTGACTTTAAATGGTTTATGTTTGAGCTTTGCGACTTCGAAGTAAGCCTCGCCGGTTAACTCCACTTTTCTTTCTGCAGCTGAAAAGACGGAGGGAAAACGCAGTGTAGAGGCGGCGTTTAGCCAAACATGGGTTCCATCAGGGAGTACAACCTGATATTCGCCACCTCGTGGTGTGCTGATGGTATTGTAGATTGATGTTTGTCCCGGTGCAGAATTTACCTTGTAGATCAGTTTACCGTCCGCAGATTTAGCGACCGTAATATTCCCTTGTTGTGAGATGACGCCATTTGCAACGTCATCAAGGTTTATCACGGTACCATCAGACAAGGTTAAAGTTGCTTTTGTTGTTCCAGGCTTGATAGCCGATTTTCCAGCAGCTTGAGATTGGGTGCTAAGCTGCTGCTGCAAATCTTTTGGCTGCGGATAAAGGAGCACCACAAACAATCCGACGAGTAGCACCGCTGCTGCGGCATAATAATAGCGAAAGGTATGGCGCTTGGAAGGTTGTTCTTCCATCTCCTGGTGGAGCTTTTGCAGAATCTTATCCTTTACCTGTTCCTGCTCACCCTGTGCGGGCATCCAGGGATGCTCAAGTAACTGGAAGTCATGCTCATGCTGCTGCAGCAACGCGACTTCTTCCGGACTACATAAGCCGGCGAGATACTTCTCCTGTAATCTAAAAAGCTCCTCTGGAGTCATGATATTATATCTGGTTATATACTATCAGATCCTTTTTTAGCGCAGCACACACATAGATTATTAAAATATTTTATTTACGTTTATTCGACCAATATAAACCTTATGCCCCTGAACGAACGTACAGACGCAGAATTATGGAGTGCCATTTGTCTAGACGACAAAAAGGCCTTTGATGCGCTGTTTGAACGCTATTGGACATTAATTTACAATACCGCATTTGCCTATCTGAAAGATGAGGAGTCTTCATCGCAGATTGTACACGATATATTTTTGAACCTTTGGCGTAAACGGCACGAATATCAAATCCAGCAGTTTAAGGGTTACCTGAGCACTGCGGCTCGTTATCATGTTTTCAAAGCATTAAAGGCCAGAAAGGCCAGTAACCTGGTTTTTGTAGAAGACTATATGGAGCTCAACGATCGCCGCCAAACGCAAAATCTTGGCGAAGAGAACATCAATACTGCAGACATGCAAACTGCATTACAGGGCTCGTTAGACAAGCTTCCGAAACGTTGCCGCGAAATATTTACGCTCAGCCGAACGAATCAACTTTCCAATGAGGAAATTGCAGGGAAATTAAGCATCTCGAAACGGACGGTGGAAAATCAGCTTACAACAGCCTTGCAATATCTGCGGAATGCATTGAAGTACTTTCCTTTTCAGACCTGAGGACTTAGCTGACCCTTTTGCGGTGTACGGCCGCTACCCATTCCCTGTTCTTACAAACTTCACAAGGCACATCTACCGCAGGCTCAAGCTGATAGGTGCGCGCGCATTTGGAACAGGCATATAGGCCGGGCTTCGAGATAATCGTGCTTTTGCTTTCATATTCATCTGGCAGAATGGGCAAGCCCGGAAGCACTTCCTCATCAGGATAATAAAACACACTCAGACTTCCCGTATCCTCCAGCACCGCATATTTTACCTGTCCCATCTGATCGACATGCTGCCCCCGAAGGGCACCTAAAAACTCATCCGATCCAAGTTCTTTCGAGTTCAGCTCATCCAGGCACATCTTGCCTTCCCGGATGATGTAAATGGGCTTACCTTCCATCAGGAATTCAAACCATTCAAATTTGGTGATGAGCCAAATGATGATCCGGTAAACTGCCAGCACCAGTGCAAAGACGGCCAGTGCATGCAGCATGCCAACATCATCATAAAACATGGAATCTCCGGCAGCGGAACCCAGGGTGATGATCATCACCATTTCAAAGATGGAAAGCTGCTGTACACCACGTTTGCCGGTAAACCGCAGCACCAGCACGACAGCCAAAAACATGATTGGCGTCCGGAACAGTATCTCCCAAAAGAAAGTATATTCCTGATCGCTGAAGAAAATCTTGTGCCAGTCGAAATCCATGTTATGCCTTTGTATCTACCATAAGGTAAATACCTGCTGATTTGTTTTCAATCCGGATTAAAGCAGGTGTAGTCGGACTATAAACTTTTAAGCCGCTTCATAAACAGCGGAAAGGCCTCTTTAAGTTCCTCGAAAATTGGATTATTACGATGTTTGATCATCCCCTCCGAGAACAACTTCAAACCAAGTGCGAATTCCGTGGCTTGGTCCTGATCATTAAAAGGATCTTTTTCGCGCAGGCGTTCGATAATTGAAAACACTTCATCGTGGTTGCCAAAATCAAAGGCTAATAATTTGGGTGGTTGAGTTTCCCCATTAGCATATTCTTTCAACTCTAGTGTCAGGTGGTATTTATTGCTCTTTTTTTCCATAGTTATTACTTGTTTAGTGCAAGAAGGCACATTAGGGGGTTGTGCAGGTATCAACTTCGTGGTTGACCCGCAGCCTGGATCATTTACTCCGCCGTTTTTACTTTCCCAAACAGGCCACCGGTATAGTCAAGCAAATCCGCATTTCCCGCTTTTCCATGTCCCGGAATGACCAGCTTCACATCAGGATATTTTGATTTTACTTTTTTTATCGTTATTGGCCAGGCGCGTTCGTCCGCATCTTCCAGATTGCCTTTACCGGCACCGATCTCCTTTATCAAACACCCGCCAAACATGATCTTTTCTGAAGAGACATAAGCGACCACATTATCCCGGGTATGCCCCGCACCAAAATACCGCAGCTCAACAATCTTATTCCCTGCTTTAAGTAGTTGCAATTGCTTGAAGCCATGCTGAGGAACTGGAAAATGCTTTTGCTTCGCAAGTGTAAGTGTAAGCTCCTGTGCGTAAGAAGGAATACCTGCAGCATGAAAAGTATTCAGCCCGCCGAGGCAATCTTCATGAAAATGCGTCGCCACTATGGCTTTTACCTGGCTGTCTAACATCGTTCCAATAAAATTCAAGAGTTCCAAAGCAGCCTGATCTTCAGCTGGCGTGTCAAATACCACCGCCTCGTGATCGTCTACCATGATCATTCCATTGCAGGACACCTTCCCAAAGTCCTGCGTTTTTAAGTAAGATACATGCTGAAAGATATGCTTAGTCAATGGTATAATTTCCAGATTATCCGATTTAAAGCTTTGAGCGCAGAGTGAGGACGCAAGTCCGATCGTAAGAAACACTACCAGGAGCAATTTAATGGATGATCTCATTCGCTTAGATTATGTACGCAAAAATAAAAAAAGTTTGGCAAGCCGCTTCGCGAACGGTATATGTACTTATTTATTATCAGACTTAAACAGTTTCTTTAGATTTTCTTTAATAATTCCCTGAAAGTTGATACTTTGCGTTACCCTATAAATCGTCCTAACCTACCTCACCATGAATAAAAGTGATATTTATATCATTGAAGACAACGAGGATATTGGATATGTTTTGACCTACTTTTTGAAAGATGAAGGTTATAATGTTTCCCTATTCCCTACCGTTGCAGACTTCAATATGGCTTTTGAGAAAAGCTGTCCTGATCTGTTTTTAATCGATGTGATGTTGCCCGACGGCAATGGCATCAATGTATGTACTTATATCAAAAGTGACACCCGAACGGGTCAAATTCCCGTGATTTTGATGTCTGCCCATGCGCCTGCAGAACTCATGAGTAAGGAGTCTTGTGCAAATGCATTCCTGAATAAACCCTTTGATCTGCAAGTACTACTGGGCACCATCAAGCAACATCTTAGCTAGTGCGCTGATATACTATACTGGATGAGAAGGTCGTTACTGTAAGTTCAATCCTTATACATGTTAGACAAATCATCTCCTATACCCGATAATGAACTGGAAAGACTTATTGGCCTTTCCAATATAGATTTAGACTTTACCAATTTAGAAGATAGTTTCAAGGATCTTACCTTGCTGGCCACAAAGGTCACCGGCACGGAAATCTCCCTCATCAACATCATTGATTCCTTCACCCAATGGACAATAGCCAATCAAGGGTTGGAATTAAAGCAGATGCCCAGAGAGGATTCTGTTTGCCAATACACGATCATGTCCGACAAGCCGCTGGAGGTTCAAGACTTAAGGCTGGATGATCGTTTCAGCACAAAGCTGTACGTTAAGGGTGCTGATGGATTAAGGTTTTACTATGGCATGCCGCTACAATTGTCGCCAGGTCTGAATGTGGGCGCGCTTTGCGTTCTGGACAAAGAAGTTAAAGCATTGAGTCCGGAAAAGATCGAACTTTTGGAAATCATTGCGCAGACAGTTGTTAAGCGGCTTAAGTCTATTCAGGCCCTTGCCCTGCTGGGCGCAAAGCTTAATCAATCAGATGCGTCAAAAAAGAAAGCTGCACATGACATCAGGGGCCCACTTGGAGGCATCATCGGTCTTTCCGAGTTGATGGCAGAACAGGGTGCTACCGGGAATATAGCGGAGTTCATGGAATACATTAACATGATCAACAAGAGCGGCCGTTCACTGCTTGACCTTGCAGATGAAATCTTGTCTGAAGGAAGCGTGCAACCACTAGCAGAAAGTGAGTTTAATTTGCCCGTATTCAGAGACAAGCTGCTTAAACTCTATCAGCCGCAGGCTAAATTTAAAAACGTTGATCTTGAAATCAGCCTGAATGCAGGTAATGAGTCGGTGCCGTTTTCAAAGAATAAGCTGTTACAGATTGCCGGGAACTTGATTTCCAATGCCATTAAGTTCACCGGAGAAGGGGGAAAAGTTTCCGTTCATTTGGGTTTGAGCCTGGCTGCAACGGAGAAACTATTGACGATCACAGTCATTGACACTGGAGTAGGTCTGGATGCAGAGGTGATAAACCAGATACTGGCCGGAAAGGCACAGACGACGACCGGTACAGGCGGTGAGAAAGGTTATGGCTTCGGGCTGAGCCTGGTATCGCACCTGGTGGAATCTCTAAACGGGCTGATCACCGTAAGCTCTGCTCCTGGTGAAGGTGCTAAATTCGAGGTTACCCTTCCCCAAAGTTTATAAGCGACGTTGCTGCTGCAGCCCCTAACTGCAACAGCAACGTTCACAATAAAAGTTTATCTTCAAGGCTGTAATATTATAGCGATTGCTCCTACTAATACCGTATATGGAGAAGCCCGACGAAGAAACCTTTACAAAATTAGTCGTATCGAACCGTGCAAGCATCTATCGCATTTGCCGTGCATACATCTATGACGCCTCGCTAGCCGACGATCTGTATCAGGAGATCCTGTTCCAGATTTGGAAAAGCATCAAAAATTTCAAAGGAAATGCAAAAGTGAGCACCTGGATTTACCGGATCGCGGTAAACACAGCGATCAGTTTTAATCTGAAGAATAAACGCCACCAGCATGAACCGATCCCTGACTTTTTTCCTGTTGCATACGAGGATACGATGGAAGATAAAAAGGAATCTGAACTCAGGCTTGATCACCTAAGGTACTGCATTAATCAACTTGAGCCGGCAGACAGGCTGATTATTTCGCTGGTACTTGAAGACAAGAGCTATAAAGATATTGCAGAAATCACCGGGAACAATGCAAATCTAGTTGGAGTCAAGATCAACAGAATTAAGGGTAGATTATTAAAACTGATGTCAACAGAAAAGCATTATGAACTTTGAAGAACTAAAAAGTAGCTGGCAAACACAGCCTTTAAACTCCGGAATGGAGATCAACGAATTGAAAAGAGACCTGGACTCCAAGTGGACCAAGTATCAAAACAGCCTTTACCGTACCAACGTATGCATGTCGCTCGGATTTGTTGCTGCAACAATCGCCATTGTTACGGTGTACATTAAATTTCAGGCCGAATTTGGACTGGCCTTTAAGCTAAGCCTTGCATCCACCTGCCTGTTGATGATTGTTTTCGCCGCAATTGCCTGGAGGAGCTATGATTTCAAGAAGGCTAATATGGAGCTTAGCAGTAATGATTTTGTAAGATACCAGTTAAAGAAGATTGAATGGCAACGTAAGGTCATCAGCCAGTACATCTGGATCTATATGGTGCTGCTATGGCTCGCGGTGATGATGTACATCTGGGAAATTACGGGTCCGGGAACAGCAGTATTAAAATACTCCGCAATGGGCGTAACCACACTATTTATGCTTATTGTTTCCTTTCGGGATGGAAGAAAGCAGAAGTCACGTTTGGCACGGCTGGATGAAATGACGGAGGAGCTCGAGCAAACCTTAATTTAAGGCTTCTATAACCTTCAAAAAGGAAGGTATTACAGCTCGCTTTTGGGCGCTGGTTAGTTTATTTTGTGAAGACAATACGTAATTAATTGAAAATTAGGCGATTGTTGGCTTGGTAATTGAACTGTTCATATTCTAAACTTAAACCAGAAGATATGGATACGATTAAAAAGTTTGATTTGATGCAGAAGATTGCAAACGAATTGATTGATTTGCAAAATTCGCAACAAGCATTAATTCAAAAGCTAGGCAAAATAGAAGTAGACAATATCGAATTGGGCGACAAGCGTCTTGAACAAGACCTTCCAGATATGCATCAACGTGTTTCAGATAATTTGGATACCATTAGCGCTATTTTGGAGTATTTCGATGAAAAGAAAGACAACTTTGGAACAAAAAACAATGTTGACGCTCTAAAAGAACAGCAAACAATAGACAACCTTAACAATTAAGCAACAAGCTTAGGTTATTTTCACTAAACACAACCGGGACATTTCTATGTTCCGGTTTTTTTATGCCATAAAAATCGACCAATAGGACTATATCACGGCATCGTTACGGTAAATAATGCGATCTATATTCAAATCAATTGATAAAAAACATATTTTAGGTTAACCTTTATTCCCTAAACCTTCAAAATTTCGCTTATGATATTAAAAACTACTGCACTTGCCGGTCTTATTACGCTAAGCAATCTTGTCTACGCACAAGATCAGCCCAACAAAGCAGGTATTAAGGACACAAAATCCAATACCAGCGGTGTTTCACCCGATTTAACTAAGCTTAAGAAATACGAAGGGTACTTTAACTTCTACCATGATGAGAAATCAGGCAAGATTTACCTGGAGATAGACAAGTTGGACCAGGAGTTTCTATATTTCAGATCACTGGCCTCCGGTGTAGGTAATGGTGGTCCGGAACGCGGACAAGCGACGGCAACCATCGCGAAGTTCGTGAAAGCCGGGCCTAAGATCCTGATGGTAGAGCCCGTTTACAATTACCGCGCGATCAGCGACAATAAGGATGAAGTGAAAGCGGTTGAACAGAATTTCGCGAAATCAGTCACCTACGCCTTTACGCCGGTTTCCAGCACTGGCGGTAAATACCTGGTCGACCTCAGCCCTTTTATCATCCGCGACAATCAAGGTATTGCCGCCAGGTTGGGCGTCACCGGTACATTCGGGAGCCGCTCGGTATCTAATGGAAGCTCCTATAAACTGGACGAAAACCGCTCGGTGCTGTTCATGGAAAACACGAAGAACTTCCCAAAGAATACTGAGTTTGAAGCGATGTTGACTTTTACCGGCGGCAGTGCTGGTGGACGAAGCAGCCTTGCTCCTGACGCAACAGCAATTACGGTGAATATGCATCAATCCTTTGTGGCTTTGCCCGATGATGGCTATAAACCGCGGAGGTTCGACAGCCGCTCTTCTTTCCAGCAGTTTTCCTATATGGACTTTTCGGCACCCATGTCCGAGCCCATCATAAAGCGCTTCATCCGCCGCCACCGCCTGCAGAAGAAAGATCCTTCCGCAGCGAAAAGCGAGGCGGTTAACCCGATCCGCTACTATGTGGACCGCGGGATACCTGCTCCAATCAAGAAGGCACTGCTTGACGGTGGTGCATGGTGGAACCAGGCCTTTGAGGCTGCAGGCTACATCAATGCTTTTCAGATCGAGGAACTTCCGGTAGGCGCCGATCCAATGGATATGCGGTATAACATGGTGAACTGGATTACAAGATCCGGTAGCCCTACACGCGCTTTCTCCTACGGTTCATCCTATACCGATCCACGCACAGGCGAGATCATCAAAGGTGTGGTAACACTTGGTTCCGACCGTCACCGCCAGGACTACCTGATTGCAGAGGCGCTTTTACAGCCTTATGAAACGGGTAAACCTGTGCCAAGCTTGATGGAAGAAATTGCACTGGCGAGGATCAGGCAACTATCCGCACACGAGATTGGCCATACCTTAGGTTTAAACCACAATTTCGCCGCCAGTCCTAAAGATCGTGGTTCTGTGATGGACTATCCATATCCGAGGTTTGCGCTGAAACCGGATGGTACCGTGGATCTTTCCAATGCTTATGCTTCCGGCATCGGTAGCTGGGATAAGCGCGCGATCATGTGGGGCTATTCGCAGTTTGCCGATGGCAGCACAGAAGAGAAAGGCCTTGAGCAGATCATGAAAGAAACCCTGGCACAGGGATTTCAGTATATCCCGGATATTGGAGGCAATGCGCACCCAACCTCACACCAGTGGGATGATGGCGAAAACCCGATCGATCAGATGTCGAACATTATGGATGTTCGTCGTAAAGTGTTGGACAGATTCTCGGAAAAGGCTATCCGTGACGGCGAACCGATGGCTACGCTGGAGGAAGTACTGGTGCCAGCCTATTTGTTGCACCGCTACCAGATTGAAGCTGTTGCCAAGTCCATCGGTGGATTATATTTTACCCATGCCGTGAAAAACGACGGTCAGGCAACAACCGGCATGGTAGCACCACGGGAACAATGGCGTGCATNNTCCGGAGGCATTGGCCCTACCGGAGCAGCTGATCCAGAAAATTCCGCCACGTCCTTCAGGTTATCCAGCTTCAATAGAAACGTTCAAAGGGCATACCGGACCAACATTCGACCCTATAGCAGCAGCAGAGTCTGCCGCCAGCACAACACTATCGTACCTGCTGGATGCCGAACGTGCCAGTCGCCTGATTGAATACAATGCAAGGGATAAGCAATATCCAAGCTTCATAGAAGTGGCAGACCGGCTGATTAAAGAAACCTGGAAAGCGGGTAAAGTGAAAGGCTATCAAGGGGAATGTCAAACCGTGGTGAACAACCAGGTGCTGAAGTATCTGATCATGCTGGCAGCAAATACCAGGGCATCAGAAATTGTACGCGGACAGGCATTATATGAGCTCGAGGAGCTTAAAACCTGGATGAACAACAAACTGGCGAATGCAGATGCAAGGGATAAGGCAACTTACCTGTTTGCACTTTCGCAAATTGATGAATTTAAAAGGGAGCCTAATAAGTTTGTAACGCCTGAACCTACGGAAATGCCGCCGGGCGCACCTATCGGCATGCCCGGCATGGATTTCTTAAGTCAATGCAGCTACAACGCCCAATAACTACTTAGCCATAGGATAACCTTTATCTGTCCAATCCGCTTTAATGCTGGTTGGAAGATTGAGGATCTTCGCATTGGTATAGCCCAGCTTTTGCAGCAATGCAAAAGCTGGTTTTACATTAGGGCAGTGCTCAAATGGGCAACAGCCGCAATAAATTACAATCGGGCTGGTTTTGGGTTTATCTTTTAACTCGGATTTAAGCTGTGCCAGCCCCTCTTCTTTACTTGCTGCCGCAAGCTTCTTCGCACCTTTTATGTTGCCTACAAACCCGATGTTGTAGATGGTCGGCTTCGCCGCTCTTGGATTCTCAAGAATGTTAACCAATGTCTTGGTTCCCATCAGGTACTTGTCTGGCCAAACCTGCTTTTTAAGACTGAGGTCCTGTGCCTTAGCTGTCACCCCGAACAGCAAGCAAGCCAATATATTTATGCAAAGGAATTTAAACTTTCTCATAACTGCTATTTTTAGGTAAAGATAGAGGCTCCGTTTCAAAGGGCAGCAATCCTATTCAGAATAATATTTGGAGCAGCGCACTTGATTGGTTACGCTTTGCAATTTAATTGGCTTAAAATCCATTTTTCTTGTTTTATACTATTCTTTGTTGCATTTTTGTAGCTGCTTATAAAGAAAGATGGAGGGACAGACCCTGCGAAGTCTTAGCAACCTGTGCTTACAAGGTGCTACATTCTACTGAAGCCTTTTCATCGGGCAACAGAAAGATAAGTGATTCGAATCCTACCCCGGAATCTTGACTAAGCCTTTCGCATACAAGCCTTTGCAACAATCTGCAAATGCAGTATGCTTAATTACCCTGGAAATGAGCATTAGAGAAGAACTCGAGAAACGCATACTGATTATTGATGGTGCTATGGGCACCATGATCCAAAGATACCAGCTTACAGAAGCTGATTTCAGAGGAGAAAGGTTCAAGGATCATCCTTGTGACCTTAAAGGAAATAACGATTTATTAAATCTTACGCGCCCTGATGTGATCAAGGCGATCCATCTGGAATACCTTAAAGCAGGTGCGGACATCATAGAAACCAACACCTTTAGCACACAGCGGATCTCCATGGCTGACTACCAGATGGAAGATCTTTCTTATGAACTCAGTTTTGAAGGTGCACGCCTGGCCAAAGAAACGGTGCGGGCGTTTATGGCTGAAATTCCGGAGCGCAGGTGCTTCGTTGCAGGTGCAATCGGTCCGACAAACCGCACCTTGTCCATGTCGCCAGATGTGAACGACCCGGGTTACCGGGCGATCTACTTCGACGAGCTGGAAGCGGCCTATAGCGAGCAGGTTCGGGGATTGGTGGATGGCGGTGCTGATGTACTGTTAATTGAAACCATCTTTGATACGCTGAATGCCAAGGCTGCGATTGTGGCCATCAAGAAATATGAACATGAAATAGGCCGTAAGCTGGAGATCATGATCTCGGGTACCATTACGGATGCTTCTGGCAGAACGCTTTCTGGCCAAACCGCTGAAGCATTCTTAAACTCGGTTGCCCATGCAAAGCCGCTAAGTATTGGATTCAACTGTGCGCTTGGTGCAAAAGAGATGCGCCCGCACATTGAAGAGCTTTCTGCAAAAGCAGGCTGCTACATCTCCGCCTATCCGAATGCAGGATTACCGAACGAGTTTGGCGCCTATGATGAGCAGCCACATGAAACCGCACACTTTGTGGAAGATTTCATTGAACATGGCTTTGTGAATATCGTGGGTGGCTGCTGCGGCACTACGCCAGATCACATCAAGTGTATTGCAGGGAAAGCTAAAAATGTAAAACCCAGGAAGATTCCGGCAGTTGACATGTACCTGCGTCTGAGCGGACTGGAACCTGTTACCATAACTCCGGAAAGTATCTTCGTAAATATCGGCGAACGGACCAATATTACCGGTTCTCCTAAATTCTCCAAGTTAATCCTTGGCGGTGATTATGAAGGCGCGCTCAGCGTAGCCCGCCAACAGGTGGAAGGTGGTGCGCAGATCATCGATGTGAACATGGATGAGGGTATGATCGATTCGGAGGCTGCAATGACGAAGTTCCTGAATCTGATTGCCTCAGAACCGGATATTTCTAAGCTGCCCATCATGATCGACTCCTCCAAATGGACGGTTATTGAAGCTGGCTTGAAGTGTATTCAGGGTAAGGGGATTGTAAACTCCATCTCCCTGAAAGAAGGTGAAGAGAAATTTAAAGAGAGTGCCAGGAAGATCATGCAGTATGGTGCAGCCGTGGTGGTAATGGCTTTCGATGAACAAGGACAGGCAGACAATCTGGAACGCAGGATTGAGATCTGTCAGCGTTCATATGATATCCTGGTGAACGAGGTGGGCTTCTACCCTGCCGACATTATCTTCGACCCGAACATCCTGACTGTGGGTACAGGACTGGAGGAGCATAACAACTACGCAGTAGATTTCATCAATGCCACTCGTTGGATTAAAGAAAACCTGCCACATGCACATGTAAGTGGTGGTGTATCCAACATATCTTTCTCTTTCCGAGGAAACAACACGGTGCGTGAAGCCATGCATTCCGCATTTTTGTACCATGCCATTAAGGCTGGTTTAACGATGGGTATTGTGAATGCCGGCATGTTGGAGGTGTATGAAGAAATTCCGCCTGTACTGCTGGAATTGGTGGAAGATGTACTTTTCAACCGCCGCGATGATGCCACAGAGCGCCTGGTGGAATATGCCGATACGATTAAAAGTAAAGGCAAAGAAGTGGTACGTGATGAAGCCTGGCGCAAAGGGACCGTTGAAGAAAGATTATCCCACGCCCTGGTGAAAGGGATCATAGAGTACCTTGACGACGATGTTGAAGAGGCTCGTCAGCAATATGCGAAGCCCATTCAGGTTATTGAAGGACCTTTGATGGATGGTATGAACATCGTGGGTGACTTATTTGGCGCTGGAAAGATGTTCCTGCCGCAAGTGGTAAAGTCTGCCCGCGTAATGAAGAAAGCGGTTGCCTACTTACTGCCCTTTATAGAGCAGGAAAAGCTGGACAACCCTGATGGAAATCAGAGTTCATCTGCCGGCAAGGTACTTATGGCTACCGTAAAAGGCGATGTTCACGACATCGGTAAGAACATTGTGGGTGTAGTACTTGCCTGCAACAACTTCGAGGTGGTGGATATGGGTGTGATGGTACCTGCACAGGACATCATCAAAAAAGCCAGAGAGATCAATGCAGACATCATTGGCCTCAGCGGATTGATCACTCCATCATTGGACGAAATGGTACATTTCGCGAAAGAAATGGAGCGTGAAGGTTTTACCATTCCATTGATCATTGGCGGGGCAACAACTTCAAGGATTCACGTGGCGGTGAAGGTGGCACCACATTACTCCGGTCCTGCCATCCATGTGCTTGATGCATCCAGAAGTGTAACCGTTTGCAGCTCATTGCTTAACCAACAAAACAAAGATGAATACATCAGTGGCATTCGTGCAGAATATGAAAAAGCAAGGATAGCACACTTAAATAAACGATCGGACAAGCGCTTTAAAAGCATTGAAGCGGCGCGTTCCGATAAGTTTCAGATCGACCTATCAAAGGTGGCACCGAAACCAAAGTTCCTCGGCACGAAAATCATACATGACTTCCCTTTGGAAGAACTTGTACCGTATATCGACTGGACGCCTTTCTTCCATACCTGGGAGTTGAGGGGCAGTTTCCCGAAGATCTTTGAAGACGCCTATGTAGGTGAAGTTGCGAAGAAACTGTACGCGGACGCGCAGACCATGCTCCAGCAGATCGTGTCTGAAAAGCTCTTGAAAGCTAAAGCAGTGATCGGCTTCTGGCCGGCAAACACCATAGGTGATGACATCAAGCTCGACGTCAACGGAGCATCCGTAACGATCCATACCCTACGTCAGCAGGGTGAGAAAGTTGCCGGAGATCCCTACTATGCACTTTCAGATTTCATTGCACCAGCGGAAACCGGTGTGGCAGATTACTTTGGAGGTTTTGCTCTAACAGCAGGTATTGGCTGTGATGAGCTGGTAGCTGAATACGAGCGCAACCATGATGATTACAACAGCATCCTGGTAAAAGCACTTGCCGACAGGCTTGCTGAAGCATTTGCAGAGAAGATGCATGAGCTGGTACGTACCGAGTACTGGGGCTATGCACCTGAAGAGACTTTCAGCAATGAAGAACTTATCAAAGAGAAATATGTAGGCATTCGCCCTGCGCCAGGTTATCCCGCATGTCCGGACCATACGGAAAAGGGAACGCTGTTCGCACTGCTGGATGCCGAAAACCAAATTGGCCTCAAGATCACGGAAAGTTATGCCATGTATCCTACCGCAGCGGTAAGCGGCTTTTATTTCTCACACCCAGAATCCAGGTACTTTGGTCTGGGTAAAATAGATAAAGACCAGGTTGCCGATTATGCGATCCGAAAAGGCATGTCGCTGGAAGAAGCAGAGCGCTGGCTCGGACCAAACTTAGCCTACTAAAATTACCATCTATACGTACATGAAAATAACCGAACATATAAGCAAAGCCGAAGGCAAGACCTTATTTTCTTTCGAACTACTTCCGCCCATCAAAGGAAAAAGCATCAACGACATCTACAATGCGATTGATCCTTTGATGGAATTTAACCCACCCTTCATTGATGTAACCTACCACCGGGAGGACTATATCTACAAGCAACACGACAGTGGACTGCTGGAAAAGCTCACTTACCGCAAGCGCCCGGGCACAGTAGCGATCTGTGCAGCAATTATGAACCGGTATAAAGTGGATGCTGTACCACACCTGATCTGTGGTGGTTTCACCAAAGAAGAAACGGAGAATGCGCTGATCGATCTTCAGTTTCTGGGGATCGACAATGTACTTGTGCTGCGGGGCGATGCAAGACATGCAGATGCCCATTTCGTTCCGACACCAGGCGGACACGCCTACGCTTCAGAATTACTGAACCAGGTGATTGAAATGAACCACGGTAAGTACCTCTATGAAGATCACTCTGCTTTTAAAACGGAGTTCTGCGTTGGTGTTGCCGGTTATCCGGAAAAACACTTCGAAGCACCGAATATGAAGACCGACTTTAAGTACCTGAAACAAAAGGTAGATATGGGTGCAGAATTCATTGTAACACAGATGTTCTTCGACAACAAGAAGTATGTTGATTTCGTGAATTGCTGCCGTGAAAACGGCATTAACGTACCCATTATACCTGGGCTGAAGCCAATTACTTCTTCCAAGCAATTGATCAGTTTACCAAAGATCTTCCACATCGACCTGCCGGAAGACTTAAGTGAAGCAATTTCAGATTGCAAGAACGAAGCGGCAGTAAAAGAACTTGGCGTAGAATGGATGATCGCACAATGTAAAGAGCTGATGGACCTCGGGGTACCCGTGCTGCATTTCTACACCATGAGTAATCCGGAGCCCACCAGAAAGATTGCACAGGCGATATTTTAGCCTTCAGCAGGCATATTAAGCAAATACTCCTTAAACAGCGGGAAGTCTACAGCCATAGCCGTAGCTTGCCGCTGTTTGTCTTTCAATCCTTTTACCGCCTCGGGCACAACAATCTTGGAAGCAATAGCTGCCGGAAGTGCATCAGGGAACTTGCAGGGATGTGCCGTAGAGAGGAAGACACATACCGCATCCTGATCCTGATGTGACGCCTGATAGGCCTTTGTAGCCAGCCAGGCAATGGCCGTATGTGGACAAGCAATATAGCCATGCTGCGCCGACAGCTTTTCAATTGCTTCAATGGTCTCATCATCCGTAAAGCGGTATCCTTGAAGCACCTCTTTTAGTGCATTCAGATCACCTTTAAACAGTTCCATGATGCGTACCCAGTTGCTTGGTGCACCTACATCCATTGCGTTGGCGTAGGTCTGCACCGATGGTCTGGTTTCATAAACGCCAGTTTCTAAAAAGCGCGGTACTGTATCATTGATATTTGTTGCAGCAATAAACTGCACCACTGGCAGCCCCATCCGCTGCGCAAGCAAGCCGGCAGCGATGTTTCCGAAGTTGCCGCTAGGCACAGCAACAACCATCTTTTCAACGCCCTGTCTCCGCAACTGTGCATAAGCGTTGAAGTAATAGAAGGTCTGCGGAATAAGCCTGGCGATGTTTATGGAATTCGCGGAGGTTAGTCGCATCCGGGCGTTTAGTTCTGCATCTGCAAAAGCTTCCTTCACCAGGCGCTGGCAATCATCGAAGGTGCCGTCAATTTCCAGCACGTGGATGTTCTGACCGTTGGTGCATAACTGCAGCTCCTGGATGTCACTAACTTTACCTTTCGGAAAAAGGATGGTTACCCTGGTATTCGGCNNAACCCGAGTGCCACGGCGCCACCTGTATCTCCGGAAGTGGCTACAAGCACATCCAGCAGCTGTTCACCCTCCTCAAGGAAGTACGACATCACCCGGCTCATGAACCGTGCGCCAAAATCTTTAAAAGCCAGCGACGGTCCATGGAATAGTTCCAGTACCTGTGTGTGGCTATCCAGTTGCTTCAGCGGTGCCTCAAAAGATACGGCGTCCTCAATAATTGCTTTCAGCGCAGAAGCAGGTATTGCATCACCGACTAATGCCCTTGCGACTTCGAAAGCAATCTCCTACAAGCTGTATTGATCAATATTTTCTAGAAAGGCAGGATTTAGCGAGGGAATATCCGCAGGCATATATAAGCCCTTATCAAGGGGCATACTGTTGAAAACAGCAGTTTTAAAATCAACCAGCTGTTCGTGATTATTGGTACTATATAGTTTCATGGTTTAGGTTGTTAAGAGATGACTTCCGGTCCTACGTCGTTTACTTTGGAAACGAAGGACAAGCTTTTAATACCACTGGACTTCAGCTGGGCCTGCAGCACTTCAGTTACACTTTCTGCGGTTTGCAGACTTTTACAAAGTGCAAATACAGAAGGACCTGAACCGGAAATGCCAAAGCTTATTGCTCCGTTGTTCATTGCCAGTTCCCGCATTTNNATAGAAGTCCGGGATCAGTATGGAGCGGATCGGCTCGATCAGCACATCTTGCATGCTCCTGCCGATCAGGTCGTAATCCTTCAGGAATAATCCAGATACCAGTCCGGCAACATTGCCCATCTGCGTTACCGCATCTTTCAGCAGTACCTTGCTGCGGATCATTTCCCGCGCATCCTTGGTGGGCACATCCACTTCAGGGTATACCACTGCAGCATACAGTTCTTCCGGGAAAGGCAACCGTAAAATATCCAAGGGCTCATAACTTCTGATCAGCACAAAGCCACCAAGCAGTGCCGGCGCTACATTATCCGCGTGCCCATAACCACAAGCCAGCTCCTCACCTTTCATTGCAAAAGGAATTAACTCGCGATTGCTCAACAGACCATCCATCAGGGTGTTAATGGCGAATAGACCAGCAACTGTACTGGCAGAACTGGAGCCCAAGCCACTGCCAATGGGCATCTTCTTGTGCAGCTCAATTTCCAGTCCGAGGTCTGGCTGCCCGATATGGTTCAGGTAATGCTGCACGCTTGCACTCACGGTATTTTTCTTAGGGTCCAATGGCAGACGCCCTTCATCTCCCGTGATCTTCGTGATGCGTATTCCCGGCCTGGAAGCCTTCTTCATGATCACCTCATCACCGGGCGCATTTATCGCAAATCCCAGCACATCAAAGCCACATACTACATTGGCCACTGTAGCTGGCGCAAAAACCTTTACAGAAGCACTCATCGTTTTCCAACATTTATGATGTCAGCAAATACACCCGCAGCAGTAACTTCTGCACCCGCACCCGGACCTTTAACCACCATAGGCCTTTGCGCATAACGGTTTGTCGTGAAGGATATGATGTTATCACTGCCAGACATCATGTAAAAAGGATGACCCTCATCAACGGTCTGCAAGGTAATTTCCACCTTGCCATCTTCAAGCTTTCCAATATACCGCAGCACTTTGCCCGCGGCTTCCGCCTGGTTCTTTAAGTTTTCAAAGTAACTGGCGTTATTTTCAAGCTCCGTATAAAATTCCGCAACACTAGATGCCGCCATGCATGATGCTGGCAGCATGTTTTCAATGCTTACATCGCTGGATTCCATCTCGTGTCCTGCATCCCTGGCAAGGATCAGCATCTTGCGCATAAAGTCCTTTCCGTTCAGATCGTCACGCGGATCTGGTTCTGTAAAACCCTTCTCCTGCGCTTCCCTAACGACATCATGAAATTTGCGATCACCTCTAAAGTTGTTGAAGATGTAAGATATGGTACCCGAAAGTATCGCTTCAATCCTGCGGATCTCATCACCGCTCAGCATAAGATCGCGCAGTGTTCTTATGATCGGCAATCCGGCACCGACGTTTGTCTCATAGTAGAAATCCACACCGGAGGTCCTTGCGGCCTTCTTAAAAGCCTGGTACTGGCTGTAATCTCCCGAGTTCCCAATCTTGTTGCAGGTCACCACAGAGATGCTGGATTTCAGCACCTGCTCATAGAATGCTATTGGCTCTTCACTTGCAGTGTTATCCACAAACACACAGTTAGGAAGGTTCATCGCGCGCATGCGCTTTACAAAAACAGACAAGTCTGCCTTTTCCGAATATTCTTCCAGTGTAGACTCCCAGGTTGAAAGATCGAGTCCTTCCATACTCAGGTGCATCTTACGACTGTTGCTGATACCCATCACTTTCACCTCTAAATCGTTATGCTGCGCCAGATATGGCATTTGGCTGTAAAGCTGACTGAACAGTGTCTTACCAATGTTGCCGGTACCAAGACAGAATACGTGCAACGTCTTTTTAAGCTGAGAGAAAAACGCATCATGTACCGCGTTTACAGCCTTTGAAAGATCATCTTTAGCCAGTATTACCGAGATGTTGTACTCCGAGGAACCTTGCGCAATAGCACGCACATTTACCCCATTACGGCCAAGCGCATTGAATAACCTTGCACTCATGCCCGGTGTATGGCGCATGTTTTCACCCACTATGGCTATTACCGAAAGGTTGCTCTCCAGACTAGGATACTCCAGCTTATTGGTTTGCAGCTCCAGTTCAAATTCCTTATTGATCATCTTGAGTGCCTTTAGCGCATCGTCAGGCTTTACGGCGAAGGTGATGCTGTGCTCAGAAGAAGATTGCGTAATCAAAATCACGTTGATCTGCTCGCGCGAAAGCAGCGAAAATAATCTACCACTGAAGCCCGATTTACCCACCATACCACTACCGGAAAGGTTTAATATCGTTACCTCATTGATGGAGGAAATACCTTTGATCGGTAAGTCCGAAGGTTGTGTATCCGGCCGGATATAAGTACCCTCAAATTCAGGATTGAAAGTATTTTTAATGACGATAGGTATCTTCTTCAGGAATGCCGGTGTCATGGTTGGCGGGTAAACTACCTTGGCGCCAAAGTAAGAGAGCTCCATCGCTTCGATATAACTCAGCTCCTTTAGGGAAAATGCTTTTTCCACGATCCGCGGATCGGCAGTAAGCATACCATTTACATCGGTCCAGATCTGGATCTCTTCCGCAGCAAGTGCAGAACCCCAGATCGCCGCTGTATAGTCACTTCCGCCGCGCCCCAGCGTGGTAATGCGACCATCTTCGGTACTGGAGATAAAACCAGTTACAAACATCAAGCAAGCTTTATGGCTACTGTAAAATTCCTGGATTAGCAGTTCTGTGAGCTTGGTATTCACCCTTGCATTACCAAACTCCGCATCGGTTTTTATGTATTCCGAACCATCTACCGCCAGCACATCTTTGAAGTACTGTTTTGCAATATGGGAGATTGTAAAAGTAGAGCAGCGTTCGCCGAAGCTGAGGATCAGATCACGCGTTTGAGGGCTCAGCTCTTTAAGCACTGCTACCGACTGGAGGATATCTTCCAGCTGATTGAAGTAGATCGTAAGTTTACTGAATACTGGGTTTTGTGCAGCTACTGGCAGCAATGCACGAACCATGTCGAAGTGCCGGTTTTCAATGCTTTTCAGATCGGCGGTGTAATCCTGTTCCTGTTTGGCTTTATCCGCAATGTCAATGAGCTGGTTGGTTACGCCACTCAGTGCCGAAAGTACCACAATGGGCCGCTCCGGACCCTGTTCCTGCTCAAGAATTTGTAGTAGCGCCCGAACGCTGTTTACTGATCCTACTGATGTACCTCCAAATTTTAAAATCTTCATGTTCGTTTTTAGGGTTAAAAAAAAGCGCCTTCCCGGTTTAGAGGAAGGCGCTTTCTATGTTGTTTATCAATTTAATGAACACATTAGATTACCACCCTCCGGTTAGTCCCGGTGGTTGTAATAATAATGCTTGTAATGGTTCTTAGGTTGTTCATTGTATTTTGTACACGATGTCGTCTGACATAAAGTAAAGTGATATTTTTTACATTAGCAAATGAAATTCAATTAATTATAAACTGAACTTGCTCACCAGCGTTTAAATCTGAGCAAAAAGGCATGCTTTTCTTACCTTTACTTTATATATGCAAGGATTAGTTATCAAATCAACAGGAAGCTGGTACCAGGTACATGCAGAAGACGGCGAAATTTACGATTGCAGAATCAAGGGCAAGTTCCNNGATCAAGGGCATACAAACCACCAATCCCATCGCTGTTGGCGATCAGGTGAACTTTGAGCTGGAGCCGAACTCCGGGAATGGCGTTATCGATAAACTTCATGACCGCAAGAATTACATCATCCGCAAGTCCATCAATCTTTCCAAGCAGGCGCAGATCATCGCTGCCAATATGGATCAGGCTTTCCTGGTAGTTACACTCGCATCACCACGAACTTCCATGGGTTTTATCGACCGCTTTCTGGCAACAGCCGAAGCTTACGGTATTCCGGCCGTGCTGATCTTTAACAAGCTCGATTTGTTTAATGATGCAGGCTTAGAAATATTAGAAGACTATAAAGCCATCTACGAAAACATCGGCTATCCATGTTACACCGTTTCTGCGCTTGAGGGTACGAACATCCATATCATCGAAGACTTACTGAAGGATAAAACAACCCTGTTTTCTGGTCACTCTGGTGTAGGCAAGTCGAGCCTGATCAACGCACTAATGCCCGATTTGGATATTAAAACCGGGGAAGTATCCGAAGCAAGCGATAAAGGTCAGCATACCACAACTTTCGCTGAGATGCATGAACTGCCTTTCGGGGGTTATCTGATTGACACTCCAGGCATCCGGGAGTTGGGCATCTTCGATATCCGGCCGGAAGAGCTGGGCCACTATTTCGTGGAAATGCGCGCGCTGCTGAACCAGTGCAAGTTCCACAACTGCCGACATGTAAATGAACCTGGCTGTGCGGTGATCAAAGCGGTAGAAGAAGGTGAAATTGAACAGAGCAGGTACGAAAGCTACCTGAGCATTTATCACGGAAACGAAACAAGAGCTTAATTATGCGGGCAGTAATACAAAGAGTTACGGAGGCGAGTTGCACCGTAGAAGGACAAGTTACAGGTTCCATTGAACAAGGATTTTTAGTATTGCTCGGCGTCGAAGATGCCGATGAGCAGGAAGATCTGGATTGGCTGGCACAGAAAATTGCCGGCATGCGGATCTTTAGTGATGAAAACGGCCTGATGAACAAATCCCTGGCAGATGTGGACGGGAATATTTTACTGATCAGCCAGTTTACGCTATTTGCCGCAACCAAAAAGGGAAACCGTCCTGGTTTTACCAGAGCAGCAAGGCCGGATAAGGCCATTCCCATGTATGAAAGCATGATCAGCAAACTATCTACATTGATTAACAAAGAAGTACAAACCGGGGTGTTTGGCGCTGACATGAAGATCAGGCTGCTGAACGATGGCCCGGTAACCATTACCATAGACACCAAAAACAAGGAATAACATGACCATCAAAGAAG
>DDAD01000059.1:0-423 GCA_002333205.1 Pedobacter sp. UBA2067
AGTAAGATTGAAGTAGCTGAGCAGGTTAAGCAAATCACCAAACCTTTCAGCGACCTTGAACAGGTTGACACCTTTAAAGTAGTACTGACCGGCGACAAGCCGAAAAACATGATGCTTAAGTTCAGCATTACTGCTCATGATGGAAAGGAAATCTATTCTCAGAATTTCGAAGCGAAGACACTTATTGAGCATTACAAGCAAACGGTTGATTTGAAGAAGGAAGACAAGCAGATTGCTTTTATCAAACAGGAATTCGAAATGTTCTTCGAAGAAGATAATTTTCTGGAGCCAGCCGTCACCGAGACAGAAGATCCGGACCAGTTTGTTCCTGATAAAGCGTTTTATGCGGAGTTGAAGCAATCGGGTCTTAATGGATTTATGTATCGACTTGGACAGGAGAACAAGGTGTATATCGCTTGGTCT
>DDAD01000059.1:464-4167 GCA_002333205.1 Pedobacter sp. UBA2067
CTGAGCGTGAGCAGAAGGTTAAAATCTATTACAAATGTTGCTAAATTAAGCTACTGACCTTCAATGCTTCTTACCAGGTTTGCAAGCGTCGCTGCCCCGCTGAGTTGCATTTTTACAAAAGATAAACGCCCGGTTTAGTTAAAATTGTTAGCTTTGTATCCCGTACAAAAACAATTAAAAAGGCGCCTTAAAGCTCTTTTTCCAACTCAACACTATGACAAAGTATATTTTTGTTACGGGCGGTGTTACTTCCTCTTTAGGGAAGGGCATCATTTCCGCATCACTTGCCAAACTTTTACAAGCACGAGGTTATAATGTAACCATTCAGAAATTTGATCCTTACATTAACATTGACCCGGGAACGTTAAACCCTTATGAGCATGGCGAATGCTATGTGACTGAAGATGGTGCCGAAACAGATTTGGACCTTGGGCACTACGAACGCTTTCTAAACAGGCCTACCTCACAGGCAAACAACATTACAACAGGTCGTATTTACCAGAACGTAATTAACAAAGAACGTAAAGGCGAATACCTTGGAAACACGGTTCAGGTTGTTCCACATATTACCGATGAAATTAAGCGTAATATGAGGATTCTTGGTGAAAGTGGTGAGTTTGACATCGTGATCACGGAACTTGGCGGTACAGTTGGAGATATCGAGTCTTTACCTTTTATTGAAGCAGTAAGACAATTTAAATGGGAAGCTGGATCAAACAATGCTATTGTTATCCATCTTACCCTTATACCCTTCCTTGCGGCAGCTGGCGAATTGAAAACCAAACCTACACAACACTCCGTTAAGGCATTGTTAGAATATGGTATACAGCCAGATATTTTGGTTTGTCGCACTGAACACCACATTGGTGCTGACATCCGTAAGAAAATTGCACTATTCTGCAATGTGAACGTTAATGCCGTGATTGAGTCGATTGACGCATCTACCATTTACGACGTTCCTTTGTTGATGCTTAAAGAGCAGCTTGATAAAATTGTGTTGAGCAAATTAAAGCTTCCAAGCAAAAGCGAACCCAACCTGGAACTTTGGAAAGACTTCCTGGGCCGACTTAAAAATCCAACTTCAGAAGTTAGAATTGGTTTGATCGGTAAATATGTAGAATTACCAGATGCTTATAAGTCCATTATAGAGGCATTTATACATGCAGGTTCTAAAAATGAATGTAAAGTAAAGGTTGAGTACATACATTCAGAGGGCATTGATCCAGAGACTGCTAAAAATGCCTTAGGACACCTACACGGTGTATTGGTAGCGCCTGGGTTCGGTAGCAGAGGTATTGAAGGAAAGATTGATGCGATACAATATGTTCGCGAAAATAATGTACCATTCTTCGGTATCTGCCTGGGTATGCAATGTGCCGTTATCGAATATGGTAGGAATGTGATCGGACTTAAAAACGCGAATACAACGGAGATTGATGAAAATACAGCGTTCCCAGTGATTAACATGATGGAAGATCAAAAGAACATTACCAACAAAGGTGGTACCATGCGTCTTGGGTCATATCCTTGTGACATTAAAAAAGGAACAAAAGCTTTTGCAGCGTATGGAAAAGCACATATTACAGAACGCCACCGTCACCGCTATGAGTTTAATAACCAGTACCTAAAGCAGTACGAAGAAGCTGGCATGGTTGCTTCCGGCATCAATCCAGATAGCGGGCTTGTGGAGATTGTAGAACTAAAAAACCATCCATTTTTTGTTGGCGGACAGTTTCACCCAGAATTAAAATCAACTGTTGCTAATCCGCATCCACTTTTTATTAAATTTGTCGCCGCTGCGATGGAGTATGCGAAGAAAAAAACCAATTAATTCGTTTAAAAATCAATAATGGATAGAAATACGTTCACAGGATTATTCCTGATCATGATTGTTTTAGCAGGATCATTCTACTTTTTCAAGCCTACAGAGGCAGAATTGAAAAAGGAAGCTGAAAGAATTACTGCTGACTCACTCAAAAGAACCGGCAATAATGCTGCGACTACCAAAATGCCAGCTGCCGCGCAGGCACCTGCACCTGTTACACCAGACTCCAATGCTTTAAAGGGTCCTTTTGGCTCAAACCTAACTGGTACAGAGCAAAATACAGTACTTGAAAATGAGAAGTTAAAACTGACGCTTACCAATAAAGGTGGTAAGATTTTGTCTGTAGAGGTTAAAAACGAGAAAACATATGAAGGCAAGCCATTGGTTTTGTTCTCCGGAAACGAGAATAAATTTGGCTTGAAATTGAACATCAACGGTAAGATTGTAAACACCAATGACCTGTATTTCACGTCGACTAAAAGTGGTTCCGGCATTACCATGCGTGCGAACTACAGCGGTGATAAGTATGTGGAGTACTTCTACGATCTTCAACCAAATACAAACAATGTAACATTCAACATCAATTTGAATGGCTTTAATCAGGTTGTTCAAGGTAATGCAATCACCCTTAACTGGGAAGCTATCCTATTGGAACAAGAGAAGTCTGTTGCAAATGAACAGCTCTACTCAGCACCATACTACAAGTATGTAAACGAGAATCCAGAGCACCTGAATTTTTCAAAAGATGTTAAAGAAGAGTTAACAGAAGGGAAGATTGAGTGGGTTGCATTTAAACAACACTTCTTCTCAGGCATACTGGTTCCTAAAGAAGGTTTTTCTAAGGGAGATGTTGAAGTAAAGGTAACTACCGCACCAGGCCAAGTTAAATGGTATGCTGCAAATCTGGAATTACCTTTTAATCAATTAGCTGCTCAAAGCTATGGCATGAGCTTCTATTTTGGTAATAACAAATTCTCTGAACTTCAGAAACAAGGACACGATATCGAGAAGATTGTAGAAATGGGCTACTGGCCTTTGAAATACATCAACCGCTTTATCGTACTGCCTGTATTTAACTTCCTTGAAGGATTTGGATGGGGCTATGGATTGATTATTCTGGTATTAACGGTATTGTTAAAACTGGTTTTGTCGCCACTTACTTACAAGTCGTACATCTCTATGGCTAAAATGCGGATTCTTAAACCAGAGATGGATGAGATCAAGGCAAAAGTTGGTGAGGATAACCCGACCCTTTTACAGCAGGAGTATTTAAAGTTGTATAAACAAGTTGGTGTGAATCCACTTGGAGGATGTTTGCCAATGTTGTTACAATTACCAATTGTAATGGCTTTCTTCTTCTTCTTTCCGAACTTGTTCGAATTGAGAGGGCAAAGCTTCCTTTGGATGAATGACCTTTCCACCTATGACGAGTTCATCAAGTTTGGCTTCACGTTGCCATTCATCGGAGATCACTTGAGTTTAATGTGTGTGTTGATGACGATTTCTACGTTGATCTTCACTTACTTCAACAACCAGGTTTCAGGTGCTACAGGTCAGATGAAATACATTGGTTACATCATGCCAATTGTCTTTTTAGGTGTGTTGAACAGCTACCCTGCAGGTTTGAACTACTACTACTTCCTTGCCAACATGTTGACCTTCGGTCAGCAGTTCCTGATCAGAAGCATGGTGAATGATGAAAAAATTCACTCGATCTTGAAAGAGAACAAGGCTAAACCTGAAGAGAAAAAAAAGAAGTCTAAATTCCAGGCTCGTTTAGACGAGTACATGCGCCAGCAGCAGCAGGCCAAAGTTCAAGGAAAGAACACAAAATAATTTGAAGCACCCTCCGGGGTGCTTTTATTTTTACTGAGAATT
>DDAD01000055.1 GCA_002333205.1 Pedobacter sp. UBA2067
ACGTTGATTAAAGAAGTTGTTAAACAAACCCGACTGCCTGAATAGCCTACCAGAAGGCAGAATACAGTGCAACAATCAATGCAAAAATAATCAATGATCCAACCGCAAAGGAAGTTGATACCTTGAACATCTTAGCGTCAATCTCCAGTCCTTTTGTAACCACGCCTTTTTTATTCTCGTAAATACTGATCAGATACATACCCAGAATACATAACGCAAACACAATGACCATGCGGTCCATAAAAGGAATCTCGTAAACACCACTTGCATTCGCAACTGCCCAACCAATGCTGTACAACGGCGACAGATCCATCCATCCCGGTAAAAACTTGAGCACCACAGAGAAGACAAATCCACCAATGGTTGCAAACAGCGCCGCATTGGAAGTTGTCTTCTTCCAAAAGAAGCCAAGAATAAACATGGCGAAAATACCTGGAGACACAAATCCAGTGTATTCCTGAATGTATTGAAAGCCTTGTTTACCCTCTCCCATCAGCGCATCACCAACGATTAATGAAAGTACCACAGCCAACAACATGGAAACCACAACTACAATTTTACCAACATTCACCAGGTTACGTTCTGAAGCACCTCTATTGAAGGCTTTCTGATATATGTCCAAAGTGAATATGGTAGCAATACTGTTTGCCTTCCCTGCCAATGAAGCTACGATTGCTGCAGTAAGGGCTGCAAAAGACAAACCTTTTAGACCAACCGGCAATAGCCCCAAAAGTGCTGGATAAGCTTTATTTGGGTCCTGAACACCGGAAGCTGTCAGCAGGTTTTCGCCGCTGATGCCCCCAAGGTCTTCTTTGACAATGTAGTACACCGCAATACCAGGAATAACAACAATTACCGGCATTAGCATTTTTAGAAAGGCTGCAAACAATAATCCAGCACGTGCCACAGGTAACGAGGCACCTAAAGCACGTTGAGTGATATACTGATTACAACCCCAGTAGCTCAGATTTGCTATCCACATCCCGCCAATAAGCACGCTTAAACCAGGCAGGTCCATATAGTTCTCATTGTCTTTATCAAAAATCAGGTGGAAGTGTTCTGAAGCCCCATCGGTAAGCATAGCAAATCCTTTGGTAATCCCTTGATTATCGGAAATTAGGTTTAGAGCAAGGTAAGTGGCCACCAATCCCCCAAGTATCAAAAAGAACACTTGGATCACATCCGTATAGCCAATAACTTTCATTCCCCCCAGGGTAATGAAAATTGCAAAAACAGCCAGCGCCAAGATGCACATGGTAATGTCCAGCCCGGAAATACCACTCACCGCCAGTGCCCCCAGGTACAAGATGGACATCAAATTCACGACAATGTACAACATCAGCCAGAAGACTGCCATAATCATGGCCACTTTCTCGTTGTAACGCTGACTGAGGAACTGCGGCATGGTAAAGATCTTGTTCTTGAGGTAAACCGGCATAAAGAAGATCGCAACAATGATCAGCGTTGCCGCCGCCATCCATTCGTACGCGGAGATCGCCAACCCTAGTTTAAATCCGGAGCCGCTCATACCGATCATCTGCTCGGCAGAGATGTTGGATGCAATCAGTGAAGCCCCTATTGCCCACCAGGTTAGCGATCCCTCGGCTAGAAAATAGTCTTTAGAGTCATTAGATGCTGATTTCTTTTTGTAGTAGATCCAGAAGCCGTAACTGGATACGATTAGAAAGTAAATGAGAAATACGACGTAGTCGTATAGATGTAATCCGCTCATCAATTTAGGAGTAAATATTTGAAAATTTGAATATAGGAGGTTTTTCCAAGAATACTTTTGATTCGCGGGTACAATTTAGGCAACAAAATAACAACAGAAATTAAATGATATCTTCCTGGTCAGGTGGCTTAATAATCATACGAAGCGATTGATCACGGGAAAGATAAGCGACCGTCCAATTCCAGAATGTTCTTGCTCGATTGCGGTAGGTGATCAAAGACATCAGGTGAATAAACAGCCATACCAGCCATGCAATCAAACCATTCATATGCAACTTCGGCTTTGGAAGATCGACAACGGCTTTAGCACTGCCGATAATTGCCATCGAGCCCTGATCTTTATACCTGAACACTTCCAGCTGATTCCCGGCAACCATGTTTTTAAAGTTTTTTGCCNNTCTCCGATGGCATAAATATTTTCTGACCCAATTACCTTGTTGTATTCATCCACAAGCAACCGCTTCCCACGGCCATACCAGCTTGCCGGAAGGCCATCGAAGATTTTTGCAGTAACACCAGCGGCCCAGATCAGGTTCTTGGATTGAATCTGCATACCATCGGACAGCGTCACAGTATCGCCGTCAAACTCATTTACATGTGTGCTCATGATCAGCTTTACCCCCAGGCGCGTAAGCACTTCCGTTGTATCCCGTTGTGACTTTTCACTCATGGGTGATAACACTGATTTACCGCCATCCACCAGATAAACTAGTCCGTTGCTGCCAATAAGCTCAGGATAATCCTTGCGAAGGATGCCCTTCTTCATCTCTGCAAACATCCCCGAAATTTCGACACCTGTCGGCCCGCCTCCAGCAATTACCATAGTCAGCAACCTGTTCGCTTCCTCAGGGTCTTTGGTGATAGAAGCCTGCTCCATGCGCATTAGCAGTACATTTCGCATGGCGATCGAATCACTAAGTGTTTTCATTGGTATGGCATGCTTCTTAATATTCTCGTTCCCAAAGAAGTTAGTTTCCGCGCCAGTCGCAAAAACCAGATAATCATAACTCAGCGTTCCATTGTCCAAAACGATCCTATTCTCCTCAGGTACGACCTGCTTTAGCCTTCCAAGCCTGAAAAACAGGTTCTTTTTGCCTGCAAACAGCTTGCGAAAGGGATAACTTATACTCGAAGGCTCCAGAAATGCTGTAGCAACCTGATATACAAGTGGCGGAAAAAAATTATAATTGTTCTTATCTACTAACGTTACTTTGAAGTTCGGATGCCGGCCTAAGCTTTTTGCCAGATTTATGCCAGCAAACCCACCACCAACTACCACTATATGTTTTTGCATAATTTAATTCTGATTATAATTAAACATTGTTAAAGGTAGATAGTTTACATTTCAGACAATAAGCAAACCAGGTTTCATGAAAAGCAAAAATCCCCTTATCCCTTTTATACTCTTTNNCTTCTTCCTAAATACCTATACCTTGTCGGGCTTGCAGGTTTTTACCGGAAGCCCCCTGCTACCCCTACTCTTTTGGACATTTGTACTGCTTATTTGCGCCTCTTTAATTGTCGCATTCCGGCGAATACCGAAACAGGGCATGGATGGTTTCTTCAAGATCATTTCCCATGCTTTTCTGATCCTGCTGGTTAGCGAACTTATCTTCGTACTGTCCCTCGCACCAGGCGACATCTACCGCCTGATTCTGCATCAACCAAGAAACTATTCATGGGTGGTATTTGC
>DDAD01000143.1 GCA_002333205.1 Pedobacter sp. UBA2067
TTTCAACATATTCCCTAAGGCACGCAAAAATTAGCTAATTTCGTGGCGATGGAAAATTTCATTGTTTCTGCCCGTAAATACCGCCCAGCCACCTTTGAAACCGTAGTTGGACAAAATCATATTACAGGTACGCTGAAAAATGCCATTAAAAATAACCAGCTTGCCCAGGCTTTTCTATTCTGCGGTCCCCGTGGTGTAGGTAAAACCACCTGTGCAAGGATCCTGGCAAAAACCATCAATTGTACCAACATCACGCCCGATCAGGAGGCCTGTGGTGTTTGCGAGTCCTGCATTTCTTTTCAAACCGGACATTCCTTTAACTTTCATGAACTCGATGCGGCATCCAACAACTCTGTAGATGACATCAGAAGTTTAATTGAACAGGTTCGTATCCCACCACAAGCCGGCAAGTATAAGATCTACATCATCGATGAGGTACACATGCTGTCTGCAAATGCGTTTAACGCTTTCCTGAAAACACTTGAAGAACCACCTTCCTATGCCATTTTCATCCTGGCAACCACCGAAAAGCATAAGATCCTGCCAACCATCCTATCGCGTTGTCAGATTTTCGATTTCAACAGGATTCAGGTAGAGGATATAGCGGGTNNTTGCACAGCGCGAACAGATCAATGTTGAAGCAGACGGACTGCACATCATTGCGCAGAAAGCCGATGGTGGTTTGCGTGATGCGCTATCCATGTTCGACCAGATTGTTAGTTATACCAACAAGAACCTGACCTACAAGTCGGTTATTGATAACCTTAACATCCTGGATTATGACTATTATTTCCGCTTAACGGATTACCTGATTAATGCCGATGTGAGCAATGCATTGGTACTTTTCGATGACATCCTGAACAATGGATTTGATGGGAATAACTTCATCAACGGACTGGCCACGCACCTGAGAAATCTCCTGGTTGCTAAAGATCCGATGACGGTTAAGCTATTGGAAGTTAGTGAGAATATCAAGCAGAAATATTTAAGTCAGAGCCAGCAAATACAAGTCTCGTTCATCCTGACCAGTTTAAATCTGGCTAACCAATGCGACTTAAACTATAAGAACAGCAAAAATCAGCGACTGCAAGTCGAGCTGGCATTGATCAAGATGTGTCATATTCCATCGGTACTTCAACTGGCACAACTGCCGAAGAATGGTACTGAAGCGTTAACTGACACAGATCAGCTTAAAAAAAAAACTAGTTTAACGCCGCCTGCTCCTGCAAGTATCCCGGCAGAAAAGCCATACAACAACGAGCAAAGACCAGTCGCTCAATCATTTAAAGAACCAGAAGCTAAAGCCGAACCTGCAATACCGAAGCCACAACCACAGTCTGCAAGTCCTGCTATCCCTTCACTAACTGCAGTACCTGAAACCCCCATAAAGCTAAAACCGGAAAACGGTAGTATGTCCATTAAGCTGAATGGCAATATGGGTTCAGCGGGCACCTTGATACCTTCATTAACGGCACTGGAAAACCTAGCTGCTGGTGTGGATGATAAGGAACCGAAATATATCGTTGGAGATGATAAAGAAGCTTTCAGCTACGAACAGCTGCAAACGCTTTGGGACGAATACACCAAAAAAGCTTTTGATTCACATAAAATAAATTTCTATACCATTTTAAAAAGTAATCCTCCGAAACTGGAATCACCTACCCAGATTAAGATTGGTATAGAAAACAGTGCGCAAGAGAGCATCCTGCAAAGTGAAATGGTGGAGTTTTTGAACTATTTAAGATCCAGGTTAAAGAACTTTGATCTGACCATCGTGACCGAAAAGGTGGAACGTAAAATTCAGAACCGCTTATACACCAGCACGGAGAAATACCAATACTTACTTGGCAAAAATCCGAAACTGGAGGAAATGCGCAGGCGCTTTAACCTGGATATCAATCCTTAGCCGCTTAAGGCATTGGAGGTGCATCATTTATTGGATAACCTTCTTCATCCAGATCCGGACGGTCATCTTCAGGTGTTTTAGATAAAAACTCATCCTCAGGGTCAAGTTCTACAATATCGCCATCGTCGATCCGCATACCAAGGTCATCCAAAGTACCTTCTACACGACTATCCTTCGCAGAATACTCATCTCCTATATGTGGGTTGGCTTCATCGTAAGTGGAATTGAAATCCTCACCTGTTGGCGCACTGGTATCATATGGTAAAGGGTGGTCGTACTCTGCATCGTCTCCTTGTACATCCAGCGTGAAACTGTTGGAGTCTTTATCGTAAGCCAAATTTTCAAAGTCTTTAACTTCACCCAGATCTGAAAGGTGTAATTTATCTTTCGAGCTTAAATCACTTCCGGGAATATTCTCTTCATTTGTGTTCATATCTCAGGTTTTTATCATAATAACCCGCTCAAATCTTTAATTGTTTTTAGATTTATATCTTTGTAAAATCTATCGAACTAAAATTGAACTCGTAATATGTCTGTACAAAAAATTAAAGTAACCCAGCCGGTTGTAGAGCTTGATGGTGACGAGATGACTCGCATCATCTGGAAATTTATCAAAGATAANNAAGATAAACTGATCTTACCTTACTTAGATCTTGATATTAAATACTACGACTTAGGTGTAGAATACCGCGATCAAACAGATGATCAGGTAACTGTTGATGCTGCAGAAGCCATTAAAAAATATGGTGTAGGTATTAAATGTGCAACCATCACACCTGATGAGCAACGCGTTAAGGAATTCAATTTGAAGCAAATGTGGAAATCACCAAACGGAACCATCCGTAATATCCTTGATGGTACTGTTTTCCGTGAGCCGATTGTAATGAGCAATGTTCCACGTTTAGTTCCAAACTGGACCGCTCCGATCTGTATCGGTCGTCACGCTTTTGGTGATCAATACCGTGCAACGGATTTGGTAACTAAAGGTAAAGGTAAATTAACCCTTACTTTCACGCCTGAAGATGGTGGAGAAGTACAATCTTTCGACGTTTACAACTTTAAATGTGATGGTGTTGCTTTAGCAATGTACAATACAGATGAAAGTATCCGTGGTTTC
>DDAD01000164.1:0-5028 GCA_002333205.1 Pedobacter sp. UBA2067
CTATGCTAAAATCTTTATCCGACGACTGCCCTGTTAAGCGTAGCGGTACACCTGGCTTGCTTCCATTTCCGTCAGCATAGGGGCGGGCATAAAGCTGAAGTAAACAGTAGTAGGAAAGCGCCCTGACGAATTTAGCTTCGGCTACGTAGTGCCCACCTTCAGTGGCACCCACCAGTGCCGTGCCGCTGGCATCCATACCCTCAATGAAGAGATTGGCGTCATTAATGGCTCTGTAAGCTTGTGCCCAGACGTTTTGTACCTCATCGCTCGTGGTGTTCACATTCTGGCTCCAGGTGTTTGATGCTGTGATCTGGTTGTTGGAATAATTGATCCAGTTTTCAGCCTTTACATCGTTGTAGACCTGAAATCTGCCGCCTAAAAATTGTCCGTTCCGTAATCGGCCATAAAGGGCAAGTGCCTGGCTCTGGATACGAGCGGCTGTGCTGAATGGTTGCTGATTTTGGTCGGAAACCTGGGTCTCAGACTCTGGATACAGTAGATCCTTCTGACAGGAGGTATTTAGCATTAACCCCATCCCCAATATTACAAGATATGTCTTTTTCATTTTCTCTTTTATTAAAACTTAACACTGAATCCACCGGTTATGGTGCGCTGATTTCCGGCGGTATTTCTATCTACCCCTTGTGCTGTATTCGAAGCCGCACCGTTTGATGAAACCTCTGGATCTGGCCCCGGGTAGTCTGTGAAGGTGAATAGATTGTAGCCACTTACATAGAACCTAAGGTTTGACATGCCCAGTTTACTGACCAGGGTTTTTGGCAAAGTATAACCAAAGCTCATGCTTTTCACTTTCAGGANNTAAATACGTTTTCCGAAATCGGCATTGATGATCCGTTCGAAACGTTGTCATTTGCGTAAAGCTTAGGAATATTTGTTTGCTGCCCAGGGCTGGTCCAACGGTTCAGGATATCGGTAGAGTTGTTCCAGAAGCGTTGGTCACGCAGTCCGGCATTGGTTCCGTAGTAGGTCCATCCGCCAAGCTGATAAGTCAATAGCACGTTTAGGTCAAATCCCTTGAAGGTAAAGGTGTTGTTAAATCCACCGTATGCCTTCGGTGCCGTTTGCTTGTAGTTTACGGCATCGGCACTTTGGGTAATTGCGGGTGCTCTGGTGCCGTCAGCGTACTCCCATTGGAAACCGCTAGGCACACCGTTAGCCTGTGGTACAACGTGCTGGTAGAGCACTTGACGGCCTTGTGCATCAAGGAATATCCTTCTTCCGGTAGCCGGATCGAAACCGTCGGTACGCACGATATAAAGGTTGCCAATCGGGTGACCAACCTCGGTAATGTTGGTGGTTTCACTTCCTGAGGTTGCCGTTGTAAGTCTTGTTACGCCTTCAGCAAGTGAAGTAACTTCATTATGGTTGAACGTGATGTTGAATGAAGGTGACCAAGAGAAGTTATTTGTTCTTACTGCTTCTGCATTCAAGGCAAGTTCCACACCCCGGTTAAACATGGATCCAATATTTACAGATGGTCTGCTTGGCAAACCTGACGAAGGCGCTATTGGTACCTGTAAGATCAGGTCGTCAATGTTTTTCTTGTAGTAAGTAGCCTCGAGTGTAAGGCGGTTGTTGAAAAAACCAATGTTGGCTCCAAGATCCAACGTCTTGATATTTTCCCATTGTAGGTTCGGATTCCCAGTTTGATTGAAGAATAAGGTTCCATTTCCGTTATAAAGTCCGGTAGAGTATAGTCCATAGGAGTCGTAAGCGCCGAGACTATTGTTACCTACCTTACCATAACTGGCTCTTAGTTTGAAACTGCTAAAGATCTTTTCAGCGTTGATGGACTTCCAGAATTCCTCGCGGGCAACTTCCCAGGCAACGGCACCTCCAGGAAAATATCCGCGCTTGTTGTCAAGACCGAACTGCGAAGCCTCATCTTGCCTGATGGTAGCGCTCAAAAAGTATTTTTTGTCAAAATCGTAGTTCAAACGACCAAAGAATGAGGCAATATAGCTGTCGGTATAAAGCATGCCAGAGGCTGTATTGGTGCTATAACCTGCCTGTATAACATCAAATGCAGGATCGGAAATGACGGTTCTGTTGATGCCGAATCCTCTTGTGGTGAGTCTGTTCTGTTCATTACCCACTAATACGCTCAAGTTATGGACTTCAGCAAAGCTGCGATCATATTGCAAAGTGTTGTTCCATACCCAGGATTTGTTTTTTGCGAAGGTACCGGTAGCTGAAGCATTCGGGTTTCCATCGCCTTGTAATGGGTTCGCATAGGTGTCGATATCTCTGAATAGATAGTCAATGCCATACTGACTTTTGAAGGTTAAGCCGGCAAATGGCTTTATCTGGATGTAAACATTTGAATTTACCTGGTTAAGCTCATTATTCGAGCGGTTGAGATCCAGCAGCGGTACGATGTTATAATAACTAACACCAATGCCTCTGTTTGCACCTACACCTAAGGCATTTCCATTCAGATTGTAAGAACCATCACTATTATAAGGACTCACGTTCGGTGGAAGTACCAGTCCGATGCGGCCGAGCCCGGTAATACTGAATGCATCTCCGCCTGCTGAACCAGAGCCCGTAGCCGCATAGTTTTGTGAGTTTGAATAGTTTATCTTCGTTCCAACCGTCACGTACTTACTGAGTTTATGATCAACGTTGGCAAGGATTCCTTTTCGCTCGAAAGAGTTACCTGCAAGCAGACCTTCCTGGTTGCTCCAGTTTGCGGAAACGTAATAGTTGGTATAGTCATTTGCTCCGGAAATACTTGCAGAGGTATTGTATGATGTACCCGTGCGATAAATATAATCCAGCCAATTGGTGTTTACCAGGTTGCCATTTGGATCCGTATAGGTGGCGTAAAAACGGTTCGCATTAGGCGTAGCGGGATCATCATTGTAAATTCCGGCGTTCCTCAGGCCTTCGTTTTTAATGTCTGTATATTGATTGGCATCTAATAGTTCAGGTAAGTTGAAGTTTTTGCTCATACCGGTCCATGCGTCCAGGCTTACAACAGCTTTTCCCAGTTTTCCTCGTTTGGTTGTGATAAAAACGACACCGTTAGCAGCCCTGCTACCGTAAATGGCTGTCGCAGCAGCATCTTTCGCGATATCAACGCTTTCAATGTCCTCGGGGTTAATACTGCTCAAGGGGCTGGCTGATGCTGCAGTACCTCCGTTTTCATTGCCGCTATATACTGGTACACCGTCGACAACGTAAAGTGGCTGGGAGTTGTACGAAATAGAGTTTGTACCCCTGATTCGGATTACAGGCGTGGAGTTCATCAACCCACTTGGGTTACTAACCTGGGCACCGGCGATTCGTCCGCCCAGCGATTGCTGAATGTTCTGTACCGGTTGCTGAGCCACTTCGGTACCTTTGATGGAGCCGATGCTTCCAATGTTGTCGCTACGTTTCTGTGTTCCGTAACCAATAACAACAACATCGCTGAGTAAATTTGATGTACCTTCTAAAGTCACATTCAGCGGGCCAGATCCAGGCTTTAGCGTTACGGTATTATAACCGATAGAGCTAAAGGTGAGTGAGGCGCCGGGCGCAGCCTTGATCGTGTACGTGCCATCTGAGCTCGTCTGGGTGCCGGTTTGTGCACCTACAACTCTAATGCTGACTCCTGGAATAGGTAGTCCATCATCTTTTCCGGTTACTTTCCCTGAGATTGTTCTGGTTTGCGCGTAGGTAAAATTACCTAAGAACACCAGAATTCCCAGAATTCCGAGTAGTTTTTGTTTCATAAAATTAGTTTTTGGTTTTAGAATGGCTTAATCTACTAAATTCAGGTAAAATAAATTGGTAAAACATTAAATATTTTGTTTTTAATTGGATAAAATCTTCATGTAACACACATTTTTGTGTCTAAAAGTAGTTTTGATGGTCTATGTTGGTCGTTTTAACTGGTTTTTGTTGGGTTCTGTGTATGTTTGTGTCGATAAGTGAGGTGATTTAGTGATGCTGTACCACAGAAAGTGAATTTTTGAGCCATAAAATAGCCATTTATGTAAGTCTGTTGCAGACCAGCGGCCGTAGCTTTGGGTTTTCGACCTAAGGGATATTGCTGGCAAATTCTTGGTTGGATAATAACCGAGCGGTATTTTCAAGCATAACTTTATTAATTTGCGATGAAATAAAACCGATTACGACATCCTTCAATGAAGATCATAAAGACAATTACATTGCTAAGCATTTGTGTAACGCAATTTGGCTGCGCTCCTTTAAAGCCGGTGACCAAAACTTCAGACACCCTATCCGCTGCACAACTTGAGCCATTCGGCCGGTTTATCCATCATGAGAAGCAAGGTCTTGAACTGATAAGCTCTGCAGTACATTTCGGATTTAGTTTCGAAGGAACTGCGTGCAGCATATATGCTAATCTCTCATCTGCAACGGGACACAGCTATCTGCAATATGAACTCGATGGGGTATATCAAAAACGTATCAGAGTAGAAGGTAATTCCTCGGAGCCCATACGGATTCAAGTTCCCGAAGGTCGACACTACATGAAAATCTTCAAAGCCACTGAGGCACACACCGGCCCGATATACATAGCTAAAGTTGAGGCGAAGCGTATTCAGTCAATGCCGGTGAAGGCGGCGCCGATGATCGAGTTTATAGGAAACAGTATTACCTGTGGTGCTGCGGCAGATGCATCCGACATTGCCTGCGGAACTGCTGAATACCACGATCAGCATAATGCGTATATGGCGTACGGTCCGCGACTAGCAAGAATGCTGAACGTTAACTATATGCTGAGTAGTGTAAGTGGAATTGGTATATACCGGAATTGGAATAGTGATGGGCCTTCAATGGCTCAGGTTTATGAAAAGACAGACTTTCAGGAAAATGGTACCGCTATGTGGGATTTCAGCCGGTATAGTCCTGATGTTGTTAGCATCGCCTTAGGTACAAACGACTTCAGCAATGGTGATGGTAAAACGCCAAGAAAGCCCTTTGATGCTGAGGCTTTCGTCAGTAACTATGTCAAGTTTGTTGTTTCCGTTAAAAGCAAGTATCCCAAAGCGAGGA
>DDAD01000164.1:5054-11038 GCA_002333205.1 Pedobacter sp. UBA2067
GATCACCTGATCCTGGCAGAACAGCTAAAGCCATTTTTTCAATCTCTAATGGAATAGACTAAGGATTTATACCTAAGGCATAAAGAATAATATTAACCCCGAACTTGGTGTTGTCTTCTGCAAGGAACCGTTTATTGCGGAAATCATAGTCCCATTCACAACCATAATCTTTATTACTATATAATACACCTATGCGGCCATTCACCTGAATGGCCTTTAAATAATCATGTACCAGGTCGTCGCCCCAACCATTTAGCTCAAAAGAAGTGGTTGGAGGACCTTTTTCGAATTTGAAGAATGTAGTATATAAAGGATGGTTGTTCGGGATTTTCTTTAATGCTGCAGGACCAAACAGCGCTGTCATTTGCGCTTCAAAAGATTTAGCGAACAATCCGTCTATATCATGATTGCAGTCGTCGACAAACACAAAGCCACCTTGTTCGATGTATTTCTTAAAGTTTGCCGCTTCTTGCTTGTTAAACTGCACAAGTTTGTGTCCGCTGAGGTAACAAAAAGCATAGTTAAAGATCTCCTTAGTATTTAGGTCAATGATCTTTTCTTCCTGCTCCAGCGGTATGGTCGTATACTCCAGGAGCGAATTAAGCATATTAGCGGGCATGCGCTGATCCGTGTCCCAATCTCCGGAGCTGTATTTCAAACGTGCAAAGACAAATTTATTCCTTAACATCTTCCTAAAATAGTGGATTATTCTTCAATGTTGTATTAATTACACTATGCTTCGTGTAATTTTCCTGATATCCTTTTAAAATTTTGAGCATTTATAGCTTAAACCATCTATATTGAGAACGTAAAACATCGTTTCATCTCTAAAAAGCTTATAAATCTTGGAAATTTCGGCGAATAATGTGGAAATGCTTATCGGAAAGCTTTCCCTCTTGAAAAAGGAAATACAAAAGGTCATCGTTGGTCAGGATGTCGTAATCGAAGAAATGTTGATTGCATTAATGGCGGGCGGCCATTGTTTGCTGGAAGGGGTGCCAGGGTTGGCAAAGACACTCATGGTAAGAACCATGTCGCAAGCACTGGATCTTTCCTTCCGCAGAATTCAATTTACGCCCGACCTGATGCCTACAGACATCCTAGGCACAGAAATCCTGGAGGAAGATCATATTACCGGTAAGCGCTTTTTCAAGTTTAACAAAGGACCAATATTTGCAAATATTATCCTGGCAGATGAAATTAACCGCACCCCGCCGAAGACACAGTCGGCATTGTTGGAAGCCATGCAGGAGTTTGAGGTTACCTACGGAGGTCAAACCTATCCTCTGGATAAGCCCTTCTTTATCCTGGCTACACAGAATCCAATAGAACAGGCTGGTACTTACCCCTTGCCCGAGGCGCAGCTTGACCGGTTTCTGCTTTACGTGAAAATCGGTTACCCATCTGCAGCTGAGGAAATCGATGTGCTTAAAAGCACTACGNNTACGGAGATCATCCGGGCCACCAGGCCAGATACTACGACGCATAATTATGTCAAGGAATGGGTGCGCTGGGGTGCAGGGCCGCGTGCAGGGCAGGCGCTGATACTCACTGCCAAAGCTCGGGCACTGTTTCTTGGTCGCTATGCAGTGATTCCTGAAGATATTAAAACCATGGCATTCCCAGTAATGAGACATCGTATTCTGATGAACTTTAAGGCAGAAGCGGAGAACGTGAGTGCCGATCGTGTTACTGAAGAACTGATCAAATTGATAGCTATACCCAGCTGGAAATGAGCAAACTCCTTGATCCAAAGATCATGATGGCCATCAAAGAGCTTTCACTCGCTGCTAAAACAACGATCGAGGGCTTTATGCAGGGCATTAATAAAAGCGCTGTAAAAGGACCCGGAATGGAGTTCAGCCAGTACAGAAGCTATCAACCTGGAGACGACCTTCGCCTGCTGGACTGGAAAATGTTTGCACGCTCTGATNNTGAAACCAACATTACACTGCGGTTGGTGGTCGACGCAAGTGCCTCTATGAACCATCAGGATGGAGCTTTTAAAAAGATCGACTATGCCCGCTATCTGGCCGCCTCTCTCGCATATCTTGGGAATTTGCAGGGTGATGTTATTGGTCTGAATATTTTTCAGGAAAAAGAAGTAGTTGCGCTTCCCGCCAAGCAAGACTTTCAACATCTTTCCCGCTTGTTTTACCAGTTGGAACAAATTAAACCAGCAGGAACTTTTACTCCGGCAGATGTATATAAGCCGCTTTATGTCGCAGGTACAACTAAGGAACTTACCATATTCATTTCAGATCTTTATCAAAATGCCGACGAGATCTTTGATATGCTCGATGTAGCCGGTACAATGAAACATGAGGTTATCGTTTTCCATTTAATGTCGAAGAACGAGCTTGAACTNNAGTGAAGAAACGTGCACTCGACAAGCGCATTTTTTATCGGATGCTGAGCACGGATGAGCCTTTGGATCTTGCCATAAGAGATTTCCTGAACCAACGTAAAAAGTTAAAAGTATAGCAAAGGAACCAGCGTATGTTTCAGATCTTATATCCTTTAGGTTTATTAGCTGCAGCCGGAATAGCAATCCCGATTATTATCCACTTGTGGAACATTAAGTCGGGTAAGACCCTGAAGATAGGTAGTGTTTTTCTGCTTGGTAAACCCACAAACCAGCGTTCTCGCAGCTTCAAAGTGCAAGACTGGCCACTTCTGCTCATTCGTTGCTTGCCCATCCTGCTTATTGGCCTCTTGTTAGCAAGCCCCGTATCCTATAAAAAGCAGAGCACAACAGCTCAGCCCGCTTGGATCTTGCTTGAAAAGGAGCATTTCTCACAAATGTGGAGCCTGCAGCACGACAGACTAGATTCTTTATTCAAGGCAGGTTATGAAATTCATGATCTCGCGCCAAATTTCAGTAAGATTGATCTGAAGGATACGCTCACCACATTCTCTAAACCGCCAGCTTCAAAGCTTCCATATTATTCCTTGATTCGTGGATTGGATAATCAACTACCAGCAGGGGCAAGTGTTTACATCTTTGCAGATAAACAGCAACTCAATTTTGAAGGTGAACAACCTGCAACCAGATTAAATCTGCACTGGGATTACTTGCCTGTAGATACCGCGAAAATGCACTGGACCGCAGCGGCCTACCAACTTCAGAATGGCCGTTCAAGAAAACTTGAAGCGCAATGGAGTGAAAAAGGGATTTATTACAAAGCCGCTAATGTTCCGGTTGACAATAATGAGCTACCGGTAGACACCGCTACAATCCGAATCCAAATATCTAGCGGTAAAAACAAGATTGATGTTGCCTATGTAAATGCTGCACTACAGGCCATTACGAAGTTTACGGAAAGAAAAATTACTATTGAAAGTGTTGGAAACATCAGCGGAGTTAAGCAAAATACAGACCTGTTGTTTTGGCTTTCTGATGAGCCTCTAGGTACTTCAGAAATTAGGAAATTGCCTGAGGGTATAAGGCTATTTAGTTACGCCGGTAATAAAGCCGAAAAGTTCAGGTCGCAAATCGTAGATCTACTGGGAACGGCCATGCAAAACGTGACCCTATACCAAAAGGCAACTTCAGCAGATGCTGATGGCAAGCCGATCTGGCAAGATGGGGCAGGGGCGCCCGTACTATCACTTAGTGATATATCGGGCCTGCAGCATTACAAATTCTATAGCCGTTTTAATCCTGAATGGACCGATATGGTATGGTCAGATCAGATGGTGTTCTTTCTGATGCCGCTTGTCTTGCCGGAAAGTACAGCAGCTGAGGGCTTTCGGGATGCTTCAAAACTGTCAGTCGCAGCGGAGGAGTTAAAGGGTGATGAACCCATCTCAANNAGACGCTGGGTTGTTTTAACCGCAACGCGGGTTCTATTGTTCTCAGTAGCGCTTGCATTATTTACTTCAGTCCTGTCGACTTACTTATTCAATGCTGGTTTAATTGTGTTCTTCATTGTGTTGATAATGAGTGTTGTTATCTTGTCCTTCTTCAACAAATACTGGCAGCTGTCGCTTCAGCAAGTCGCTAGTTTTGTAGACCGGAAGTTCCCGGAAGTTGAAGATAGCTCAAGTCTGTTGCTCGTATCACCTGCAGATCTTTCTGCATTACAGNNGAATGCATCCACTGAAAGAAAGGTCGTTAAAGAGCTTGTTCCTGCCAAAATCGAGGAGTACACCATTACGATAGTACCACCTGCGTATACCGGAAAAAAAACACGACAGCAGGAGCAGTTTACGCTGAACGCAGAGGCAGGCTCGAATGTGAGCTGGAAGCTGCAAACTTCTGAGCCGGTTGATGATGTCCGGTTTATCTGGAATGACAAAGAACGTTTTAAACTCCAAAAGGCAGACCAAACAGGCAAATCATGGACCTTCCATAAAGTGCTATCGCAGCCGGGATTTTACCAGGTGATGCTGGATGGAAAGAAATCTGACTTTTATCAGGTGGAGCTTATCCAGGATCAGCCTGTTGCAATTAAGATCCACCGCCCGGAGCAACATAGTACAATAGACTTCGGGCAGCCACATCGTGTGGATCTACAGGTGCTCATGACAGACGATTATGGAATTTCCAACGCCGCAATATATGCGACAACCGCAAGCGGAAAGGGCGAGGCGGTGAGCTTTAAAGAGCACAAGCTAAGCTTTAATACGCCCATTAATAATCAACGATCGCTGAACCTGAAACAGCAGTTGTCACTCGCAAACCTCGGAATGAAGCCGGGTGATGAGTTATATTTCTACATTAATGCTACGGACAATCACGGGCAGCAAAGTCGCTCAGATATGTACTTTGTGTCCATACAGGATACCGCAGCTTTGATGAGCATGGCGGGAATAGACAATGGTGTGAACCTGGTGCCTGAGTATTTCAGAAGCCAGCGGCAGATCATTATTGATACCGAAAAATTGTTAAGGGAACGAAGCACCATATCAGATGCCGATTTCAAGAAGCGCAGTAATGAGCTGGGTATTGACCAGAAGATGCTTCGTTTGCGCTACGGAAAGTTTCTTGGGGAAGAGGAAGAAACGAACATCGGCGGAAAAGGCGAGGAGCATGAGGCGCACGGTGCAGATGATGGGCACGGGCATGAGGCTCACGAAGCAGCGCCTGCTTATGGCGACGTTCAGGGGCTCATGGATCAGTATGCACACAAGCATGACCAGGCAGAAGATGCCACTTTCTTTGAACCTGAACTTAAGGCCCAGCTGAAGGCTACACTGAACGAAATGTGGAGTGCTGAACTACAACTGAGAACATACGATCCCCAAAAGGCGTTGCCATTTGAATACAAGGCATTACGGTTGCTTAAAGATCTACAGCAAAAATCACGGGCTTATGTCGCGAAGACTGTTGTGAAGACTTCCCCGCTTAAAGCAGAGAAAAGGTTAACGGGTGAGCTTACGGAAATTCAACAAACCACCGCTAAAAGTAATAACACCGGCGCTAAGGATAAATTATCAGATCTAAGTGCCAGTCTTTCGCTGCTGGAAGCACGGAAAGCTGGTGCTGAAGGAAATCCGGCTGATTTAAAAGTGCTGCGGGTTTCAGAACAAGCCCTTGTTAACGCTGCTGCTACTGCGCCAGCTAAGTATTTGCCTGCGCTAAAAGCGATGAAGCGTATTGTGGCTTCATGGACATTGCAAACAGACCTGAATGCCGAGGTTGCTATAGCCGAACGGGGCATAAACGCCGTTGTTGGTGCAACTCAGGCCAGACCATATAGACAAGCTGGAAGTTCCAATGACCTGAGCAAAGCATATTTCAATCAACTAAACCGAACCATTCGCTAATATGCAGAACCTGTACCTCTTTGCCATTCCCATTTTACTTTTAGCCGTTTTCATGGTTTACCATGAAGTAAAAAGAGCAAACCGGAAGCGATTGACGTTAAGGATTCTTGCTGTTCTATTTTCTGCCTCCGCATTGTTATTCCTGATTGTTCCAATTAGATACCATACGGAACGCAGTAGAAATCCAAAAGCCAGGCACTTTCTAACTGAAG
>DDAD01000137.1 GCA_002333205.1 Pedobacter sp. UBA2067
ACCTTTTCTCCGGCACGGGCAAGCGTATCGAATTTCCCTTCAGCATAGCTGCCTTGCGGCACATTGCGGGCATCATAGAGCATGTTGATTACGCCACGTTCCCCGCGGAGTACATCATTGTATTGCTTTTCTATTCCGGCTTTGCCGATGTAATCGCCTGGGCGGTAATAGCCGTTATTTTCTTCAATGTCTTTCTTGGTCACCTCCTTCACGTAACCAAAGAACTGTCCGGCAACACTATCTGGGTAGTGCCTGATGGTTCTGTTTTGTACCATAAAGCCTGGGAACCTCGAAAGCTTTTCCTGCAAGGATGCATAGATCTGCACGGAGAGTTGTTTCTCAAAGATTGATGGCTGATACCTGGATTGGTTCATTGCTTTGGTGAAGCGCTTGTGAAAGCCTTTCATGTCTATTCCAATGGTATTGCAAAGATCTAAGGTGTCAAATGCTTTTACCTGGTTGGGGATGACAATAAGGTCATAAACGGGCTCATTTTGAACAAGTACCTTTCCCTTACGGTCGTAGATCACTCCACGAGCGGGGAAGGTATAGATCTTCTTCAGCACATTACTTTCTGCCGAGATGAAGTACTTGTCACTACCCACCTGTATGTAAAAAAGCTTGGCCATGAGGATCAGGCAAACCAGGATAAACAGACCCTGGATCGTATATTTCCTGTCGAACAAATTGTCCATTAGCGTAATTTCCTGTTATAAAAAACGAATTCTATCAATAGAACGGTTAGCATGGTTAATAAACCACTAAATAAACACCGCATTAAGGTGTAGGAGAGTTCAGTTAATTTAAAGGCTTCCAGCAAGTAAAGTACCAGATGATGTGCAAAGATACAAAGTAACGCATAAAGCGAAAACCACTTGAATCCCATATTTCCAAGTGTTGGTTCGGGTTCATCAAAGCCATCGCGGTTTACGCTGACGCTGATGAACAGAATACGAACATAGATGAGGGTAACACTGGCAGCGATGTGTACACCGATGGTGTCGTAAAAAGCATCGAGGGTTATTCCGGTTACAAATGCAATCAGGTATAACAGGAGGTTTGGTGTCCGGAAAGGTAATAACAGGAGAAACAGTACGTACACAAAGGGCGTTGCAAGATTATAGAAGCCCATATTTCGCAGCAGGAATACCTGAATGAAAAGGAGGAGCAGCCACCTGACGATGTTGATGAAAACTAATTTGCTATTCATTTGGCAGTTTTGCTTCTAAGGCTTTCTCTTCGTGGGCGTATTTATGCTTAATGACATTCACGTACTGTAAGGTACTGAAATCATTAAAGAGTGCAATCTCTATGGTTAGGAAGTTATCGCCGGTCGCGATACCTGCATTGCTTACACGGCCCACAGGAATTCCGGGTGGGAAGGAGCCGAAGCCTGATGTAACAACGGTATCCCGCAGGTTAATCTTGTATTGATTTGGAATTTCTTTAACGTAAGCTTTTCGGAAATCTACATTACGGTCACCCCATACCAGCGAGCCAAGTGCGTTGTTCTTTTTGATGTTTACACTGATTTTGGTGTCTTTATGGAGTAATGACTGAATGGTAGCCAGGTGTGGCGATACGTCGCGTATAAAGCCCACAATGCCTTTGTCTGATGCGATTACAGCCATGCCAGGTTCGATGCCGTCCAGGGAGCCTTTGTTGATCGTAATGATGTTATTTCTTAAAGTGATGGAGTTTTTGATAACTCTGGCGGCCAGGTAGGTGTACTGATAGTTGGTGATTGTATCGACAACAACCGTGTTCTTGGCAGAGTCGATGTTGCGCAGGGCAAAGATAGCCGTATGTAGTCTGGCATTTTCTGCTGCCAGACTATCATTAACGCGGCCTAAGTTGATGTATTTCTTGAAAACATTCAGTTTTTCATAAGCGTTGCCGATCACTTCATTCGCNNCACTTTGCTGATAGATGTTGTTTTTAACAGTTAATATCAGTCCTACAGAGAAAAATATGATGAATAGAAAAAATGCGTTGTATCTGTTTATAAAAATCCAAAGGTTACGCATAGTTGAGGTTCACCACCGTTTTTATTGCATTAAAAATTTATAACCACCGATGTTTTTAAGGGCGATACCGGTACCACGAACAACTGCGCGAAGTGGATCTTCGGCAATATGCACTGGTAATTTGGTCTTTGCCGCAACACGTTTATCTAAACCACGAAGTAAGGCACCACCACCAGTAAGGTAAATACCAGTTTGATAGATATCAGCTGAAAGTTCCGGTGGCGTAATCTCTAAAGCTTTAAGGATCGCTTCTTCAATTTTAGAGATAGATTTATCCAGACAGTGTGCAATTTCGGTGTATGAAACGGTAATTTGTTTTGGAATACCGGTCATCAGGTCCCTTCCCTGAACAGCAAAATCCGAAGGTGGATCGGTAAGTTCTGGTAATGCAGCACCAACTTCTATTTTGATCTTCTCTGCGGTACGGTCACCAATCATGATGTTGTGCTGGCGACGGATGTAGTTTACGATGTCGGAGTCGAAGTTATCTCCGGCTACGCGGATACTTTGGTCACATACAATACCAGAAAGCGCAATTACGGCGATCTCTGTTGTACCACCACCGATATCGATGATCATGTTACCCATTGGCTCTTCAACATCAATACCGATACCTACAGCAGCAGCCATAGGTTCGTGAATCAAATAAACTTCTTTGGCACCGGCGATTTCAGCAGAGTCACGTACGGCACGTTTCTCCACTTCTGTGATGCCGGAAGGGATACAGATAACCATTCTCAGGGATGGGAACATCCAGCCTTTTCCACCATTAAGCATGCGGATCATGCCTTTGATCATGGCTTCTGCGGCATTAAAGTCTGCAATTACACCATCTTTCAATGGGCGTACAGTGCGGATATTATCATGGGTTTTACCTTCCATTTGCATGGCTTGGCGTCCTATAGCTATAATTTTGTTTGTCTGGCGGTCGAAAGCAACGATAGAAGGTTCGTCAACTACTACTTTATCGTTATGTATAATCAGGGGATTTGCGGTTCCTAAATCTATGGCAACCTCTTGTGTAAACCAATTAAATAAACCCATTTATAGGTAATGATTTAAATATGAATAATTCTGTGTACTATAAGTAATGTAAAACTACAGCTTTTTATTGTATCTGCGGAAAAAAAACTTAGTGTTTGAAATGCCTGATACCGGTAGTTAACATCGCTATACCCTTCTCATTTGCCATATTAATCGAGTCTGCATCTTTGATTGATCCACCGGGTTGTAGAACTGCAGTAATACCTGCGTCAGCAGCAATTTCAACGCAATCCGGGAACGGGAAGAATGCATCAGAAGCCATCACCGCACCTTGAAGTGTAAATCCAAAAGATTCTGCTTTAACGATTGCTTGTTTTAAGGCATCAACCCTTGAAGTCTGGCCTACACCGCTTGCAACCAATACCTGGTTTTTAACGAAAACAATCGTGTTTGATTTTGTATGTTTTACGATCTTGTTTGCAAAGAAAAGATCTTGTAATTCTTGTTCAGTAGGTTGTTTTTCCGTTACAGATTTCATTTGCTCCGGACCTTCGATGCTTAGATCTTTATCTTGTTCAATTACGCCGTTCAATAAGGTTTTGAACTGTTTTTTAGATAGTTCAACCTCATTACGTTTAAGAATAACACGGTTTTTCTTTGCACGGAAAAGTTCCACAGCTTCAGGCTGGTAAGCTGGTGCAATCAGTACTTCGAAGAATAGTTTGTTGATCTCGGTTGCGGTTGCCAGATCAATCTCGCGGTTCGCGATTAATACGCCGCCAAATGCAGAAACAGGATCACATGCAAGTGCATCATTCCATGCTTCAAGAATGGTTTCGCGTGAAGCTATACCACATGCGTTGGTATGTTTTAAGATGGCGAAAGTAGGCGCTTTGAATTCATCGATTAGTGCAACTGCTGCATCAACATCTACCAGGTTATTATAGGAAAGTTCTTTACCATTTAATTTGGTGAACATCTCATCCAGGTTTCCGTAGAATACACCTTGCGGATGCGGGTTTTCGCCATAACGAAGAACCTGTGCGGAAGAGATATTTTGTTTGAAGACGTTGATTGGCTCTTCGTTATTGAAGTAATTAAAGATTGCGGTATCATAACCTGAGGAAACGTGGAATGCTTTTTTAGCATATGCTTTACGCTGTGCTAAAGTTGTTTCGCCATTTTGTGTTTCAAGTTGTTGCTGAAGCGTGCTGTAGTCGTCTTTGGAAGCAAGGATCACTACATCGTTAAAGTTCTTGGCTGCAGCGCGGATCAGTGAAATTCCACCGATGTCGATCTTTTCAATGATCTCCTGTTCGGTGCCACTAGCTTTAACGGTTTCTTCAAAAGGATAAAGGTCTACAATAACAAGATCAAGCTCTGGGATTTCATAGGATGCGATCTGTTCCTGATCTTCCTTTAAGCCTCTACGGTTAAGAATACCACCAAATACTTTTGGGTGCAAAGTTTTAACGCGACCACCTAAAATAGAAGGGTATCCGGTTAAATCTTCTACCGCAGTTACTGGTAAATTAAGGTCTTTTATAAACTGCTCGGTACCACCGGTAGAGAATAATTGAACACCTTGAGCTACCAGCAGACGTACTAAAGGTTCTAAACCATCTTTGTAATAGACTGAAATTAAAGCGTTTTTGATCTTTATTGATTGACTCATCTGTGAAGAATTTTGAGCCGCAAAAGTAGCCTTTTTTTAACGATTTATTTTAAGGAGCTGCAATAAAACTACTCTGGAAGCTTTTTTAGAATGTTTTCGACAATTTTAGGGTAATGTAAGTGCTCCAATTGCTGACCTTTGAATTTGATCATTTCCAGGTTATCATTCTTGTCTATCTTGTATTTAGCCTGAAAGATGTATTCGCCTTCATCGTAATTTTCATTCACATAATGTATGGTAATCCCGCCTTCAGCTTCATTGGCCGCAATAACGGCATGGTGTACATGGTCACCATACATTCCTTTGCCACCAAACTTCGGTAGGATAGCCGGATGGATATTAATTATTCTATTTGGATAGCGTTTAATCAGATTTACAGGTATAAGCCATAAAAAGCCTGCAAGTACGATCAGATCAATGTCAAGGTCATTAAGCAGGTCGAGTACCCGGTCTGTCTTGTAAAATTCGTTTCTGTCGAAGATGTGTACGGGAATTTCGAAGTTGTCTGCACGTTGAATAACGTATGCATCGGGATTGTTGGTTAATACAAGCGAGATTTCTGCTTCGGTGCTGTCTTTAAAGTACTCCATCAGCTTTTGAGCATTCGATCCAGAACCGGAGGCAAAGATGGCAATTCGTTTTTTCACTGTTAGTCTTTTTTCCAAAAGTAACAATTTAGTTTTTTAATTTGTATTTTGGCGCTTTATTAGCAGGAATTGCCGGTGGTTTAATCTGTTAATAAAAATATTCTCACAGGGTTTTGTAAATTAAAAACATAAGTTCTATATTTGCAGTCCGAAAAAAATAGAAATTATAGGCTAAAAACAATGGCAAATCATAAATCAGCTTTAAAAAGAATAAGAGCAAACGCAGCGAAGCGTTTACGTAACAGATATCAGGCAAAAACAACTCGTACTTTCATCAAGAGACTACGTGCTGCAGAAGATAAGAAATCTGGTCAAGAATTACTACCTAAGGTGATCTCTATGTTAGACCGTTTAGCTAAGAAAAACGTTATTCACAAGAACAAAGCAGCTAACAACAAATCTAAGTTAACTAACTTTGTTAATGGCTTAAGCTAAGTATATACTTACAATATTCCGAACGGGATAAGCACTGCTTATCCCGTTTTTTTGTTTATGGAAATTTATGAACAGAAGTTAGGAATAAAGATGTGGGCAGAAGCCGACCGGCCCCGGGAGAAGCTGATGCTCAATGGCAGGCGACAGTTAACGGATGCGGAGCTTGTAGCCATATTAATTGGTTCTGGTAACCGAACGGAAACTGCGGTTGACCTGAGTAAACGTATGCTAACCGCTTACCAGAATGATCTTGATGCCTTTGGAAAGGCTTCAATCAAAGAGCTGGCGAAGTTTAAAGGCATTGGAGAGGCGAAAGCCATCGCCATTGTGGCAGCGCTGGAGCTTGGCCGCCGGAGAAAAGAGACAGCCAGGCAAGAGGTCGTTAAAGTTGGGAGCTCTCGTGATGCCTTCCAGCACCTGCATGCTGACTTTGCCGACCTCAATCACGAGGAGTTTTGGATGTTGCTGCTGAACAGGGCAAATCACGTGAAGTCCAAACACCTGGTTAGTAAAGGCGGGCAGTCAGGCACTGTTGCTGATCCAAAGATCATCTTTAAAACCGCACTGGAACATCAGGCTGCGTACATCATCCTTGCACATAATCATCCTTCAGGAAATCTAAAGCCAAGCGCGGAAGACATCAAGCTTACGAAAAAGCTGGTGGAAGCGGGCAAGCTGCTGGACTTGCTCGTTGTAGATCACCTGATCCTCACTGATCATTCTTATTATAGCTTCTGTGATGAGGGCTTGATCTAGTGTTTTGACGCGTCATGGAACAGCAACAGCATAATTTTATATCTTTGCGCTTTATACTGAGTAATATCATGAAAATTTCATATAACTGGCTTAAGCAATTCATCCAAACAGATAAAACTCCGCAGGAACTTTCTTTGATTTTGACGGACATTGGTTTAGAGGTTGAAAGCGTAGATAAAGTACAACCAATTGTAGGCGGTCTGGAAGGATTACTGATCGGTAAGGTGATGACCTGTGTACAGCACCCGAACGCAGATCGCCTTCGCGTAACCACCGTAGATGTTGGCGGACCTGACTTACTACAGGTTGTTTGTGGAGCACCAAACGTTGCTGAAGGTCAAAAAGTTGTTGTGGCTACCGTAGGTACAACCGTTTATCCAAATGAAGGTGAACCCTTTAAAATTAACAAATCTAAGATTCGGGGCGAGGTGTCTGAAGGGATGTTATGTGCTGAAGATGAAATTGGATTGGGCGGTTCGCATGCTGGTATTATGGTACTGGATGAAAATACCCCGATTGGTATTGCTGCAAAAGATCATTTCCAAATGGAGGATGACTTCGTGTTTGAGATTGGCCTTACGCCAAACCGTGCGGATGCAGCATCTCACTTGGGCGTTGCAAGAGATCTTGCGGCTTACTTCCGCACATCCATCAAAATGCCGGAAGTGGAAGCTTTTAACGTTTCCAATGATTCCTTAAGCATTCCGGTTAGGGTGGAAGATGAGAGTGCATGTCCAAGGTATAGTAGTGTAACCATTTCTGGGATAACGGTTAAAGCGTCACCAGATTGGTTGCAGGATAGGTTAAAAGTTATCGGCATCAGGCCGATCAACAATATTGTAGACGTGACCAACTATGTGCTTCATGACCTTGGTCAGCCATTACACGCCTTTGATGAAGATCAAATTAAAGGGAGCGTAATCGTTAAGAAATGTGAAGAAGGTACCCCATTTGTAACGTTAGACGGTGTAGAACGTAAACTTTCTGCGGAGGATCTGATGATCTGCGACGAGCAAGGTCCAATGACGATTGCCGGAGTATACGGCGGCAAGAATTCGGGTGTAACCGAACAAACCACAAATATATTCCTGGAAAGTGCTTACTTTAATGCAGTAAGTGTTCGTAAGACCGCCAAGAGGCATGGTCTGAAAACAGATTCTTCTTTCCGTTACGAGCGCGGTACAGATCCGGAGATTACAGTTTATGCATTGAAGCGTGCAGCACTTCTTATTCAGGAGCTTGGTGGCGGTACCATCAGCAGTCAGGTGGGTGACTTATATCCAAACCCTGTTAAGCCATTTGATGTAGAAGTAAGCTACGAGAATATTCAATCTTTGATCGGTGTCCAAATCCCGGAAACACAGATCAAAGAAATTATAGAAGCACTGGGTATGCGTGTAGCTGCAGAAACAGAAGCTGGTCTGCAACTTCAGGTGCCTGCCTATAAAGTTGATGTAACCAGAGAATGTGACGTTACCGAAGAGGTACTTCGTATTTATGGCTACAATAACATTCCTATTCCAACCAAGGTAAACGCAAGCTTGTCTTATGGTGTAAAGCCAAACCGCGAGCAAACACAGCACGTTATTGCTGATATGTTAACTGCGAATGGATTTCTGGAAATCTGGTGTAATTCGTTAACTAAGTCCGCGTATTCTAAAAATGAAGATGAGGCTGTAAAGATTTTAAATCCCCTGAGTTCTGACCTGAATGTAATGCGCCAAAGCCTGCTTATGCCAGCACTGGAAAGTGTTGCCTACAACCAGAACCGCAAGAACGCTGACCTTAAGTTCTACGAATTCGGAAAGACATACCACCTGATCAACGAGAAATATGTAGAAAGGCCACGACTACTCGTACTGGTTTCGGGCAATCTGCAAACAGAACAGTGGAATCAGAAACCACGCACCGTAAGCTTCTATCACATCAAGTCAACCGTAGATGCCGTAATGGGCAGATTGGGATTAACCAACTTCCAAATTGACGAAGTAGCTGATGAAAACTTCGCTTACGGGTTAAAGTATTTCCGTGGAGATAAGACCATCGTGACTTTCGGTGCAGCTACAGCAAAGGACCGCAAGACTGCTGATGTAGACAAAGATGTTTTCTATGCCGACTTCGACTGGGCATTGCTGATGGACATGGTTCGAAAAAACAAGATCATCAATAAGGAAATTCCAAAGTATCCTGCAGTGCGTCGTGACCTGTCCATGTATGTAGATTTGGCTGTGACTTTCGAAGATCTAAAGAGAATTGCGTTTAAAACAGAGAAAAAACTTATCAAAAACATTCAAGTATTTGATGTTTATATGGGGGATAAAATTCCCCAAGGGAAAAAATCTTATGCCTTAAGTTTTACGTTACAGGATGATAATCAGACATTAACCGACAAGCAAATCGATGCGGTTATGCAGAAGATTATTTCTAACTTAGCCCAAACAGCAAAAGCGGAGATAAGAAAATAATATATTTTTTTATTTTAGCAAGGTTTTACAGCTAGATTAACAGATAACAAATGTCCACGGTAGCAGATCAGTTAGATTCCGTACTACATAAAACAGCTCGTTTGATCGAGCTGTGTAATGCGCTTCAGGAGGAAAATGACCTGCTTAAACAGGAGAATGAATCTGTAAAAGCTGCTTTAACAAGCTCACGAACCAAGAATGCAGAACTGGAGGAGAAACTAAGGGTTTTAAAGCTTGCCAAAAGCCTGGAGGGAACCTCCGAGAAGTCACTCGACATCAAACAGAAGATCAATGAATTTGTACGGGAGATTGACAAGTGTGTTGTATTACTGAAGAAATGAGCCATACCATAATAGTGAAACAAAGCTAAGAAATGGGAGAAATCTCGATTAAAATATCTATATCTGACCGTATCTACCCTTTAAAGGTGGCTACGGAAGAGGAGGAAATCGTAAGGCGTGCAGCCAAGGTTATCAATGAACGTATCAAAGATTATCAGGAAAACTATGCCGTAAGAGATAAACAGGATTTACTCTCTATGGCATTGCTGCATTATGCAACCGCCGCCTTAAGGGTGGAATCTAAGGTGCAGGATCAGGATACAGCCGTTACAGAAAAAATAGAGGAGTTAGATAATTTATTAAACGACTTCTTTTCAAAATAGAGCGTTCTTTATACTTTAGCAAAGAAATTTAACCGTTGTTAAATTTTAAGTTTCATTATTATAATTTTAGAGGGTGGAAGTCATACCAGACTTGTTCCTTTTGATGGTATGTACAAGAAATTTAAATTTTAATAACGGTTTTTTTATATATAAATAAAATGGAAATAGTAGGAATAATAGGATACATACTCGCCGGCCTTGCAGTCGGGATTATCACAGGGCGATACCTGTTGAGGAATTTGTTGAAGAAGCAGGAGATTGCTGCGCAAACAAAAGTTAAAAAGATCTTGAAAGATGCCGAGACCAAGGCAGAGATCATGAAAAAAGACAGGCTACTTGAAGCCAAAGAGAAGTTCCTTCAACTTAAAGGGGAGCATGAGCAGGAAGTAAATGCTAAAAACAACCAGATCAATCAGCGTGAAAACGCCATCAAACAGAAAGAACAGTCTTTAAACCAAAAGCTGGAAAACCTAAACCGTAAAGAGCAGGAACTTGACAACCAAAGAAAGAACCTGGAAAAACAAACTGATATTGCTGTTAAGAAGCAGGAAGAGGTAGAACACCTAAAAACCCAGCACGTGAAACAGCTGGAGACCATCGCTGGTCTAAGCGCTGAAGAAGCCAGAAACCAACTTGTAGAGAACATGAAAACTGAAGCAAGGGCACAAGCCATGATTCAGGTTAAAGATATTGTAGATGAAGCTAAACTTACTGCAACTAAAGAAGCGAAGAAAGTCGTAATTCAAACCATTCAACGTACAGCTGTTGAGGCTGCGATTGAAAACACCGTTTCGGTATTCCATATCGAAAGTGATGAGATCAAAGGTCGTGTAATTGGCCGTGAAGGACGTAACATCCGTGCACTTGAAGCTGCAACTGGTATCGAGATCATCGTTGATGATACCCCGGAAGCAATCATCCTGTCTGGATTTGATCCGGTAAGAAGGGAAATTGCCCGATTAGCATTACACCGATTGGTTACTGACGGACGTATTCACCCGGCACGTATCGAAGAGGTCGTTGCTAAAACCAAGAAGCAGATCGAAGACGAGATCGTTGAGATCGGTGAACGTACCGTGATCGACCTGGGCATCCATGGCTTACACCCGGAGTTGATCCGTATGGTAGGTCGTATGCGTTACCGTTCATCTTACGGCCAGAACTTGTTACATCACTCCCGTGAGGTTGCAAACTTCTGCGCAACCATGGCCGCAGAACTCGGCTTAAACGCTAAAATGGCTAAACGGGCAGGGTTACTACACGATATAGGTAAAGTGCCTGATGATAATCCAGAACTACCTCACGCAATTCTGGGTATGCAACTTGCAGAAAAATATAAAGAACACCCGGAAATCTGCAATGCGATTGGTGCGCACCACGACGAGATTGAGATGACTTCCATGATTTCTCCAATTATCCAGGCTTGTGATGCCATCTCTGGTGCACGCCCGGGAGCAAGACGTGAAGTTGTAGAAAGCTATATCAAACGTCTGAAAGAACTTGAAGAGCTTGCCCTATCATACCCTGGTGTAGAAAAAACATTCGCTATCCAGGCAGGACGTGAATTAAGAGTAGTGGTAGAAAGCGAGCGTGTAACCGACCAGCAAGCGGAATTGCTTGCGGCAGATATCTCGAACCGTATCCAAACCGAGATGACTTACCCAGGTCAGATCAAGGTTACTGTAATTCGCGAGACACGTTCCGTATCATTCGCTAAATAAAATAACAAGATCAATCTAGGGCAGTTGCGGTTAATTCTGCAAGACAAGCCAGATTAATCTTACCGAATTTAAACATGGAAAGCGGCAGTTTATCTGCCGCTTTTTTTATTTTTACAGCATGGCCAAAATCCACAAGCAAACAGCAGTTAAACAAGCGGAAAAAAGGGAAATTGATGTACTGTTCGACAAATACGGCGAAAGTCATCAAAACGCGACCAACAAACTGATCCATTGGATCTGCGTTCCGTTGATCGTGTTCAGCCTGCTTGCACTGGTTTGGGCAATACCCTTTCCGCACCTGGACTTCCTGGGTAAGTACAACGGCTTTGTGAACTGGGCATCCTTCCTCATTGCTTTCGCAATCTATTATTACTACAAGCTTTCGCCGGTGATGTCTTACTTCATGCTTATCGCGGTGTTCATCATGAGCTTTTTCATTGTCATGCTCGAGAAATGGGAGCAAAGTGGCGGACCCGCCATGTGGGTATCTGCACTGGTGATCTTTGTGTTAAGCTGGATCGGTCAATTCTACGGGCACAAGGTGGAAGGGAAGAAACCCTCTTTTCTGGATGATGTTAAATTTCTGTTAATCGGCCCGTTATGGCTATTACACTTCATCTGTAAGAAAATCGGCCTTAAATATTAGTTAGAGGCACATTTAACACCCGCTTAACACAGGCTTTAATGAATGGTAATGCTCGGCTAACGTTGAGCTAACAAGCTCGGGCTACTTTTGCTTTAAATTAAAATTAAGCAAATTGAAAGCAAAAGTTAATTATACGCGCAGCGTATTAACCCTTCTACTTCTTTTCATCAGCAGTTTCAGTATCGCTGCCCCAATCGGGAAGATTTCAGGCACTGTAGTGGACAAGAAAACAGGAGAGACCCTGGTGGGGGTAACCGTTAAAATTGCAGGCACCAAAATTGGTGCTTCTACCGATATTGAAGGCAGATTCCTAATCGCTGGTGTGGCTACCGGACGATATACCCTTGAAGTATCGTATGTTGGTTATGTCACACAGACCATCTCCGATGTGGAGATCAAGGAGAACACCATCACACCGCTAAACGTTGTACTTCAGGAGTCTTCAGAGAATAACCTCGCAGAGGTTAAAATCACCTACAAGGCTAACCGGGAGTCGGTGAACAATCTGTATGCAAATCAAAAGGCCAGCATCAACATTTCCAGTGGTATCTCTGCAGAACTGATCAAAAGAAGTCCTGATAAGAATACCTCAGAAGTTCTAAAACGCGTTAGTGGTGCAAGTATCCAGGATAACAAGTTTATCGTCGTTCGGGGCCTGTCCGACCGTTACAATTCCGCAATGCTGAACAATGCTGTTCTGCCAAATACCGAAGTAGATAAAAAAGCATTCTCGTTTGATATCCTGCCGTCTAACCTAATTGATGCCATCGTTGTAAATAAAACCGCATCAGCAGATATCCCTGGAGATTTCTCCGGTGGTGTTGTGCAAGTGACGACAAAAGATTTCCCGGATACCAAGTTCCTGAACTTCTCTTTAGGTACAGCTTATAACTTCCAGTCGGCATTCAAAGATTTTCAGCGTACAGAAAGAGGCGGTGGCGAGGTGTTTGGCTTCGCGAATAAAGACCGGGAAATTCCTTCCAACTTCCCATCAAAAAATACCTATTTAAGCTTACCAATTAACGAACGTGTGGCACTTTCCAAACAGTTTTCCAATAACTGGGGCTACAACAATGTGAAATCTGTACTGGGCCCAATCTTTCAGGCAAACTATGGTACCAGCAAGCGGTTTAAAAACGACAGCCAGTTCGGAACGGTACTATCCCTTTCTTACCGTTATGATGAGCGTTTACGCAAAAGCGAGCAGATCGCGTTTATGGGAGATGCAATTGGCGACCGGTTCAGTGACAACGTATTCAACTACAATACAAACATCGGCGGACTGGCAAACTTTGCTTATTCCTGGGGCACAAATAAGATCGCGCTAAAGAATATCTATAACCGTGTACTTGAAAATCAGTTTACTGCACGTGAAGGTATTGATGATTCTAATAGTGGATTCTTCAGAACAGCCGATTATCTGCTGCAACGCTCTTTAATCTCCACCCAACTAACGGGTAATCACCAATTGTCTGAAAACAGCAAGATCAAACTAGACTGGAATCTGAATTACGCAAATACAGACCGTAAGGAACCAGGTTTCAAAAGAATGGAATATCAGCAAGAGGGCGGTCAAGGTGCATATACCCGCGCAAGTATTCCTTCCTCGGGGCAAGCAGATCCAAGACTTGCTGGAGATTTCAACTCCCAACTGAATGAAAATCTATACGGTGGAGCGTTAGACTTGACCATTCCAGTTAAATGGATCCAGGAGAAAAACAAAATAAAGCTAGGTTATTTTACCCAATACAGGAAGCGCGACTTCGCTGCAAGGGTACTTGGATTTATAAGAAACGGCCAGTTTGATGCAGATCTTTTATCGCTGCCCCAAGATCAAATATTTGCACCTCAAAACATCCGTGAAAATGGTTATGTGCTAAGCGACATCACAAACGGTTCGGATGTCTATAATGCAAATTCTTTTCTGAATGCAGGTTATGCCATGTTTGATGGTTTTGTAACCGAGAAACTAAGGATAGGAGTAGGTGCCAGGTTAGAGTCCTACAATCAAAAGCTGAATAGTGCAGATAATGCCGGTACTGCGATAAATGTAGATACCACGTATGTTAACCTATTGCCATCCGTTAACCTGATCTATAATTTAACTGAAAAAGCAAGTGTAAGATTGTCTGGGTCACAGACTGTTGGTCGTCCGGAATTCCGCGAGATTGCACCATTCGGATTTTACGATTTTAACAAGAACGTAACTGTAGTAGGTAATCCCAATCTGAAGCAATCCAAGACGACCAATGTGGATCTTGGCTATGCACTATACCCATCTGCCGGACAAGTATTCTCCGTTTCTACCTTCTATAAAAAGTTTGATTTGCCTATTGAACAACGACTGGAGCTAGGTAGTACCGGAAGGATCTTCGGCTACGGAAACTCTGAATCTGCGACACTCTACGGAATTGAGATGGAGTTTAGAAGACCGTTAGACCTGATCAGCGAAGATTTGGCGAACTTCACATTCAGTGCAAATGCTTCCTACATGAAATCAGAAGTGAAGGTCTCCAGAACGATAAATAGTACTGGTAAACGCCCCCTGCAAGGTCAATCTCCATACTTGATTAATGCCGGTTTGCAGTATAATTCAAAAGTTGAAAACTCGACTGGGATAAGTTTACTATTTAACCGGATCGGAAAACGCATCTGGGCTGTTGGTAATGTGATCGATCCGGATATTTATGAAAATCCAAGGAATGTTCTTGATTTGCAGCTATCAAAGCGCTTTGCAAAATCGAGAGCTGAGATCAAGCTCAACTATAGCGATATCCTGAACAACCGTGCAATCTATTATCAAAAGGCTAAAGGTGCAGACCCTGATGCATCGTATGACAAACGTACAGATAAGTTGAATATCGCGGATACCTTCGGTTCCACACTTACCATCGGTTTTTCTTACCGGATCAAGTAAATATTAAATACCTATTCCTGCAAACAGCTATGGCGAAAAACGCTATAGCTGTTTGTGTTTACTGGCAATTTGTTCATGTTAATTTAACAACAAACAAAGGTATTAGTAACGCTTAACTAACATCCCGGTAACATACCCGATCTATTTTTGATTAAACAAAATAGCAAACATGAAAAGTAAATTTAACCTTAGTCTTATAGCCGCAATGATGGCAGGAACCGCTCTGATGAGCAGCTGTTCAAAAAGCGACGATCCGACTGTTGACCCAATTGTTGATCCGGTTACTCCACCTACAGGCTCTGATGCATCTCTTGCAGATTCATTCTTTGATAAAGTGGCTTATAAAGGTGCTTTTGGAACAACTGACTGGACTAAAGACTGGACGAACTTTGATCCTAAAACTACGGTATACCCTGCTACAACGGAAACCCTTGAGGGTACAATATCAGCCAACAAAACGCTGGATGCTTCTAAAGTTTACCTGTTAAAAGGTTTTGTTTATGTTACCGATGGCGTAACCCTCACCATTCCTGCCGGAACAGTTATCCGCGGTGACGAGGGGTCAAAAGCTTCCTTAGTAGTTACCAGAGGTGGAAAAATCATGGCTGAAGGTACTGCATCTAAACCAATCGTATTTACGTCA
>DDAD01000042.1:0-4839 GCA_002333205.1 Pedobacter sp. UBA2067
ACCGCTCTCTGCACTAATTCCCGCCCCAGTTAGCACAACAAGTCGCTTCTTCATATTCAAAGATAACATCTACTAAAAAGAAAGCCCCTTTTGAATGAACAAAAGGGGCTTTAAATTTCTATAATCAATTAAACCGTTAATGCACGCTGACCTGCATTGAAGTTCAAAACAGGGAATTTTACTTTTAGTGCTTCAAACACGCCGAACATCACAATTCCATAACCGATCGTACCATAAAGGAAACGGAACTCAAATGGGATTGCTGCAGCCAGAACACTCCAGAAACCAGCAAGGGTTTGTGGCTAGAATGCCGAACCATACCAGATTCCAAAATCAGTGACGATCCAATGAATCATCACAGTCGCTAAAGTTGCTGCAAGAAAGCTAAGTACGTTTACCTTTTTCATGATGATTTTGCTGGTTAATACCATTAATGCAAATGCACCATAAACCCAGTACCAACCTTCATATAGAAAGCCATTACTCGCGGTTTTGTATACAGTAAGTGATAAAAGAACATCACTTAATAGTAACGTTAAGATCGGAAAGCTAAAAGATTTCAAATTGTTGTTAAAATAAGCCCCCCCGAACATTGCCAATGCACCAACAGCTGAATAGTTCGCTATTGCTTCCAAATCGCCGAACATTGGAAGTAGCACTCTGGAAAGACCAATAATCACTATAAAGAGGATTAAGGTAAGTGTACGTGGATTGAATTTGATATCTGCCATGATTAATTGTTGTTTATACAAAATTATCAATTTTATCTGAAATTAAAAGCAACGCCTGCATTCATGTTAAAGCCCATACTGTTGTACCCGTAATATTCGGTATACTGCTCGTCGAAGATATTTTTGAGATCAGCAAATAGCCGAAATGGAGTCTTCGGCAGCTTGTATTCACCGTAAATGTCAACTAAATTAAACGCGGGCATCGTTACGATGTGCGGATTATTAAAGTCAAAATCGCCGTCGGTGCGTTTACCTAATCGCTTAACATTTGCACTTACAAAGAAGCTTTCAGTAGCCTGCAAGCCTAAATTGATTCCAAAGGTGTGTTTAGGTCTACGGAAAAGTGTGTTCTCCGTCTGGTTGTTTACAAAATTAAACTCAGTGCCTTCTACATAGGCATAAAATCCTGTCACACTGAATTTATTTAATTTTAGCCTGGGTTCAACTTCAAAGCCCTTTGCTTTTTGACTTAACTGATTCACGTAACCTCGATTGCCATACACGATAGCATCCGTAAGATCCCGGTGAAAGGCACTAATCCTTAAACTTAAGCTGTTGTCACTAGTTCTTACATTTACCCCGGCCTCATAGTTCTGAGAGCTTTCTGGCTTAAGGTCAACATTCGCGCCGTACAAACCAAACAACATATCCAAAGTTGGGGCTTTAAAGTTTGTTGACACTGTTCCAAAAAGTTTAACAGATTTCGTTAAATCATATGAAGGCGTAACGCTGTAGGTGTAGTTGTCACCATACGCCTCGTGTTTGTTATATCGTCCCCCCACCTCTAAATTAAAGCCTTTCACATCATGTAAAAACAAGGAGGAATATGTACTGAAGAGATTAGCATTTGCCCGATAGCTACCTTCAAGCTTTGTTAACCGGTTGTCAATACCCACGAGCAAGGTCAAGTTATCACCAAGTTGCTGGCTATAATATAAGTCCAGCAAGTTCATTTTACCTTGTGACTGGCTCACACCATACTGATTACGGGTATCATTCCAAGTCGTTTCGTAGCTATAATTTAAATTTAATTTACCAGTACCAAACTCATACTTCGTATTTAGTCCGGCATTGTAATGTTTTGTTTTATACCTGTTTTCTGAATTATCCAGGAAGGCGCCACCGTCAAAATCGTAACGTCCATAAAAATACCTGAAAAATGGGCTGATACTTAGCTCCTTAGTCGCTTGCAAGGAGAAATTCGCGTTCAAGGCTGCGGTTCGGTTCCCATCCTTTTCAAAAGGGGCGCCAGTCCCAACCGAATCAGCAGCTTCTGATATTCCCGCTGTTTTTGCCTGCGTATAGCCGATGTTATACGAGAATCCAGAAACATTACTGTTGATGCCTATTGTTCCTTTATAGGTGTCATATGAACCAATTGTACCGTTACCGAACACGCTACTCACATCAGAGCTTCCTTTTTTGGTAATGATATTAATCACGCCAGCGACAGCATCGGAACCATAAATCGTAGACTGTCCACCTTTGATAATTTCTATGTGGTCAATCTGGTCAATGCCAAACATTCTCAGGTCGAAGGCAGAACCTGCTCCAGAGGGGTTTGCGACTGGTATGCCATCGATAAGTACAACAGCATAAGCACTGCCAGCACCGCGGATAAACAATCCCTTGTTCAAGCCTTGGTTGCTCGTAGCACCGCCAACAATAACGCCAGCCTGTTCACTGAGCAATTCAGGTAATGTTTTACCTGCGCTACGCTCCAACTGATCCCTGCCAATGATGTTAACGACCTTGCCGGTCTGATTCTGCTTCTGATCATTCTTGGTAGCCATGATCACCACCTCATCCAATGATTTCACCTCCTGCGCAAGCGGAGCATCCAAATTCAAAAATTGTGCAAGCCCAAAGCCTGCAAGTGCATAAAGTTTTAGTTTCTTGTTCATCTCTGTGATTTAAGCACAGCAAACAGCAGAATAAAAGAAATGAGCAGTCTGTACACTACGAACCCATTCCCAGCTTCAATCCCCGAAAGCTATGAAATAATATGCGGTTGGCAGGTCTTCTGACTTACTCCCGAAACAATCGCCTTCCCATTTTTCAACAGTGGCCTGGATAGATGTTTCGTTTATAGAGCTTACAGCTGCGGGACAGTTACGGAATTACACCGTATTCCCTTTTAATCTGTATGAAAGTAAATTTCATATGGAACCAAAAGCGCTGCAAATGTATTAATAATCTCGTGCCGGGCAAATTTTCCCTTCCGCAATGTCACAATACCTGGTAGTTAAGCTGATCAAAAAAACAGGCTAACAAGCCCCGGCGTGCTATTATTTAGTTCTTCCCTAAAATTTTAGTAATTTAATTACGTTAATTTGCAACCATATATAACCTTTACTACTATTTTATACTGACCTTAAACCTATGTTTAGAGAAATCGGGAATAAATTCATCCGTTATACTTTCATATTTATTTTTGCTGTTATCCTATTCTTCTGCGCCTTACAACTCAACTTCCTCTGGTTGTTCGGATATTCACCATCTTATACTGACATCAAGGCCCCTACGCAACGTGTAGGATCGGAACTTTATACGGCAGACGGCAAACTTATCGGCCGTTACTTTAAAGAAAATCGCACACCAGTAGATTTTAAAGAAATTGCACCAAGTGTAATAAACGCACTTATTGCGACAGAAGATGTGCGTTTTTACGACCACATGGGGATTGATTTTCGATCACTATTATCCAGTAGTATTTCAACAGCTACTGGAGATAAACGAGGCGGAAGCACGATCACCCAGCAGCTTGCAAAAAATCTCTACCGTACACGCTATAACAAGTCTCAGGGTTTCACTGGTAAAATCCCTTTGGTTAGGACGATTGTCTCAAAGTTGAAAGAGTGGATGACTGCAGTAAAGCTTGAGTCCAACTACTCAAAAAACGATATCATTACCATGTACCTAAACACCGTGTCATTCGGAAATAATGCATATGGTATTAAAACTGCTGCTAGAACCTATTTTGATCGCGAGACGGACCAGCTAACGATTCCTGAATCAGCCATGTTGGTCGGAATGCTTAAAGGAACAACGTTATACAACCCCATCAGAAATCCTAAGAATGCACTGGATCGGAGAAATGTTGCCCTGGCACAAATGGCTAAATATAACTATATCACCAACGCTGAGTTTCAATCCTTTAAAGATACACCCATAACGCTTAAAGCGGGGGATCTGGAAGAAAGTAGTGATGGAGATTCCTATTTACGTACTGCAGTTGCAAAATACCTGGAGAAATGGTGCGAGGAAAACAACTATGACCTGTATGAGGATGGATTGAAAATATACACAACCATCGACTCGCGCCTGCAGCAGTATGCTGAGGAGGCAGTCGCTGACCAAATGAAATCACTTCAAAAGCGATTCTATAACGCTTGGGGAAAGGAAGATCCATGGTATGATTCAGAGAAGCAGAAAGTGGATTATCCGGACAGAGCCATGCGCAACTTGAGGATCTATGGTTTACTACAGAAAAAGTATCCCAATGACCCGGACTCTATCAAGGCATACTTCAACAAAAAGAAAAAAATGAAGGTGTTCTCCTGGAACGGCACCCGAGATACATTATTCTCTACTATGGATTCGATCCGATATTATGGAAAGATTCTTAACACCGGCATGATGACGCTCGATCCTTCAAGCGGAAAAATCAAAGTATGGGTCGGCGGTATAAACCATAGATTTTTCAAATATGATCATGTGAACCAGGCTAAGCGTCAGGCAGGCTCAACCTTTAAACCCTTTGCTTACCTGGCGGCGCTTGAAAGTGGTATGAATCCCTGCGACACTTACGTGGACAAACCTGTAAAGATTACCTATGATGAAAAGGGTAAAAAGGAAACCTGGGAACCGCGTAATGCAAGTTGGGGTACAACCTATCAAACCATGTCACTGAGGTTGGCGATGGCAAGATCCGTAAACACCATTACTGCCCAGGTTACAGAGGATGTGGGTTGGGATAATGTCGTTAAATGGGCGCATGAGGTGGGTATTGAAAGTCCACTTCAATCCGTACCATCAGTAAGTTTAGGTCCAAACGACGTAAGTGTTTTCGAGATGGTTCGTGCCTACGGAACCTTCCTGAATAAGG
>DDAD01000042.1:4868-7459 GCA_002333205.1 Pedobacter sp. UBA2067
GTAGATGGCTGGTATATGGGTATCACAAAGGATCTGGTAACAGGCGTTTGGGTAGGTTGTGACGAACGTACCGCCCATTTCAAAAACAGCCAGACTGGTGAAGGCTCAAGAACTGCGTTGCCCATTTTTGCTAAGTTCATGGAAAAGGTATATAAAGACCCTAATTCCGGGTATACCTTTGGCCAATTTCCAAAACCAACAGTAGAAATAACGCGGACTTACAACTGCCCGACACCTCGCTACGTGCCTGATACAACCGCGAATGATACGACAATTGTGGATTCCCTTGATGNNTTAAAGCAGATAATAAGAAAACAAACGAAGCAGCCCAACAAAAGCCCGCTGCTACAGAAGCACCGCTTACCCGTAAAGAAGAAAGAGAACTAAGAAGAAAACAGCGCCAAGAAGAAAAAGAAGCTAAAAAGAAAGCGAACGGAAATACATAACCATAGAGCATGTATGAGAAAAACAGGTACCTTTTTTAAAATTGCTACTGCAGCAGTTCTAATTACCTTTGTCAGTTCTGCAAGTATCAAAGCACAGAGCTTTGGACAGAACCGTGTAAGGTATAAAAATGAAGATTTCAAGGTGCTCCAAACACCAAACTTTGAGATCTATTATTACCTTAAAAATGAGAAGTTCATTAAAAAGTATGCTCAGGATGCCGAAACCTGGTACAAAATGCACCAATCGGTTTTTCAGGATACCTTTAAAAAGAAAAATCCAATAATTCTTTACAACAATCATCCTGACTTTCAGCAAACGACTGCATTAAACGGCGAAATTGGTATTGGTACTGGCGGTGTTACTGAAGCACTCAAAAACCGGGTGATCATGCCCGTAATGGAGCTAAGCAATCAAACGCGTCACGTTCTTGGTCATGAGCTTGTACATGCATTTCAATATCACACGCTCCTGGAGACAGATTCACTAAGTCTGGAAAATGTTAGTCAGGTGCCACTTTGGATGGTGGAAGGTATGGCGGAATACATGTCTATTGGGAAGACCGACGCATTCACTTCCATGTGGATGCGAGACGCCTTGCTCAACCGGGATATCCCTTCTCTTAAGGACCTCACCAATTCTAACAGGTACTCCCCCTACCGATATGGCCAGGCATTCTGGACATTCGTTGGCTCGACGTATGGAGACAGCACGATTGTTCCACTGCTTAAGAACACCGCAAAATACGGATACGAAAATGCACTAAGATTTACACTAGGCTTTGATGACAAGGCACTTTCGGGTCTGTGGAAGCAAGCAATCGAGGCACATTACCGTCCGATGCTCAAAACGGATAGTAGCCAGGTGAAGATACGAGGCACAAAGATCGTAGATAACAAGAACGGCGGTAACATGAACGTCGCGCCGGCAATTTCCCCAGATGGTAAGTTCCTGGCATTCCTCTCGGAGAAAGACCTTTTCGGAATCGACCTTTTTCTGGCGGATGCGAAAACCGGTAGAATAATCAGAAAATTGAGCAGCCAGGCTACGAACACACACATTGACGACTTTAACTTTCTGGAATCTGCAGGCGCCTGGTCGCCAGACAGCAAACGTTTTGCATTTAGCATCTTCAGTAAAGGGAAAAATCAGCTCATGATTGTAGATGTAAACAAAGGCAAAACTTTGTTACAGAAAGATATGGGTGAGGTTGAACAATTTGGTAACCTAACCTGGTCTCCAGATGGAAAGTCAATTGCGTTCTCTGGAATGGTCGAAGGCCAAAGTGACATCTTTGCCTACGATCTTGAAGCGCAGAAAGTAGAGCGGTTAACCAACGATGAATATTCCGATTACGCACCAAACTACGCACCAGACGGTAAATATCTTGTATTCTCATCCGACAGAGCAGCAATAGACAAGGGACTCAAAGCGGCAACCAACCCACTTAATCTTGCGCTGCTAAATTTGTCAACTAAAAGCGTGCAAAACATACCGGTATTCGAAGGCGCAAACAACCTGAATGCCGTATTCTCAGGCGACAGGAAACGAATCTTTTTCCTCTCCAACCGTGATGGCTTCCGGAATTTATACGAATACCATCTGGAATCTGCTGCGATAAATCAGCTTACAGACTATTTCACCGGAATTAGCGGGATCACAGAATTTTCACCAGCGATTACAGTATCGCGAAATGACGAGATCATTTATAGTTACTACAGGTCGCAGCGCTATACTTTATATAACGCTTCACTGAGCAACTTTAACATCAAAAGTGTAAATGCTGACGACCTGAACTTTAGTGCCGCAATACTTCCTCCATTTGAAAATGCAGGGGTGACAACAGTAAACAACAATCTGCAGAACTTTAATAATTATGAATTGGTGCAGTCAGATTCTCTACAGACCATTCCATATAAACCAAAATTCAAACTCGACTACCTTGCTAATAGTGGCGTCGGCGTTTCCACAAGCAGGTTCGGTACTGGTGTTCAAGGTGGAATCGTAGGTATGTTCAGTGACATCCTTGGTAGAAATCAAATCGTTGCAAACGTATCGATCAATGGTGAAGTTCACGACTTTGGAGGGCTGGTGGGCTATATCAATCAGGCAAACCGGATCAACTGGGGATTTGCCGTTTCCCATAT
>DDAD01000043.1:0-378 GCA_002333205.1 Pedobacter sp. UBA2067
GTCCAAAAAACACTGGATGATTTGAAGGCTGCAGCAAGTACAGAAGCCAACTTAATGCCCTTTATACTAGCTTCAGTGCAGGTTTATGCCACTTTGGGGGAGATTTCGGATGTGTTGAGAGGTGCTTTCGGTGAATACTAAAAATAACTGAATTTCCACAATTTATTTGCCCATTTTGGAGTTATCCACATTAAACGTTGAAGTTCGGGAAGGTATGGAGCTACGCCTTAAGCAGTTACGATTTAAATCAAATTTCTGTTCATTTTGTTGATAATTTTTTGAATTTTTGATCTCTCGAATGAGCCAATTCATTACGCTCCTATCGTCACTGTAAACCAACAAATTAAGAATAACAATGGAAAAAACTTGTACCGAAGT
>DDAD01000043.1:424-2381 GCA_002333205.1 Pedobacter sp. UBA2067
AAGACTGTAAAAAAGCAACTTGGGGATGAGGGGAGATTGGAATATAACATCGTTGTTGATAAGTCCTCAAGCACTGGCAATCCATACACAACGAACATGCCTTCCAACGGTAATGGAGCCGAAGCTAAGATCCAGTCGATGCCTATTCCTGTAGCCATCAACAAAGACATTAAGAACCCGTTTATCGTCCCGGGACTGAAGAAACTGCAAGTTGACCCACAGTTAAATTCTAACTACACATTCGAAAATTACATTGAGGGAGATTGCAACCGTTTAGCCCGTTCTGCAGGTTATGCTGTTGCCGCTAAACCAGGTGGTACTTCTTTTAACCCGCTAATGATTTATGGTGGTGTAGGTCTTGGAAAAACACACCTTGCACAGGCCATCGGAAATGAAATCAAGAGAACCATGCCAGACAAGCTGGTGATCTACGTTTCCTGTGAGAAGTTCTGTCAGCAGTTTGTGGATTCCTTAAAGAACAACACCATTAATGACTTCGTAAACTTTTACCAGGCTATGGATGTAATCATCATGGATGATGTGCACAACTTCGCCGGTAAAGAGAAAACACAGGATATCTTCTTCCACATCTTCAATCACCTGCATCAATCGGGCAAGCAGGTAATCTTATCTTCAGATAAATCGCCAAAGGATTTATCGGGATTAGAAGAGCGTTTGTTAAGCCGTTTCAAGTGGGGGCTTTCTGCCGACCTACAGGTGCCAGACCTGGAGACCAGAATTGCCATCCTTAAAAAGAAGATGTATGCAGACGGTATTGAGTTACCTTCAGAGGTGATCGAGTATGTGGCGCACAATATCGACAACAATGTGCGTGAGCTAGAAGGTGCGATGGTATCATTGCTGGCGCAGTCCACCATGAACAAGAAGGAAATTGACCTGGCACTTGCGAAAACAATGCTTAAGAATTTCATTAAGCACACTTCTAAGGAGATTTCAATGGAGTTCATACAGAAGCTGGTATGTGAGTATTTTGAGGTCCCTGTAGATATGGTGAAGTCACCTACACGTAAACGTGAGATCGTTCAGGCCCGTCAAATCTCTATGTACCTTTCTAAGAGCCATACGAAATCATCGTTAAAGACTATTGGCGCATTCTTCGGCGGAAGAGATCACTCGACCGTAATCTATGCCTGCCAAACTGTGGAAGATTTGATCGAAACAGACAAAAAATTTAAAGGATACGTGCACGATATCCAGAAGAAGCTGAAAATGAGCTAAAACTCATTTCAAAAAAGAAAGGCCCTGATGAACGTTCATCAGGGNNTAACTTAAAGCGCCAAGTTTTGCTAATCCATAGAAGATACCTGCACTGTGTAAAGCTTGGTCAATCTCATTGTTTAGCACCAATTCTTTAACCTCTTCAATTGTATATTCCTCTACGGCCAGAAACTCATGCTCATCAAGACTTTGTTCATGTGTCTTCACCCCACCTGTTAACAGGTAAGTAAAGGTCTGGTTTGTGGATGTTGCCGGGTTCGGGTATAAGGTGGCAATCAGTTCAATGCTGTCGAACGAGTAGCCGGTTTCTTCCAGTAACTCTCTTTTAACCGCATCTGCCGGATCTTCATCCCCATCAATCACGCCGCCTGGAATCTCCAGTGAAATGATATCTGCAGCATGTCTGTATTGCCGCACCAGAATCATTTTGTTTTCTTTGGTAATCGCTACTGCATTAACCCAATTTGGGTATTCCAGTACGTAGTAATCATCTTTAATAACGCCGTCCTGCAGTTTACAGGTGTCAACACGTAAAGTCGCCCATTTTTCTCTAACCACATATCTTGTGGAAAGCTTATCCCATTTTTTAATTTCCATTTATCATTTTAATTACCAACTGCCGCTGCTTCCGCCGCCACCAAAACTTCCGCCGCCAAAACCGCCGAAGCCTCCGCCACCGCTTCCACCTCCAAAACCGCCGCCTCCAAAGCCTCCACCA
>DDAD01000043.1:2466-6795 GCA_002333205.1 Pedobacter sp. UBA2067
ATAATCCGGTTAGTATAAATATCAGGTAGTGCACCTTCTACACCATAGCCGGTCTGGATGGAGATTTTTCGGTCGCCCAATGCAACCACAATCATAATTCCGTTATTCTTTTTCGCACCACCGACGCCCCATTTACGCCCAAGCTGTAAAGTATAGTCGTTGATGTCATAATCGCCAACCGTCTTCACGATCGCGATGGCAATCTGCGTCGAAGTAGAATCATCAAAGGCGACCAATTTATTTTCGAGCTGCTGTACTTCCGAGGAAGACAAAGTTCCCGTATAATCATTAACCAATTTATTGGGCTTCTCAGGTAAGTCCTGCCCAAAAACAGTTCCACAGGTTAGCGCCAGTAAAAAAGCTATCACTAGTTTTTTCATCTGTTGTATGTTTGGTTTTAGTGATGATGCTAACATGATCTTCGTCATGGTGTATTTTGCAAGATCATGTGAATTCATAGCCTGTTAAAATTTATGTTTATCCATATCAATGATGTCGTTTGGAAGTTCATTTACATCATCATGCGCTGTAGGGAAATATACGGCAAGCTTTTCACCAGCAAGTTTTACACCTGCAATGATGCCGCTAGCATAGTTGCCGCTGGCGAAATGCGCCTTCATAGCAATCTGGGTAGTCTCCCAGAAATCTTCCGGCACTACGCGGTTGATACCGCTATCGCCAATAATGGCAAATCTATGGTCTTCATAAGCCAGGTAGATCAGCACGCCATTCTTCTCGGCGGTTTTGTCCATATCAAGCTTAAAAAAGTATTCCGTTGCACGTTCAAAAGCATCCGTTTTACAATGCTTTTCAATGGCAATGCGGATTTCTCCAGAGGTTAATTTTTCCGCTTCTGCAATCGAAGCTGCTATAAGTTCCTGTTCTTCTTCTGTGAAAATAGCCATATTCTGCTATAATAAAGATAAGGGTAAGGCTGGCCTTATAAAAAACCAACTTTACCCTTACCAGATGTAATTTGTAAATTAGAATTCAATTTTAGGTGCATTTTGGGCACCAGCATCAGCTTTAAAGCCAGCCTTCGGTTGGAAACCGAATAAACCTGCAGTAAGGTTGTTCGGGAAAGAACGAACCTTCGTGTTGAACGTCTGCACCGATTCATTAAAATCACGGCGTGCTGTTGCAATTCTGTTTTCTGTACCTTCAAGTTGTACGGAAAGATCACTGAACTGTTGTGTGGCACGTAGCTGCGGATAGTTTTCCGTAAGCACCATCAAACGACCTAAAGCCTGACTAACCTGGCCTTGTGCATTCTGAAACTTTTCAATGTTTTCAGCCGTTAGCTTATCCGGATCAACGGTAACCTGCGTAGCTTTCGAGCGTGCCTCGATAACTTGCGTTAGCGTTGTCTGCTCAAACTTTGCAGCACCTTTAACAGTACTCACAAGGTTTGGAATTAGATCAGAACGGCGTTGGTATTGTGTTTCTACCTGATTCCATTTTGTTTTTACCTCCTCATCCAGTTGAACTAAGTTATTGTAGCCACTGCACCCGCTGAAGACCACAAATAGAACAAGAATTCCTACAACTACTAATACAATTTTTTTCATGTCTTAAAAATTAATCAAATGAAGTTTTAAATTTTAGCTTCACCTATAACATTGGTTTATCCACGTTAATATACGGTTTAGAATCAATTTCTGTACCTTTGTTACGATTCAGGATAAAAACCTGACAGGAATATGCTAAAAGACATCGAAATTAAACTCGCTCCGGAAAATCTGGACAACAAGACCGTTATTCTGCACACTTTGGCAGATGCGCTGAAGGTCAAGCAGGCAAGAATTGCTGATTATAAAATTCTAAAAAGATCCATCGATGCGCGTTCCCGGATCGTCATTTACCGCTTACAAATTCGTGTGTTTTTAGACGAGGCGCCTCTGCCGGAGTCCGATATTGTAAAGTACCCAAATGTATCCGATAAAAAGCCTGTGCTCATTGTTGGTGCTGGTCCGGCAGGTTTATTCGCCGCTTTGCAGTGTATTCAAAATGGCTTCAAGCCAATTGTACTGGAACGCGGAAAAGATGTAAAGCAACGGCGCCGGGATCTTGCAGCTATTAACAAGCAAGGGCTGGTAAATACCGAATCTAATTACTGTTATGGAGAGGGCGGGGCCGGTACCTATTCCGATGGTAAATTATATACACGGTCCAATAAACGCGGAGATGTAAATCAGGTGCTGGAAATTTTCGTGCAACACGGAGCCAAGGAAGATATTCTGATTGATGCAAGGCCACATATCGGTACCAATAAACTACCACAAATCATCACGGCCATAAGGGAAACTATTCTTGAGGCCGGTGGCGAAGTGCATTTCGATTGTAAAGTCACCGATTTAATCCTGTCATCAGGTAAAATTAAAGGTGTTATTGTAAATGACGGTGATCGACTAATGGCTGATGCCGTGATTTTGGCAACGGGCCACTCGGCACGAGACATCTATGAATTGCTGCACCGCAAGAACATTCTGGTGGAAGCAAAGCCTTTTGCACTTGGCGTTCGCATTGAGCATCCGCAGTCCATCATTGATGCAGCGCAATACCACTGCGATATTCGTAGTCCATTTTTGCCACCCGCAAACTACAGCCTGGTAGAGCAGGTTGAGGAACGTGGCGTGTTTTCTTTTTGCATGTGCCCAGGCGGGATCATTGCGCCCTGTGCCACCTATAAAGAAGAGATCGTAGTAAATGGCTGGTCGCCGTCTAAACGTAATAACCCCTTTGCAAATTCAGGTACGGTTGTACAGATCAATCTGGATGATGTACCAGGAACAGATCCGCTGCGGATGATGCATTTTCAGACCGAAATAGAAAAGACAGCATTCAGGCTTGGTGGGGGAGACCTNNGACCTTGTTGCGCCTGCACAGCGGATGGTAGATTTTGTGGAGAACAGGTTGTCTGTGGATTTGCCGAAGAACTCTTACCTGCCGGGAACCAAAAGCGTGATGTTGCGGGATACCTTGCCGGATTTCGTTTTTACCAGTTTGCAACAGGCCTTGCCGCGATTTGGTAAAAAGATGAAAGGTTACTATACGAATGAAGCTATTCTGGTAGGGGTAGAAAGCAGAAGTTCATCTCCGGTTCGTATTCCGAGGGAAAAGGAGAGCTTCCAGCATCCGCAAGTGCAGGGATTGTTTCCTTGTGCGGAGGGTGCGGGGTATGCCGGAGGAATCGTGTCTGCCGCAATTGATGGCATCAACTGCGCGAATGCTGTGCTAAAATTTCAATAAAACTTTAAATTAGAGGACTTGTTGTAAAACATGGATTAACTATAATCCTGTTTTATCATCCTTTATATATACTGTTATGAAAAATACATTAATCATAGGCGCAACGCCAAACCCCAGCCGATATGCCTATAAGGCCGCTCAGATGTTGAAAGCAAAAGGTCACGATATCATTAATGTGGGTATTAAGCATGGTGCTGTTGCAGGAGTAGAGATTGAGAAGCCAGGCCAGATCCACGAGGATGTGCATACCATTACGATGTATGTAGGGCCACATTTACAAAACGAATACTATGATTATATATTAAAGACCAACCCAAAGCGGGTGATCTTTAATCCGGGTACGGAAAACGATGAATTGGAAGAATTGCTGAAGAGCAATGCGATTGAGCCTGTTGAGGCTTGTACCCTGGTGATGCTGGCTACCGGACAGTATTAATCTGTTTTTATATCATTTCAAGAAAAGGGTGCCCCATCAGGCACCCTTTTTTTCCTTGATGTAATTTATGGAAGACAATGCCTATTTGGTATGCTGCTCAAATATTTTCTTGCTCGTTACGTACCTGATGTTTGTTAAGCGCGTAGGCTCGCGTGAAAGTATGCGAGCCTACGGTCCAACAGATTGTCACGCGATTAAATGGAGCTTCAGACTTTACAGCAAACAGGCGGGTGTCCGTTATTTATTGAATGGTAAGCTTAAATGTGGTTTGGTAATAACTCACTGGGAGCGGTAATCATGAATTCTTATGATCTGTTGAGATGCTTTGCAGGCTGAAGGGTGCTGAAAGCTGTGTGGCTGGTTGTCAGCTATAGGAGAATACGAGCTGAATAGATCGCATTGCCTGGCTTTTGTTTTTCGAATAAAGCTGTTTATAGCATTAGAATGGATCGTTAATATATAAACGTCAAGATGTTTAGTCGTGTGACTTTATCGATATTTCTCGGCAATTTTATAGATTGACCTGCCAAAGCTGAAATATCAAAGCATACTGGTTGAACTTTTGAGCGTAGGATATATGGTATATGCAATGACCTGTCGAGGTAAAAGAAGTGTTTTTTGGCCGGCTCTTGTTCGCCTCTTAA
>DDAD01000062.1:0-4184 GCA_002333205.1 Pedobacter sp. UBA2067
CCGGCCTAATACCGGGGGTTTTCTATTTTTACAAAAATCATAACCAAATATGAAGTTACACAGCATTGAAACCGGATTATTTAAGCTCGACGGCGGCGCCATGTTTGGCGTAGTACCAAAATCCATCTGGCAAAGAACCAACCCTGCAGATGACCAAAATCTGTGCACCTGGGCCATGCGCTGCCTGCTGATCGAAGATGGCGACCGACTTACACTGGTTGATACCGGCATTGGCGATAAACAAGACAGTAAGTTCCTGGGTCATTATCACCTGCATGGCGAGGACACCATGGACAAGTCGCTTGCGGCACTGGGCTTCAATCGTGCTGATATTACCGACGTATTCCTCACCCACTTGCATTTCGACCATTGCGGTGGTGCCATTATGCGTGAGGGTGAAAAGCTAAAGCCGGCCTTTGAACGAGCAACCTACTGGAGTAATGAGCAGCACTGGGACTGGGCGGTAAATCCTAATGATCGGGAGAAAGCGTCGTTCTTAAAAGAAAACATCCTGCCTATTCAGGAAAGTGGACAGCTGAAGTTCGTTTCCGATGAAGAAGATCAATCCTTTCAGGAAAATGTAAAGATCCGGTTTGCTTATGGCCATACCGACGCCATGATGCTGCCACAGATTACGTACAAAGGGCAGACAATTGTCTATATGGCAGACCTCCTACCCTCCGTTGGACACCTTCCGATACCCTATGTAATGGCCTATGACATGTTTCCTTTAAAGACACTTGTAGAAAAAAAGGCATTTCTTGAGGAAGCTGTTGCCAACAATTACATACTTTTAATGGAGCACGACAGTGTAAATGAATGTTGCACCTTACAACAGACGGAGAAAGGTATCAGAGCAAAAGAAATCTTCAAACTTTCTGATATTTAGACGATAGTGTAAATTTGACACAATGAATCGGTAATTTTTACGTTGGCGGGGCGGCGGCGACATGACGCTGCAATGAAACTCTGTAGGCTTTTCAAAACAATCTTGGAATAATTTTTGTTGCTTAAAGGACACACATAAATCAGGTGCAAAGTGTAACGTTTACAGGAATTTAAGTTTTAAAATGCCCGGAATTTTCATACTTTTGCACGTTCACACCATAATAAGGCAGTAACGCACATAAATGAGACAACTCAAGATAACGCAATCCATAACCAACCGTGAGAGTCAATCCCTTGACAAATACCTTCACGAAATTGGTAAAGTAGATTTAATCACGGCAGAGGAAGAGGTAATTTTAGCAAGAAAAATTCGCGAAGGTGATCAGGCGGCTTTAGAAAGATTAACTAAAACCAACTTGCGTTTCGTGGTTTCTGTGGCGAAGCAATATCAGAATCAAGGCTTAACTTTAGGTGACCTCATTAATGAAGGTAACCTGGGTTTGATTAAAGCGGCAAAGCGTTTTGATGAAACCAAAGGATTTAAGTTTATCTCTTATGCTGTTTGGTGGATCCGCCAGTCTATTCTGCAGGCTATCGCGGAGCAAAGCCGTATTGTACGTCTCCCATTAAACCAGGTAGGTTCTTTAAGCAAGATTAGTAAAGCTTTTTCAAAACTGGAGCAGGAATATGAACGTGAGCCTTCACCAGAAGAACTTGCCGACATCCTTGAAACAACCGTAGAGAAAATCTCCGATACTTTAAGCAATTCTGGACGCCACGTATCTATGGATGCGCCCTTTGTACAGGGAGAAGAAAATACACTTCTTGACGTACTGGAAAACCATGAGCCAAATACAGACAGCAGTCTGATCAACGAATCACTTTCTGAAGAAATTAAGAGATCTTTATCCACCCTTACGGAACGTGAGCGTGAGATTATCGTATTGTTCTTCGGTTTAAGCACCAATCACCCGCTTTCTCTTGAAGAGATCGGTGAGAAGTTTAACTTAACCCGTGAACGTGTACGTCAGATCAAAGACAAAGCGCTTCAGCGCCTTCGTCACACCTCTAGAAGTAAGATCCTTAAGTCCTACTTAGGATAGTTTTAGCCAATACCCGGATCAGCCTATGCTGATCTTTTTTTTATAAAGATCCTTTTCTAACCAGAAAACGTTGCCAGACATTTACCTATAACAAGGGCGCTAATTGAAGCGCCCTTTTGCATTTACAGGTATTTTTTAAAACAGGTCTCTTAGTTGAGCCAAGCCTGGCTCCTGGCTTCGATTACCCCCATTTTGAAGCGATAGTCTTAATGGTGAATATTCCCATCCATTAAAATTGAGGCAGCGAAGGTTTGGTTTGCATGATGTCTTCTATTCTGGTTAAGACCTCTGTTGTTAACAATGGTACAACTTCCAGTGCGGTAAGGTTCTCCTTAAGCTGTTCGGTTTTAGAGGCGCCCAAAATTACGGTACTCACATTTGGATTGGTTAAGCACCATGCCAGTGAAAGTTTCGCTAATGGCACACCTAGTTCATCTGCCAGCGACTGCAACTGTTGCGATTTGGCCAGATTCTGCTCTGCTAATATAGACTCTTTCAGCCATTCCATGCCTTTAAGATCCATACGGGTGTCTTTTACATCACCTTTGGTGTACTTGCCGGATAATAGACCAGATGCCAGTGGCGACCAGATTGTAGTACCTAACCCGTGTTCTTTAAACAGCAAAAGATAATCCTTTTCCACTTTGGTACGCTCCAGCAGGTTATACTGCGGTTGTTCCATGGTTGGGCCGATCAGGTGATACTGTTTAGCAATGCTGATGGCTTCCATGATCTCTGAAGCACTCCATTCGGAAGTTCCCCAATAAAGGATCTTGCCCTGCTGCAGCAACGTGTTCATGGCAAGCACCGTTTCTTCTATTGGCGTGTTCTTGTCTGGACGATGGCAGAAATAAAGATCCAGGTAGTCTACCTGCAAGCGCCTTAAGGCAGCGTTACATGCTTCAATGACGTGTTTCCTCGAAAGTCCGGTTTGATTTGGGCCCTTGTTCTCTGTTCCGAAGAACACCTTGCTTGATACGACAAAAGACTCGCGTGCCCAGCCATGTGCTTTTAGGATCCTGCCCATCACTTCTTCAGACTTCCCTTCGGCATAGCCTTCTGCGTTGTCGAAAAAGTTTACACCAGCATCATATGCTACGCCCATAAGTTCATCGGCCACCTGATCTGAAATCTGGTTTCCAAAGGTTAGCCAACTGCCCAGGGATAATGCACTGACTTGTAATCCGGATTTACCTAGTCTTCTATACTCCATGCTGTTATAATTTTGTTTCTAGTTAATACTGCAAAAGAACATACCGGAATACATTAAGTTTTTGTTGAGGTAGATCGGTAAATCATAAAAATGTAATATATTAGAACAAAAGGCATATGTAAACCATTACATTTTCCAGTAAACACATCAACACATAAATGAAATTCAGATTATTTATACCACTAGCATTACTTATGAGTTGCCAGACGGTGAAGAAGGTGGAAGAGACAAAGGGTGCAAATAACTTGCTTGAAGATGTTAAAACCTTGTCCTCTGAAGCATACCAGGGCAGAAAAACCGGAACTGAAGGCGCTGCTACTGCCAGAGCATACTTAAAAAAGAGACTTTCGGCTTTGGGACTAAGTACCTTCCCGGAACTAACTGATTTTGAACAAGCCTTTAAAGCTAAAGCACGCGATGGCAGTAGTGTAAACGCGAAGAACGTCATTGCTTATGTTCCGGGTAAATCGTCAAAGATCATCGTGATTTCCGGGCACTATGACCATCTGGGCGTGATCGAAAATGAGGTTTACAATGGCGCCGATGATAATGCATCTGGTGTGGCAGCCATGTTAAACATTGCTGCACATTATAAAAAGGAAAAGCCCAATTACACGCTTGTTTTTGCCTTTTTTGACGCCGGGGAACTCGACTGGCAGGGATCAAATTACTTTGTAAATCATGCGCCTTTTGCACTGGACCGGGTCATGATCAACATCAACCTGGACATGATCAGCCATAATGACAAGCACGAGCTCTATGCAGCCGGAACATTTAAACATCCGGAGCTTAAGAACTATCTGACCCATACGCAGCCAAACGTGAAGATCATGCTGGGACATGATAATCCGGAGTTTACGGTTGATGACTGGACGAACCAAAGTGATCAGGGTGCATTCCACGAAAAGGGTATTCCGTTCTTATATTTTGGCGTGGAAGATCACAAGGACTACCATAAGGCAAGTGACGAGTTTGAAAAC
>DDAD01000062.1:4233-12467 GCA_002333205.1 Pedobacter sp. UBA2067
TTCTCTGTCATTGAAGGAGAAAGGTTTAGCGTAGCGCCATTTCTACCTTTTACACTCATGGTTGCCCTGGCATTTGTGGCGCTACCCGGAGCAAGCACTTCTAGCGCTCTGGCAATATAGTTTTCATTCGCATCATCGAAGTCACGCTTTGAATCATCAGTTTCATTGACGATATCAGGCTTCATGCCTGCGTAATACCCGCCCTCATCCCTGGAGTTTAAAGTCTCGAACATGGAGAAATAGACATCATAACGGTTCTCAATGGTCACAGGAAAGAATCCAACCGGTTTTCCATAGGTGGTCTGGCCGACAAGTTTCACATTTACGTAAGGCTTCAAAGCATTTATGGTCAACTCACTTGCAGAGGCCGTATTCCCGGTTACGATGAATACAACATTTCTAATGCTGGTTAGTGCACCCGCTTTCTTAAAGGTTGCAGTATTCCCGGCTTTCGAATAATCTACATTCGCGTAGGTAAGTTGTTTATTTTGGGAATCATACCGGATGTTACCATCTGCATCTGTGAGCGGTTGGAACCGGAGTATACTCTTACTGCGGTCGATATTCTGCAAATTTTTATTATAAACCTCTTTGTACATCACGCCTGTGGCCGTTGATGGTGCAATGAGATTAATCAGGTGCTCAGCGGTGCTTACGTAGCCCCCGCCATTGTAGCGTAGATCTACGATCAGATCTGAAAGTCCTTCTTTAGCAAATTACGCAAATACAGGATCCAGATTGGCATCTGTTGGATTACTATCATCTGAATTGGTCATTTTGGAGAAGCGACCCAGGTGAATATAACCGACCTTCTTACCATTAACTTCAAAGACTTTGCTCTTATAAACTGGACTGCTGGTGTACGAGGCTTGCTCTAAAGTGAGGTCGAATGCTGTTCCATCTTTTTTAACGCCTTTTAGTATTGCTGAAGGTGGAGTATCATAGATCAGCGAGTTGATCATGTCCACTTCGGATTTAAAATCACTTCCAATCCTTTTACCTTCAATAGACGTGATTTCAGCACCCCTGGTTAATCCTGCTTTTGCAGCCGGTGATCCAGGATAAACTGCTTTTACATAAAGACGGTAGTTATTATCTGTTCCAAACGCCGAAAAGGAGTAAAATCCTAAGTCAAAGCCATTACCATCCGTATCTACTGTTCCTTTTTTTACAATGGAAGCAACAGGATTCCGGTCGTTAAGGTCTGAGATATACGAATACTTTGGACTGCCCGGATTGCCCTTGTTCTCTTCATAAGGTCTTCCGGTATCCGGATTTTCGCCATAGCGTGTAATCTGGAAAAGTTCCGCCTCATAACTTAGCAGGTCTGTTTTCTCATTGAAGGATCTCGGGTTGAAAGTCTTATAGTCTGGCAGCGCCTCATTCCAGAGGTAAACCTCCTTGGCATAGTAGAAAATCGAGTCTTTTGTTTGGTTTGCCCTTTCGCTGGAAGTTGGTTGCTCATTGCCTGGATTGTCCGCATCAACCTCGGCATCTGATTTTTTGCAGGCTGAAAAGCCGGCAGATATTATTAAAGCAGCGGCAATAGCGCTGCGTATCCACTTGGATTTATTCATTTCAAAGAGGTAGCATGTTTATGGTTGTATTAACGTATTTAAGATAAGAAAAGTTTATCGACGGCCAAAAATTTAATGCCCAGCTCAGCAGCCATATGGCGGTCCGCCTCTGCCCTTCCGATTACCATAACATCTTCAGGTTGAAGCTTATGTGCTGTCACAAACTTAGCGAGACTATCATGATCCGGATTCATCGTAATTTCCGCTTTGAAAAAGACGCGGATATACTGCTCCAGCCCGTTCCATTCAATCTGTCTGATCTTGTTCAGCGGTTGCTCCGGATCGCCGGCCACCAGGAGGTATATCGTTTTGCGCTCCACCACCAGGTCTTGCATAAACTTTAACACAGGATCAAAAAGCAACAGCTTTAACGGCAGTTTCGCGGTTTTATTCAAAAGCGCATAGTTCTCTCTATACTTTGCTGCGATGCCAAACTGCTCAAAAGTCTTGTCGAGCACCCGCTCCACCCCATCTTGCTCGTACGTCTCTTTCATAAACTGCAAGATCGCACTGGCATTGAGCTGCTCGGTATATTCCAGGAAGGACGCAAACAGGTAGTAGACTTGCAGGTGGAAGTCTTTTACAGGATATAAGACATCATCCAGCTCAAAAACAAAAGCCTGATGTTCGTTGATATATGCTGCTGGGGTCATTATTTGATGGTAAATAAGATGGCTGTTGGTTTGTCTAATTCTTGAGGAAGGTAAAACACACCGTTCAAGTCATGTTCCCGACCCAGTTCGCGCTGCTTTTCATCTGCATCTAGCGGGTATTTCAGATCGCCTTTAACAAATATGGCCCATGGACATTTGGAATCGACATCTTGTTGTGGATAGAAGAACTTCGGCAGGTCCAATAATGCCGGTAAAAGCACGGTGATGTTGAATTCTTCAAAGAGCACCAAAGATTTGGAGACCTGTGAAACTTCAAATTCGTGTAGCGGTAATAAACAATCCACCCCATGATCAAGACAGGTATTCATCAGGTTGTGTGCGATGGCATCATTTGCTTCGCCCAGGGAAATAAAGGTATAAGCCGCAGAACCAAAGGCTGGGGTGTCACCATAGTCGGCTAAGACAACCTCATGCCCTTCGAAGGCTTTAAGTAACTTAAGTGTGCCAGCAGATTTGCCGCCGGTAATTAATATTTTCAATGTATATCTATATAATTAAACCATCCTTCATCGTAACCACGCGATCGCTGATCTTGGCCAGTCCTTCGTTATGCGTTACAATGATAAAAGTCTGTTTAAAGTTTTCGCGGAGCGTGATAAAAAACTGGTGAAGGGCATCTGCATTCATCGAGTCGAGGTTACCTGAAGGTTCATCTGCAAGCACCACCGTAGGCCGGTTGACCAGCGCCCGGGCAACGGCGATCCGCTGCTGCTCTCCCCCGGACAGTTCATTAGGCTTATGCTGTGCACGGTCTTTCAAACCGAGCATATCCAGCAGCTCCATGGCCTTCTTTTCCGCATCCTTCTTTTGCACCCTGGCAATGAATGCCGGAATACATATATTCTCCAGTGCAGTAAATTCGGGCAGTAAGTGATGAAACTGGAATACAAATCCGATGTTCTTATTGCGGAACACGGATACCAGCTCCCCACTAAGGTTGCTGATCTTGGTGCCGTTAAGCTCCACAGTACCTGAATCTGGCTTGTCGAGGGTACCCAGGATGTGCAGCAAAGTACTTTTTCCGGCACCTGAGGCACCAATAATGCTAACAATTTCCCCCTTATCAACCTCAAAGTCTACACCTTTTAAAATGGGTAAACTTCCATAGGATTTTCGAACTGCTGTGGCTCTAAGCATATAGCTGCAATATTACAAAACGAATAGCATTAATAAGCTGAAATAGCCCATCAAAACGTCAAAAAAAACCTAGAAACACGATTATATGTTTTTATAACCGAACTGAAATTGTAGATTTGAAACAAAATAATTCAGCAAATGAACATCCACGAATATCAAGGTAAAGAAATACTAAAGAGTTTTGGTGTTGCCGTTCAAGAAGGCATCGTTGCCGATACAGTTGATCAAGCTGTTGAAGCTGCTAAAAAAATGAAAACTGATTATAACTCTGACTGGGTTGTAATTAAAGCACAGATTCACGCAGGTGGTCGTGGTAAAGGTGGCGGTGTAAAGCTTGCTAAAAACCTGGATGAGGTTAAAGAAAAAGCATCTGCAATCCTTGGAATGCAATTGGTAACGCCTCAAACTGGTCCTGAAGGTAAATTGGTAAGCAAAGTTCTGGTTGCACAGGATGTATATTATCCAGGTGCTTCTGAAACTAAGGAATTCTATATGAGTGTTCTGTTGAACAGAACCAAGGGTACTAACATCATCATGTATTCTACCGAAGGTGGAATGGACATTGAAGAGGTTGCAGAGAAAACCCCTCACCTGATTTTCAAAGAAGAGATTGATCCTAAAGTTGGTTTACAAGGCTTCCAGGCTCGCAAGATTGCCTTCAACCTTGGTTTAACTGGTGCTGCACACAAGGAGATGGTAAAATTCGTTAGCGCACTTTACAAAGCTTACGATGCTACTGACTCTGCGATGTTCGAGATCAACCCGGTATTAAAAACTTCTGATGACAAAATCATTGCTGTTGATGCTAAAGTAAACCTTGATGAGAACGCTTTGTTCCGTCACAAGGATTACGCAGCAATGCGCGACACTGCAGAAGAAGATCCAACAGAAGTTGAAGCAAGTGCATCTAACCTGAATTATGTGAAACTTGACGGTAACGTTGGTTGCATGGTGAATGGTGCTGGTCTTGCAATGGCTACTATGGATATCATTAAAATTGCTGGTGGTGAGCCTGCTAACTTCCTTGACGTGGGTGGAACTGCAAATGCTGAGACCGTTAAAGCTGGTTTTAACATCATTCTTAAAGATCCTAACGTGAAAGCGATCTTAATCAACATCTTTGGTGGTATTGTTCGTTGCGACCGTGTTGCTCAAGGTGTTATTGNNATGTTCCAGTTCCGATTATCTGCCGTCTGCAAGGTACAAATGCTGAAGAAGCTAAGAAACTGATCGACGAGTCTGGTTTACAGGTTTATTCAGCTATCGCTTTACAAGATGCCGCTAACCTGGTAACTAAAGTATTAGCATAGTATTTTAATTTATATAATATGAACGGCCGGCCAGCATTAATTTGTTGGCCGGTTTTTTTATAGGGTGCTTTTGCCGGAATTCCTTATTTTTGACTGGCTCCATAAAAAGACATGATTCCATAACAAAGACATGATTAAAAGAGAAAAAGTAAAAGACTTATTAGAAACGACCGAGTTTGACAGAGAAGTAACCGTGATGGGTTGGGTTCGTACCTTCCGCAACAATCAGTTTATTGCGATAAATGACGGCTCTTGTATGGGTAACATACAAATTGTGGTTGATTTCAATAATACACCGGAGCAACTACTGAAAAGAATTACAACCGGTGCTGCATTGGCCGTTACTGGTACCATTGTAGAGTCGATTGGAAAAGGTCAGCGTGTTGACGTGAAAGCAACAAGCATCGAGATCCTGGGCGACAGTGACCCGGAGAAGTTCCCATTGCAGCCTAAAAAGCACAGCCTGGAGTTCTTGCGGGAAATTGCACACCTCCGTTTCCGTACCAATACTTTCAATGCGGTATTTAAAGTAAGGCACGCGTTAGCGTTCGCCATTCACAAATTCTATAACGAGCGTGGCTTCGTATATATGCATACCCCGGTAATTACCGCTTCTGATGCGGAAGGTGCCGGTGAGATGTTCAAAGTGACTACGCTTGATTTCGATAATACACCACGTACCGAAGATGGTAAAGTGGACTTCTCTGAAGATTTCTTCGGAAGAGCAACCAACCTTACCGTATCTGGTCAGCTGGAAGGTGAACTTGCAGCAATGTCCTTTGGGCAGATCTATACCTTCGGTCCTACTTTCCGTGCGGAGAACTCAAATACAACCCGCCACCTGGCAGAATTCTGGATGATTGAGCCGGAAGTGGCTTTCGCAGATTTGGAAGACAACATGCAGCTTGCGGAAGACATGATGAAGTATGTCATCAGCTATGCACTGGAAAACTGTAAAGAGGAAATCGAGTTCCTGAACAACCGTTTGCTGGAAGAAGAGAAATCTAAACCGCAAAACGATCGTAGTGCAATGTCATTGATTGAAAAGCTAAACTTCTGTCTGGACAATGAATTTGAGCGTCTGACCTACACTGAAGCAATCCGAATCTTACGTTCTTCTAAACCAAACCAGAAGAAGCAATTTAAATACCTTATTGATGAATGGGGTGCTGACCTACAATCAGAACATGAGCGTTACCTTGTTGAGAAGCATTTCAAAAAGCCGGTAATCCTAACGAACTACCCTGCTGACATCAAGTCGTTCTACATGCGTCAGAATGAGCCAGATGAGCAAGGTCGTCAGACTGTTGCTGNNCTGCCATGGATATCCTTTTCCCAGGTATTGGTGAAATGATTGGTGGTTCACAGCGGGAGGAGCGTTTGGATAGACTGACCCAGCGTATGGAGCAGCTTGGTATTCCGCAGGATGAGATGTGGTGGTATTTAGATACCCGTCGTTTTGGTTCTGCACCGCACTCGGGCTTTGGCCTGGGCTTTGAACGTTTAGTACTGTTCGTGACTGGTATGACCAACATCAGAGATGTCATTGCATTCCCAAGATTCCCTAAAAACGCAGAGTTTTAAGATAAGCCGATTGGCTCATGCAAATTACCCGTTGAGGGAATTTGCATGAGCATAATCAATCTGCGATACTTTATAATCTGTCGGTGCAAAGCTCTTTGCTGTACTTAGCGCCATGCCCAACTCATACTTCAAAGGATAAGGTGTCTTCAATAGACTACCTTCCGGAATATATGGGAAGGTTTCAATGTAAGACTGCATTACATTCGGGCTAATCCTCCGGTTGATGTAAGCTCTTGTAAGCTGATAAGTATGTCTTAAGCCTGCAGCACCAAGCAACTCAATTGCACTCGCCACAGTTAAGCGGTGATAGTTAAATACCCTGGTCTTTTTATCTTCTACAACCAGTCCTTTCATCAGACTTGGATCTTGTGTAGCGACACCCGTTGGGCAGGTGTTCGTATTACATTCCAGCGCTTGAATACAACCAATTGCAAACATCATCCCCCTTGCGNNAAAATCTACATAAATTCCGGTTTGTACCATGGCCTTGCAAATGGCGAAGAACTCGCTCTTACGACCGATACAAAGCTTGATGCCAACAGGTTTCCCGCCCGAGAGTGTTCTAAGTTTTTTAACGAAATCCATTAGCTCTAGAGGCGTAGAGAATGCCGAGTGCGCTGGCGGAGAAAGTACATCGTATCCTTCTTTTACCAGACGGATCCTCGCGATTTCAGGTGTCACTTTTTGTGCGGGTAAGATACCACCGTGGCCAGGCTTAGCACCTTGTGACAACTTGATGTCGATCATCTTTACCTGCTCCATCTTGGATCGCTCGGCAAATGCCTCGTCATTGAAGGTACCGTCATGGTGACGGCAGCCGAAGTATCCTGTACCAATTTGCCAGATCAGGTCGCCCTTCTCCGCTAAATGGTAGTCACTGATCCCACCTTCCCCCGTGTTGTGGGCGAAGTTCCCCATGAAAGCACCGCCGTTAAGTGCACGGATGGCGTTCTCACTTAAGGATCCAAAACTCATCGCAGAGATGTTAAAGATACTTGCAGCATAAGGACGCGTACAATGGGGACCACCGATCATTACACGCGGATTGGGATCCAGTTCATGATGACTGATGGCTGCAATACTATGACTCAACCACTCATAACCATTCTCATAAACGTCAAGCTGTGTTCCGAAGGGAATAGTGTCCGTTTCTTTCTTCGCACGCTGGTAGATCAGTGAGCGGCTTAAGCGGCTGAAAGGTTTACCATTGGTGTCACTTTCAATGAAGTATTGATAGATCTTGGGACGTAGATCTTCGGCGAAATACCTTAAGCGCCCGAAGACCGGATAGTTCCTTACAATACTATGTTTGGGTTGGTATAAGTCGTAAATACCGAGAATGACAAATGGACCAATGAAAATGTAGGCCCAGAAAAATGGCGGCCAGGCCATACTAATCATAAAAGTGGCGGTAACCAAGAAGGCCGCAATAGCGACAAAAGCTTTCCTCATATTCTAATTATTCAAAACAGATTGCTACAATACTACATTATATATCAATATGCACACCAAACAATTTCGTAAATTGACCCTATGCTTATCAAGATCTATCCAGAAAACCCAAATCCACGGTTCATAGAACAGGCTGTGGAGGTACTAAAAAACGGTGGTATCATCATTTATCCAACAGATACCATCTATGGTCTGGGCTGCGACATTACCAACCATAAGGCTATAGAGCGCATTTGCCGACTACGTGGCATTAAGCCAGAAAAAGCCAATTTCTCATTCATCTGTTCAGACCTAAGTCACATTTCAGACTACATTAAACCGATAGACACGAATGTATTTCGGGTGTTGAAGAAAGCTTTACCAGGACCTTACACCTTCATTCTCAATGCAAACAACAACGTACCGAAGATGCTAAGTTCAAAGAAGAAGACGGTTGGTATCCGGGTGCCTGATAATAACATCGCAAGGGAGATCGTACGTCTGCTTGGAAATCCAATCCA
>DDAD01000136.1:0-7962 GCA_002333205.1 Pedobacter sp. UBA2067
GGTTTATTCCTTAAGGCTTTTAAAAATGTTAACAATTATTTAATCCACATTGTCGTGCAAGAATGAATTGTTCGGACGAATTTCAGTTGATCCATCTTCATCACTGCTTAGTGTGAATCTAGATACCTGCGACTCCGAAGAATGCTGCACTTGTTGCAGTTGCATTTGTTTTCTTTTATATGCAGGCTCATTTTCCAGCTCCTGTAAACCATTCGCTGTACGAAGTTTCATGCTCAGATCTTTCAATCTCAAAATCCTTTCTTTGGATTTTCTAAGCTGATCTTCCATAGACTCATCAGTCTTATTGTCATCAGCTCCTGCATGCTCAACTTCAGGTTTGCTGGTCTGTTGCTGATTAGAGCTGAAGTCTGCAATTGGCTTTTCGAAAGTAAAGTCGGTTTCAGCAACTTTTATCTCGAATTCGAATCCTGGCTCTGGTTGCACTTCATTCGGATATATTTCCTCTTCAATTAAAGTGTGTTTAATTACATTGGAATCCTGATCATCTGCTCTTCTATTTTTAGGTGCATTCATCATGTCACCAAACATATCGGATTGTGCTTCCTTGGCTTTCATCACCGGCTCAGTGCTACTATGTACCTGTGGCTTCGGTGCCATAAAAGTATTCACAGGCTCAATCGGTTTTACCAAAGGGGCTTCTTCAGGTGTTAACAAAGAGATCTTTTTCACATTNNGTAGTTTGAAATCCTGTTGCGATGATGGTTACAGAAAGACGATCTTCAAGATTCTCGTCGATACAGTTACCCCAGATCAAGTCTGCAGATAAACCAGCTTTATCCTGAATATAATCCGTGATAATAGCAACCTCATCCATGGTAACCTCATTTACACCAGAGCTGATGTTTAATAAGATGTATCTGGCACCTTCAATTTCATTATCTTTCAATAACGGAGAAGCTAAAGCACCTTCAACAGCTACCAACGCACGGTTTTCACCGCTAGCTGAATAGCTACCCATAATAGATACACCACTGTCTTTCATTACAGTGCGCACATCTTTGAAGTCGACGTTGATATAACCAGGTACGGTGATGATTTCTGCAATTCCTTTTGCCGCGGTGGTTAAAATGTCATCTGCCTGCGCAAATGCCGAACCTAAAGTCAGGTTCCCAAATATTTCTCTTAACCTGTCATTCGAGATTACCAGGTAAGAGTCTACGTACTTCTTTAATTCATCCAGACCGTCTTCAGCTTGCATCTTTCTGCGCTTTCCTTCGAAGGAGAAAGGCGTCGTGATGATTGCCACGGTTAAAATATCAAGCTCTTTTGCCGCTTGTGCTATAATGGGACTTGCTCCGGTACCAGTACCACCGCCCATACCGGCAGTGATAAACAACATTTTTGTTGTATTACCGAGCATGACTTTAATATCTTCTATGTTCTCGATCGCAGAGTTCTTTCCTACTTCCGGAATCGAACCTGCGCCCATTCCTTCTGTTAAACTCGCACCGAGCTGCACCTTATTTGGAATCGGACTAGACTCCAATGCTTGTGCATCTGTGTTACAGATGATGAAATCAACACCTGTTATCCCCTGACGGTACATATGGTTTACCGCGTTACCACCACCACCGCCAACACCAATCACTTTGATGATGGACGATTTATCTTTTAACATTTCGAATTGCATATCTTTCAGAATCAGTAGATTAAAAATAGGTTTTACCTGTTCATCTCCAAATGTAATATTAACACTTTTTAACAAACGTTTTCCACATGTGTTAACAATGTGGAAAACTATTTACATGTTGAAAATTATTAAGGTTTGATGTAATCCTCATCGCTAACGTTCATATCGTCTTTGATGAAATCTTTTGTTTTTGCAAGTAGTTTGTCAAACAAACCACTTCCGCTTTTCTTCGCTTTTTCCTTACTTTCTTTTGGTTTTTCTACAAACACACCAGGCTGTTTCATCTCTTCCACCAGCTCCTCTGCCTTCTGAATACCTTTAATCAACAAACCAACACTTGTTGCATACATCGGACTCTTCAAGTCGTCATAGATCGACTTTGGCATATCTTCATACTTGGACAGGTGCTCATTAGGATAACCTACCCTGCAGTCCAATCCGGTAACATATTCTACCAGTTGTGGCAGGTGTTTCAATAGTGAACCACCACCAGTGATTACAATACCACCGATTAGTTTTTTCTCGTAACCGGATGATTTGATCTCGTAATAGATGTGTTCAATGATTTCCTCCATCCTCGCCTGAATTACGTAAGCAAGGTTTTTAACAGATATTTCTTTTGGCTCACGACCTCTCAATCCAGGTACGCAGATAATTTCATTCTCTTTATTTTCTTCGGCCAGGGCAGAACCGAATCTTGTTTTTAACAGTTCCGCCTGGTTCCGCATTACCGAACAACCTTCACGGATATCTTCTGTCACGCTGTTCCCGCCAAATGGAATCACAGCAGTGTGACGGATTATGCCTTCATGGAAGATAGCAATATCAGTTGTACCACCACCGATATCAACCAACGCGATTCCAGCTTCTTTTTCCTCTTCACTTAAAACCGATTCAGATGAAGCAAGCGGCTCAAGAATTAACTCCTGCGTCTGCAATCCTGCATTGCTCACGCAGCGCATAATATTTTTCACAGCGGTAACCTGTCCGGAAATGATGTGGAAGTTAGCTTCAAGACGTACACCAGCCATTCCAATCGGGTCTTTGATTCCTGGCTCGCTGTCTACGGTAAACTCCTGTGGCAACACATGGATGATTTCTTCTCCTGGGGGCATAACCAGTTTGAACATATCATCAATTAATTTGTCGATATCCTTCTTTGATATCTCATTGTTCAGCTCCCTTCTGGTTAAAATTCCACGGTGCTGCAGGCTTTTTATATGTTGGCCGGCAATACCAACATTAACAACCCTAACTTCTACGTTAGATTGTCCGCTGGCAATTTCCACCGCCTGCTGAATGCCTTGGACGGTTTTTTGAATATTGGATACCACACCACGGGTAACACCCGCAGACTCCGCTTTGCCAATGCCGAGTACTTCTATTTTGTTGTGTTGCGTTCTGCGCCCAACAATGACACAGATCTTAGTGGTACCAATATCTAATCCAACAACAATAGGTGATTGAACCGTAAATTTTTCTTTGCCCATAACTATATCAATTTGCTGCGTTTTGTATTTTGTTTGTTTTTCTGGTATCTGTTAATTATTTCTGATCTGTTTAAGGATCTCATTCTTGACAATAGAATCCACAACCTTTCGATTGCTTTTTATACTGTCTGCCGGGCTTCTAACCAACGCTGGCGCGGCTCTATAAATAGAATCCACCTTGTTCCTTTCACAAACCACCTGATTGGTGTACTTGATGTTGATTGTTTTATAAGCATCCCAACCTACCGTAGGCATGGCTTGCTTATAGAATTCCCGAAGGTTCCGCATCTTCACGTCGAGTGAATCTGCATCACCCAATATTATGCGCTGATTTCCAACTCTTGGAATCAACTCGATGTCTTTGTTTTCCGCAACATACAGTTGCTCAATCTGGGCATCCCATAAGGTATCCGCACGAATGAACAACGCCGTTTCATACAGATCATTTGCAAGCGGATTCCGAAGAGTATCTAATTTACCATTAAAGAACTCCGTAATATTGCCATTCGCAACAATTACATTAGCCGTGAAGTTCGATGAAACCGGCATTTTTAAACCCTCACGGTCCACATAGAAATCCTGCCCTCCAGCATTGATAATTCTCAGTACCGGCTCCCGCTGTTCAATCTCAATATGGATTACACCATTCATGTCACCGAAAACCTTGGCCGATGCAATGTAGGGGTTGGCCTTTATGTTCCTTTCAATATCATCCAGGTTGATCTGCTCCATGGATTTGCCAATCAGGATCCCCTGATTTTTCTTTAAGATGTCATCTATCTCTTCACGTTCAATGAAGTTGTCCGCACCTGGAATAAGGATCTTCACATTAGAACATTTCATGGTTTGCTTCTTCGTTTCCACGAAACTCATCAGCATCACAATGCCCGTCATAGATAAAATCCAGGCGCTTGTTTTAAACACGATTTTCCAGCGGATCCCTTTAAGCATGATAAATCGCTTTTAGGGGTTCAACCAAAGTATCAATATCGCCCGCACCTACTGTTACCAGCAATGCAGGACTTTTTGCTTCAATATAACCCAACACCTGGGTTTTGTTCAGGATCTTCTTATCCTGGATGGTAACCATATCTAACAGGTACTCCGCATTTATTCCTGGAATTGGTAATTCCCGGGCAGGATAGATATCCAAGAGCACCAGGTCATCAACCGTACTCAGTACTTGTGCAAACGCTTCTGCGAAATCACGGGTGCGTGTAAAAAGATGTGGCTGAAAAATAACCGTCAACTTGCTTCCAGGAAACAGTTCACGCACTGCAGTGAAACATGCTTTCAATTCTTCAGGATGATGGGCATAATCGTCGATGTACACGTGATCAGCATTACGTACCACATACTCAAAGCGACGCTTCACGCCTGTAAAAAGTTCCAGTGCTTTCTTAATCTCCCCTCCTTCAATGCCGACCTTCAGCGCAACGCTCACTGCTGCCAATGCGTTCTCTATATTGTGCCGTCCGGGAAGTAACATCCGGATTCCCAGTATTGATGTAGATCCATTTTCGTAATCAAATACAAAGTGTCCGGCTTCAACCCGAATGTTTGTCGCTGAGACACCACTTGTGTGACCGATGCCGTAGGTATCCGCCGCGGTCAGTGGTAATCCTGCTTTAACGTAGAGACTACCTTCTGGCTTAAGTTGACCAGCAAACAAATGGAACGATTCATGCAATTGTGCTGCATCGCCGTAAATATCCAGGTGATCAGCATCCATCGAGGTAATTACCGCGATATCCGGATGAAGTGTCAAAAAGGATCTGTCATACTCATCCGCCTCTACAACGACTACATTGTTCTCACCAGCTAAAAAATTACTGTTATAATTGCTCGCTATTCCTCCAAGGAAAGCAGTACAGTCAAATCCCGTCGCTTTAAGAATATGCGCGATCATTGCCGAGGTCGTTGTTTTACCATGGGTTCCTGCAACGGCAATACAGAACTGTCCCGCACTGATGATGCCCAGAACTTCAGAACGTTTATGTAGTTTGAAGCCGGCCTGTCTAAAGTGATTCAGAATGGCGCTGTTAGCGGGAATGGCAGGCGTATATACAATTAAAGTACTATCAGAGGGAGCAACGAATTCCGGTGCAATGCTTTCTGCACTGTCCTGATAGCAGATGGAGATACCCTCGGCTTCAAGCGCCGCGCAAAGCTTTGTACTGGTTTTATCGTATCCATTTACCAAACAACCACGCATCACAAAATAGCGGGCTAAAGCACTCATTCCAATGCCGCCTACACCTACAAAGTAAACACGTTTAATTGCCTGCAATTCCATCTATAATCCCCTTCTGGTTAATTTTAAAACTTCATTAGCAATAATCTCATCTGCATTCGGAAGCGCCATTTTTCCGATGTTTTCTGAGAAGGTCTCACATTTGGCCTTGTCATTCAGAAGATCTAAGGCGGCTTTCACCAGCGTGTCTTCTGCCGAACGGTCAGCAATCATCAAAGCCGCCTGATTTTTCACAAGCGCCAATGCATTCTTGGTTTGGTGATCTTCAGCTACATTTGGCGAAGGCACCAGAATCACCGGTTTTTTAATCAGGCATAGTTCCGCAATGGTGCCCGCTCCTGCACGTGAAATAATCACATCAGCAGCAGCATACGCTAAGTCCATCCGATTCAAAAACTCCAGTATTCGCACATTTGGATGCGGCTCCGCACCTAAACGTTCAATGATACCCTTGTAGTAGTATTTACCAGTTTGCCAGATCAACTGTACATCCTGATCGGTAATTTCGTTTAAATGTTTCTCCAGGCTCTTGTTTAGCGTACCTGCACCTAAACTTCCTCCTGTCACCAGGATGGTTTTCTTCAGTGGATCCAGCTTCAGCAGCTCTGCACCGGCGAAGTGTTTGTTCTCGATATCGACAACATCCTTGCGCACCGGATTTCCAGTCTTTAAAATGCGTGATGCGGGAAAAAATTGGTCCATCGCATCAAAAGCAACGCAAATCTTTGCAGCATTTTTGCCTAGCTTTTTATTTGTGACACCAGCATACGAATTCTGCTCCTGGATTAAATAAGGCACATTCTTCCAGGATGCTGCAAATAAAAGCGGGCCCGAAGCGTAACCACCTACACCAACTGCAGCGTCCGGCTTAAAGTCCGTAATCAGCTTCAAGGCTTTACGCATGCTGTCGAACATCTTATAGGGTAAGGCCAGATTCTTCACGATGGAACCTCGCTGGATGCCGGCAATGTTCAACCCAACAATCTTATAACCTGCAGCCGGGATCATGTCCATCTCCATCCTGCCCAATGCACCAACAAACAGGATCACACAGCCTGGCTCCAAACGCTTAAGCGCATTGGCAATAGATATCGCCGGAAAAATGTGTCCGCCAGTACCGCCTCCTGATATGATAATTCTTGTTGGTCTCATTGTAATATGTTTATGCCATCGCTGGAATCTCACCAACGACAACTTTCTTATTATTTTCTTCTACGTCTCTGCTTACACTCAGAATAATACCGAATGCGATACTGGTAAAGATCATAGACGTTCCGCCCATGCTCACCAATGGCAATGGTACACCAGTAACCGGGCCTAAACCTACAGCTACAGCCATGTTTGCAAACGCCTGGATGGTTAAGCTAAAACTTAGTCCTGCAGCAAGCAATGCGCCGAAGGCTTTCGGACTCTGCGTGACAATCCGGACACATCGGTAGAGCAACACAAGATAGAGTATAATGATGATCAAGCCACCAAAAAAACCATACTCTTCTACAATAATTGCAAAGATAAAATCCGAATATGGGTGCGGCAGAAAATTACGCTCAATGCTGTTTCCAGGCCCTGTACCGAACACGCCACCTTTCGCAAGCGCCATTTTCGCATGGTCCGCCTGATAGGTTTTATCCGAATGTTGCAATTCAGGATGCATGAACGATTGAATCCTCGATTTATAGGTCTCCCGTCTCGGTCCAAGGAATACTACAAACAGCAGTAACACCGCCCCACCTGCACAAACCATTCCAATCTGCTTAATACTTATTCTTCCAATGATTAACAGCAGGATACTAACGCCGAACAGCATCAGCGCTGTAGATAAGTTCGCCAGTGCAATAAGGATAAACACCACACATACTGATCCCATAATCGGCAAGAATGCTTTTTTAACATCCTTGATATTCTCCTGCTTTTTGGTCAGCATTCTCGCCAGAAAGGTAATTAGCGCAAGCTTAGCTAAATCGGAGGTCTGAAAGGTGAGCCCGATAAAAGGTATTTTAACCCAGCGGGATGCGTCGTTCAAACTGGTTCCAAACACCAGGGTATAAACCAGCAAGGGCAGCGTAATGATCATCAGCACCTTCGAAATACCCGCGTAATACTTATAGTCAAGCAAATGCGAGATATAGATCATGGCAATACCCATCACCACAAAAATGATGTGCTTCGTTAACAGGATCTTCTCTACCGCTTTCCCTTGTTTATAGGCAAGTGTGCCCGTTGCACTGTATACTGCAAGGATCGAAATTAAAGACAGCAGGATAATGATCAGCCATATCCAGCGATCTCCCTTTGTTTTTTCCAATAGCGCACTTACCGACATATCTATAGTTCTTTTACAGCTTTTTTAAACTGGATGCCACGATCTTCGTAGCTGGTGAAAAGGTCAAAACTTGCACATGCAGGTGAAAGCAAAACAGTATCACCCTTTTTTGCCAGGTGATAAGCTACCTGCACTGCTTCTTCTGCCGAAAACGTGTTTACAATGATGTCAACATCATCTTCGAATGCCTCATGAATGCGCTTGTTGTTCTTTCCCAGACAAACGATCGCTTTTACCTTATCCT
>DDAD01000136.1:8024-8421 GCA_002333205.1 Pedobacter sp. UBA2067
AGATCTTTAAGCATTTCATAGTCATTGCCTTTGTCTACGCCACCCATGATCAGCACCACATTCGTACTTACACTCTCCAGTGCATACCAGGTTGAATTCACATTAGTCGCCTTAGAATCATTGATGTAGCTTACACCCGAGATCTTGGCAACAAACTCCATACGGTGCTCAATATTTTTTATATCTCCCATTCCTTCGCGAATGGTCGCGTTACGGATATCCAGCACTTTGGCAACAATACCCGAAGCCATTGAATTGTAGATATTGTGCTTGCCTTGCAAGGCTAACTCTGCTATAGACATAGTAAATTGATCTTTTGAGTTTATATTTATGTGGATTAGGTCATCTTCTACCCAGGCACCCTCATCTACGTGATTCAGGATTGAAAATGGAAACT
>DDAD01000136.1:8432-12968 GCA_002333205.1 Pedobacter sp. UBA2067
TGCAGCTTCATCGTCTGCAGCATTTTCAAAGTTTCAGCATCGTCAGCACAGTAGACAAAATAATCTGCCTCGGTTTGATTTTGTGTAATACGCATTTTTGATGCTGCATAGTTTGCCATCTTGTATTCGTAACGGTCAAGATGATCTGGCGTGATGTTCAACAATACCGCAATATCTGCCTTGAATTCATACATATTGTCTAGCATAAAGCTTGAAATTTCAAGCACATACCAATCGTATTGATCCTCAGCAACCTGGGCGGCAAAGCTTCCTCCAATGTTTCCTGCTAAAGAAACATTAATACCAGCTTTCTTCAGTAAATGATAGATCAGTGTTGAGGTGGTGGTTTTACCATTTGAACCTGTAATACAGATCGTTCTGGCCTTTGTATACCGTTTAGCAAACTCGATTTCCGAGATCACCGGTACTTTAGCCGCTACTAAAGCTTTTACAATTGGCGCAGTCTCTGGAATTCCAGGGCTCTTGATCACTTCTGTTGCATTCGTAATCAGATCACTGGTATGCTGGCCTTCCTCAAAAGGCACATTCAATGCAGTGAGCTTTTCCTTATAGCTTTCCGCAATTTTNNCCCGCATCAGAAACAAAAACCTCAAAGCCCTGCTTCTGTGCAAGCACTGCTGCACCGTAACCGCTTTCTCCGGCACCCAATATCACCATCCTGCCCTTTTCCATTATCTTACTTTTAAAGTGATGATTGTAATAATTGCCAATAATATCCCGATTACCCAGAAGCGAACAACGATCTTGGCTTCATGGTACCCCTTCTTCTGATAGTGATGGTGCAATGGAGACATCAACAAAATCCGTCTGCCTTCACCAAAGCGTTTCTTAGTATACTTAAAGTAAGATACCTGCAGCATAACGGATAAGATTTCTACCAGGAATACTCCACATAGAATCGGAATTAACAGTTCCTTTCGGATCATGATCGCAAAGGCAGCAATGATTCCACCGATAGCGAGACTACCCGTATCACCCATAAAAACCTGCGCAGGATAAGAGTTGTACCATAAAAAGCCGACACATGCACCTACAAAAGCACCTGCGAAGATCATCAGCTCTCCCGAATTCGGAATGTACATGATGTTGAGGTAGTCGGCAATGACCGTGTTACCCGAGACATAAGCCAGAATACCCAGCGTTATTCCAATAATGGCTGAGGTACCCGTTGCCAGACCATCTATACCATCGGTAATATTTGCTCCATTGGACACGGCAGTAATGATTACCACTACAAAGATCATGAACACCAGAAAGGCATATTTCTCATAGCCTGGACCAATAAATTTTAAAACCTTCGCATAATCGAACTCATTGTTTTTATAAAAGGGCACATTGGTAATAGTGGTCTTGATATCTTGCGTGTAATAGTAAGTCTCACCTTTCTGCCTAAGTACCATTGGTGCTTTCGACTTGGTTACATTAGCCTCATCAACCTTTTGACGTGCAACAATATTTGGATGAAAGTACATGGTATAGCCGATAATCAACCCTAAGCCCACCTGACCAACAATCTTGAAACGGCCTGCAAGACCTTCCTTATTTTTCCGGAATACTTTGATGTAGTCATCTAAAAAGCCAACTGCACCCATCCATACGGTGGTAACAATCATTAAAATGACATAGATGTTCGACAAATTCGCTAATAATAACGTCGGCACCAGAATCCCTAAAAGGATCATTATACCACCCATCGTCGGTGTACCCTGCTTTTGCATTTGTCCTTCCAGTCCAAGGTTACGAACCGTTTCACCAACCTGCATTTTTCTCAAATAGCTGATGATGTTGTGACCGAAAACGGTGGTGATAATTAGCGAAATGATAATCGCCAGCGAAGTGCGGAAAGTGATGTATTGGAACAACCTTAATCCAGGAAAGTCATAATGCTCGCGCAGGTAGTCGAATAGATAATATAACATTAGCTGATTAAGTTTAATTGTTCGGTTAAAATTTCCTTATCATCAAAATGATACCTCACGCCGCTGATCTCCTGATATTTCTCATGTCCCTTTCCCGCAACTAAAATGATGTCTCCAGGCTTAGCCAGATGACACGCCGTTCTAATTGCTTCCTTCCTATCTGTTATGGTTAATGTTTTACGTTTATTACTTGGTGAAACACCCGCTTCCATATCCCTTAAAATCGCATTCGGATCTTCGGTTCTTGGATTATCGGAGGTTAAGATTACTTTATCACTCCAGTCACATGCAACTTGTGCCATCACCGGACGTTTAGCGGTATCGCGGTCACCGCCGCAACCAATTACGGTAATTACCTGTTCCGTTCCCTTGCGGATATTTGCAATTGTACTAAGTACATTTTGCACAGCATCAGGCGTATGGGCGTAGTCTACGANNCCAATGATTTTTTGATCATTCGCAACGTAATCAAACCGGCCTTCTGCACCGCTCAATTCACTAAGTACAGTAAGTACCTCCATCTTATCTTCACCCAAAAGAATTGCTGTTCCATATACAGCAAGCAGGTTATAAGCATTGAATGATCCTACCAGTTTGAAATACACTTCAAGCAGATCAATTTCAAGATTGAGTCCGCTAAAGCTATTCTCAATGATCTTGGCTTTAAAGTCCGCCATTTGCTTAAGTGCATAGCTTTTTTTGGTTGCCTTAGTATTTTGCAACATCACCATACCATTTTTATCATCGGCATTGGTTAGTGCAAAAGCCTGTTTAGGTAAGCCGTCAAAAAAGGCCTTCTTCGCTTTGATGTAGTTATCAAAGGTTTTATGGAAATCCAGGTGATCGTGTGTAATGTTTGAGAACACACCGCCTGCGAAATGTAGTCCCTCAATCCGGTGCTGCACAACAGCATGTGAACTGACTTCCATAAAGCAATACACACAGCCAGCATCAATCATTTGCTTAAGCAATGCGTTTAGCGCCACCGGATTCGGTGTGGTATGCGTAGATGGAATGATGGTTTCCTTAATCTGATTCTCTACCGTAGAAATTAATCCTACAGCATAACCGAGCTCAGTGAATAGTTTAAATAACAAGGTTGCAATGGTCGTTTTACCGTTTGTTCCGGTGATACCAACCAATTTTAACTTTGAAGAAGGATTGCCATAAAAGTTTGCAGCCATAATCCCTAGCGCCACATTCGCATTTTCAACCTGTATATAGGTGATCTCTGGAGATTGCACTTCCGGCATATCTTCGCAAACAATAACACTGGCACCAGCTGCAATGGTTTGGTCAATAAACTGATGTCCATCAGCTAAAGTGCCTTTAATGGCGAAAAATACCGTATTGGCCCGCACTTTCCTGGAATCAAATTCCAATGCGGCAACCTCCTTATTGGTTACGCCAACAAGCACTTGTATTTTTACACCATATAAGATTTCCTGCAGCTGCATATTATTTTAACTCTATTTGTACACCTAAGCCTTTGCTGATCTTCGATCCTGGGGCTAGCGATTGTTTCACTACTTTTCCACTTCCTGTTACTTTCGCTTTAAGTCCTGCATTTCCTAAAAGGTATAATGCATCCTTTAAGCCCATGCCGGTAACATTCGGCATCACCCCTTTCACAGAAGTATATTCCTGATAAACCAGTCCATTGCTGGTGTCAATGCTGTTAAAGTAATCGCCTTTAGCAGCATATAAGGTTTTAATACCTAAGGATTGGTACACTGTTTTCACCGCCTTGCTTTTACCAGCCTTTGCCTCCGGTGCTTTGGTATTACCAACCAAATGCTCCTTATAATTCTGGGCTAAAGACATATCACTTGCGTAAATACGATCTGCAATCTCTTTAAATGGCGGACCTGCAACCAGGGCTGCATAGTAAGCGCCTTTAGGATCGTTGATCACCACGATCAAAGAATATTTTGGATTGTCCGCAGGGAAATAACCACAAAATGAGCTCTGATATTGACGTTTAGCTCTATAACCTTTATTACCGTCGGCCACCTGCGCGGTACCGGTTTTTCCTGCAATCTTGAAATACTTCGAAGCCAGCGATTTTCCTGTACCCTGTGTAAATACACCTTCCAGCAGATCCTGCATCTTATTGATGGTCTCATCAGAAGCAATCTGCTCGTTGATTACCCTTGCCTCAAATTGTTCGATTGGATTGCCCAGCTTGCGGATTTCCTTGACAAAGATCGGCGCGATCAATTTTCCCCCATTCGCAATCGCATTATAGAAAGAGAGCATGTGCAAAGGCGTTAACTGCATTTCATAACCATAGGCCATCTGCGGTAAGGTCAGATTCTTGTTCCAACTTTTATTTTTTGGATTCTTCACCACTGGCTGCGCCTCACCCGGGATTTGCAAACCAAGCTTCTCATTCAGTCCCCAGCGATAAAGGTGATCTGTGAACCTGGATTGATCATTTCGATAGTGTGTATTTACCATTTGTGCAATGGCGGCATTTGAAGATTCTGTGAATGCTTTTTTAACCGTAACCACACCGATACTACCATGCGAATCTTTGATTGTCTTTCCAGGAACTCTGTAGTTCTCGGTTGAAACCAGGGTGTTTGTATCAACC
>DDAD01000136.1:13097-13398 GCA_002333205.1 Pedobacter sp. UBA2067
GGTTCCCTGCAATGGCATAGTTGAACGTTTCTTTATATTCTCCTTTGGCGACCTTTGTATAGTTTGCTATTGCACGAACCTCACCAGTTTTAACTTCCATTAGAATTACTGTACCATGGTGCGCATCACTTGCGATAAGCTGCTTCTCCAATGCACTCTGACAAAGATCCTGCATATTGATATCGATGGTAGAAATGATATCAGCACCTTCTTTAGAGGCAATTTCAGCTTCTTCATTCACTGGCATCCATACACCACCAGCCGTACGCTGCACCAATCGCTTACCACTTTCGCCATCAAT
>DDAD01000136.1:13454-16761 GCA_002333205.1 Pedobacter sp. UBA2067
CTTCAAGCCCTACCCCATTCTGCACATTCGCGTTCTTGTAACCAATAGTACGTTGTGCTAAAAACTGGAAAGGAAGAATTCGCTTATTCTTTTGAATAGCAATTAGGCCGCCGGAGTATTTTCCAATATTAAAGAGCGGAAAGCTACGTACAACCTTAAGGTCCTGGTAATTTACTTTGCGTTTAAGCAATACATAGCGGGAAGAATCCTGTCTCGAACGGCGCAACATGCGCGCGTACTCTTTAGGCGTTTTATCTCTGAAAAAACCCGATAAACGGATGGCAAGTGAATCAACCTTACTGTAAAACACTTCGTTATCCGTAATTCCGCCAGCGAACATATCCATACGAAGTTCATACTCCGGAACCGAGGTTGCCAGCAGACTTCCATCATTAGAATAGATATTTCCACGTGCAGGCTCAATGTTGACATACTTTGTAGAGAGGCTATCGGCCATGGCACGCCATTTACTCCCCTCTACAAACTGTACATCGCAAAGTCTGATCAATACCGCCACGGCAAGCAGTACAATCAGCCCGAAAGCCAGATAAACACGTAGTAATATGTTTGCTCTAATGTTCATTGTTCTTCACAATAATCTTTTTTGGCGGTTCGGTTAAAGTCTTTACACCCAAAGTGTCTACCTTCTTCGCAACTTCGGTTAATTTACTCTTGAACATCAGGTCGGCCTTAAGCGACTTGTATTCCCAGCTTAATTCTTTTACTTCTTTCTGCAGCTTATCAATGTTTCTGATATTCTGCATAGCGATGTGACTGTTTCCAATGTATAACATCCCTAAAAAGGATAAAAACAACAAAAACGGCAACATCTCCGTTGCAGCTTCTTTACTCACACCACCTTCACTGAAGAGCTTTCCAAAGAACGTTCTGGCGCCCATCTTTCCTTCGGAAACCTCCTTTTTAGGCTTGCTTTTCTTCACCTTAATCTCTGGTTCAACCATCACCTCAGGCTCTTCAGCTTCATATGTTTTGAACTGGTTACTCATATCTTTTCTCCAATCCTTAGTTTTGCACTTCTTGAACGGCTATTATCCACCAGTTCGTTTTCATCGGCAACGACCGCTTTGCGCGTTATAACATTAAAAGGCTTCAGTTGATTTCCATAGAAATCTTTTTCCACTTCCCCACGAACCTTACCTTTTGCAATGAAATTTTTAACAGGTCTGTCTTCCAGAGAATGATAAGACATCACTACCAGTCGGCCGCCCGGATTAAGAACCTCTGCCGTTTGCTCCAGGAAGCTTTCCAGCACTTCAATCTCCTTGTTCACCTCTATACGCAAAGCCTGGAAAACCTGTGCCATGTACTTGTGTTCTTTACCTTTTGGAATATGCGAAGCAATTGCAGTCTTAAACTCCGCAAGCGTGTTAATTGGCTGGGAAACACGTGCAGTAACAACTGCCTTTGCTAATGACCTTGCATTTTTAACCTCGCCATAGATCCCGAAAATCCGATGTAACTGCTCTTCCGTATAGGTATTTAGAACTGTGGCAGCTGTCAATTCACCCTGCTTATCCATACGCATATCCAAAGTAGATTCAAAGCGCGTAGAGAAACCACGTTCAGGCTCATTAAATTGGTGCGAAGACACACCAAGGTCTGCCAGAATACCATCTACCTTTTTGTAGCCCAACAGACGAAGATTATTCTTAAGAAAAGCAAAATTCTGATCAACGAAATGGAATCTTGAATCATCAATCTTGTTGCGCTGGGCATCAGGATCCTGATCGAAAGCGATCAACACACCTTTATCACCCAAATGCTTTAAGATCTCACGGGAATGACCACCTCCACCGAAGGTTACATCAACATAAACCCCGTCGGGTTTAATATTCAAACCATCGATACAGGCCTGCAACAATACTGGTACGTGGTAATTAGTTTCCATGCTCCCCCTTGTTTTTATTTCCCATTACTTCTTCTGCTAAAAGTGCGAAGCTTTTTGGATCTTCATCAAACAAGGCTTCATAAGCCGCCTTGTTCCACACTTCGATCTTATCCAGCTGACAAGCTAAAACCAGTTCTGAGTTACTTGAAATGCCTACTGCTTCCATCAAAGATTTTGGAAGATTGATCCTTCCAGCGGCATCCATCAGCAATTCGGTCGCACCTCTGGTAAATAATCGAATGAAAATCCGGTGTTTTTCTTCGTATTGATTAAGTTTGCTCAACTCTTCAATCTTCTGTTCCCAAACTTTCTTCGGATAAATAACCAAATGCTTTTCAAACCCCCGGTTTATTACAAGTCCTTCTTGGTCAACGTTTGGCAATTGCTTCTTCAGACCGGAAGGCACCATCAGGCGACCCTTCGCATCCAATTTACAATCATACTCTCCCAGCAGTTGAACCATTATAATATCTACACTTTTTATGTAGGGTAAAATTAACGACTTCTACCACTTTTTACCACTTTCTACCACAAAAAATTTATCAACATGGTAAGGCGCAGCAAAAAAGGGCCTGGCGGCCCTTTACAATATGTTTTGATGGTGGGAGATCAGCGGGATCAGAAGCAATTTTTACCCAAAAGGAAGCGAAATATGGAAAGTTGATCCAATACCCGTGGCACTTTCTACCCAAATATCGCCGCCATGTGCATCGACGATCTTCGCTGCGATATACATGCCCATTCCCAGACCCGAATGCTTACTAAGCACTTCAGGCTCACGGTGAAATTTCTGGAATATTTTGGTAATACCATCTGGTGAAATACCAATACCCTGATCTTTAATGGAGAACAACAACACGCCTTTCTGGTGATCATTTTTGGTACAAAGATGAATCTTTGTACCCGGCTCTGAATACTTANNGAGTTGATCAACCAGTATTGTATTAGTCTCGGCACATTCCAAAACCAATTCGTGATTTGGAATCAGGTGCCGAAGATCATCGATCGTTTGATGAAGATAAGTCACAAAATCAACCGGAGTCATCTTATATTCCAGCTGACCGATCTCTATCTTGGCAGAATCAAGCAACTGCAGTGCAAGTGTCGATAGTTTCACGCATTGCGCATTCATTTTCTCAACGATCGTCTGCGCCTGCTCAACAGTTTTTACTTTGGGTGATAGCGCAAGCTGACCATAAGCTTTAAGAATGGTGATCGGTGTTTTCAACTCATGGCTGGCCATAGAAATAAACTCCGACTTAAGCTCATTCATCACCTTCGAGGCACGTAGTTCCGCTTCCTGGAGCTCCGCCCTCAACGTTAGCTCATTCTTGCTGATCTTCAATATCTCATAAGGAGAAACCGGACCATTCTGCTCAAGCGCGTCCGCTATTTTCT
>DDAD01000109.1 GCA_002333205.1 Pedobacter sp. UBA2067
TATTCCAATTCAAGTTTGTTTATGCATTAAACCTCTAAAACTTAAATCATTATGACAAAAAATGAATTTAATCTTCAGCTAAACAACCATGCCGGTTCTCTACAGTCATTCGCTTTAAATTTTACCAAGGATGTAGAGGATGCTAACGATCTGGTACAAGACACCATGTTAAAGGCAGTAACTTACTACAGTAAATTTAAAGAAGGTACAAATCTTAAAGGTTGGTTATTTACCATAATGAAAAACACCTTTATCAACAACTACAGACGTCTGGTAAAGACAAACTCGCTGATCACCCAGTCAGAGGAAATTTCATCATCAAATCTGCACTACAGTGCCACCAAGAATACAAGCGACAGCAAATTTATTATCGGTGACATCAATAAGGCACTTGCAACTTTGCAGCCAGAATATTATGTGCCTTTTATTAAGTATTTTGAGGGGTATAAGTACCATGAGATTGCTGAAATTCTAAATATTCCGATAGGCACTGTGAAAACCCGAATTCATGTGGCGCGACAAATCTTGAAGAAATATCTTAAAACGTATTCGAAAGATTTGTTAGGTGCTGAAGTGGTATAGTTATCACGGGCTTTGACAAGCTATAAAAAGGACTGTTCATTTGGTGAACGGTCCTTTTTTTGTTTGGCTCTGCTTTGAATTGAGTGGTCTTTAGGTAATCCTTTTTGATATATCAGATGGGGTTAATGGGATTAAATTCTATTTTTGATGCTTATTCTGAAACACTGAATGAGTACTTATCTACTACTGCTGGCTGCACTGCTGTTAATTTCCCTGATTTTATATTTTCAGTCCGCTCAAAATGGCACATGGAAGGCGTTACTACCTGCAATATTTGGTGCGGGTGTTATTTTTATGATTGCAACGCTTGTATTAAAAAATATAAACGTGCTGAGTTATGATCTTGCGCATTTCGCTGGAGCGGATAATTCAGGTGTGCCTTATGAGGTTATCCTTAGTGCATTCACATTTCCGTATGCTGGGATTGCAATCTATAGTTTTCTAAATTCNNGTTTTTACCTTTGGTTTAATGATCATCACTTTGTTTCTTGTTGAGTATAAAAACAAGATCCGTTTTATGTATCGGTTCTACAGAGCATATATGATCTTTGTATTGGCCTATTTAGCCGTTGTGCTGCCGTTTCATGCCTCGGGGCACATGGGATTCAATGAGGCTCATACGATTAAGTTCAGGCTGTTCTATGTGCCTTTTGAGAGTTTCTTCTTTCTTTTCAGTACTCTGCTGATTAGTATCTGGCTTTTTGAACTATTTAAGAAACGATACAAGCTGTTAGCGGAAAGATAAGCGTACAGGTTTTAAGAATTACCGATTAGAATATGAATAGCTATACCAGGCAGCAGTTGGCCTTGAGGAACGGACAGGATAAACCAGAGATCTGGGTTGCTTTTGAGGGCAAGATCTATGATGTTACTTCGAGTCGCTTATGGCGCAACGGGAAGCATTATGAACATTGGGCAGGGCAGGATCTCACGGACGAGCTGAAGGATGCACCGCATACCCAATCGGTATTCGAAAAATTTGCTGTTATTGGTATTTTAAGCTCCTGAAAGCGGTGCTTCCAGGAGCTGATATGGTATTAGGCTTCTATTGTAAAGGCACTCAGGTTCACAAACTCCTGAATTCTGCCGGCAACTTCAGCTTCTGTAAGGTTTAGAATACGCTCATTACCGAACTTCTCTACACAGAATGACGCTAATGCAGATCCGTAGATGATGGCATTTTTCATATTGTTGAAATTGATCGTTCCAACTTTCGCAAGGTAACCGATAAAGCCACCAGCAAAGGTATCGCCTGCTCCAGTTGGGTCAAAAACTTCAGCAAGTGGCAATGCAGGTGCGGAGAAGATCTGATTTTCATGGAATAGCAGAGCGCCGTGTTCACCTTTCTTAATGATCAGGTACTTCGGACCCATGGTCAGGATTTTCTTGGCTGCTTTTACGAGTGCATATTCTCCGGATAACTGGCGTGCCTCTGCATCATTGATGGTAAGTACATCTACCATGCTGATGGTTTTTAGCAAATCATCCATGGCTACATCCATCCAGAAGTTCATGGTATCAAGTACGATAAGCTTTGGACGATTGCTGAGGCGATTGATCACCGTTTGCTGGATCTGCGGGGTCAGGTTACCTAACATCAGGTATTCGCAATCCTGGTAGCTTTCTGGAATGATTGGATCAAAATCTGCAAGCACGTTTAGTTCGGTAGCTAGTGTGTCACGACTGTTCATGTCGTTGTGGTATTTTCCAGACCAGAAGAACGATTTTTCTCCGGCTTTAATTTGCAATCCTTCAGTGTCGATACCGTGATTGGTAAAAGTGTCAATGTCTTTTTGCAGGAAGTCGTCGCCTACAACACCGACAATTTTTACTTTATTATAGAAGTAAGAAGCAGCTAAACTGGCGTAGGTAGCAGCACCACCGACGATTTTATCTGTTTTTCCGAAGGGAGTCTCGATCGCGTCGAAAGCTACAGTACCTATGATTATCAGGCTCATATAAAATGTATTAAAATATTTCTAATTTTTTTCTTCACAAAGATTGCATAAATAATTTAAAAGCCCTAATATTGCATTCCCAAAACAAACGAGGCTTGTTGTTTACAAGAAGGCTAGTTCACTTGGATGACCAGCTTCCCGAATAGCTCAGCTGGTTAGAGCATCTGACTGTTAATCAGAGGGTCGCTGGTTCGAGCCCAGCTTCGGGAGCAAAGCCCTGCAGAAATGCAGGGCTTTTTTTATGCGATAGCTTGGTTAATTCTGCTTAGGTGCCATAGAGATAGACTACCTCACCGATTTTTAAAGATCCTTTGATATATTATTGTGTTGAAACATTGCTGGTTAGCAAGTTTGTGAAATATCTTTTTGCATTAATAACATAAAAGTTTTAATATTGCGGACCCAAAACAAAGCAGGTATGTTGTTTAATTGACAAACCTGATGTTTAGGCGCCAGCTTCCCGAATAGCTCAGC
>DDAD01000135.1 GCA_002333205.1 Pedobacter sp. UBA2067
TTCGGTTCAGGACAACCGCTACCTGGATTTATTCCCTTCGATGTTGATTTTTATGCTTCCGGAGCTTTTTTTTGTAAGTGCTTTTTATTTGGATTTCCGCTCGGCACCTGAACTTGATAAGCGTGGCGCGAGAATAGCAATTGGCCTGGCATTTCTGATCAGCTTGGGATATTACCTTGCCATTCGGGCTCATCTCGGGATATTGAAGTTACCGGTGATGATTGGTGTATTTACCAGCAGTTTGATGTTTATGATGGCTAGCTTCAGGAATCTGAGGGTAAATTCAAGAAGCTTTTGGACAATTGTTGTTGGTGTGCTCTTGTATATGATNNTTTGCCTACCACAGCTTTGCGCAACCAATAGCAGGAATAGCTTTGATCTATTCGATAACGCTCCTAACAGGACTTTACCTGATTTTGCTGGGTACCATTTCCAGGACGTTGCTGCATGTGGAAGCTAATGATTAATTAAGCTTAAACTTACTTGATCATCACTCCAGGCTTATTTATCAGCGGAACATGCATGAGATTAACGTCTATTATGCTTTCTGGAAGAAAGATAAACTTCTTGTCGTAGATGGTACCACCGATATAGAAGCTTAGCAGGTATTCGTTCGTTAATCCAAATACCGCCGGGTCGATGGCTTCAATGACTGCGTATGATTGTGGTTCAACGTCTCTAAGTGAGTGCCTCAGTACAGATGTCTTTACCATTTTCCCGTCCTTCTCGCCATAGCCTTTTGAACTTACCAGCACATGCTCTAACTTTTCGCTTTTGTAGTTAATGAGATAAACGCTCCAACTGGCTAGTTCAGGCGTATCGTTCATGAGCACAACTGCTATGGCAACATCTTCAACAATATTTTGAGGCAAGTCTTTCTTCATCTTCGCAGTTTGGGATTCAACATTATTTCTTAGCGGCCGGCTTTTTTGCAGCTGTCTTTTTTGGTACTGCTGCTTTCTTTGTACTGGCTTTCGCTTCTGTAGCCTTTTTGGTTGCTTTTACCTTCTTTTCAAATGCATTAGGCACTTGTTCCTTGATTAATGCTTTAACATCGTCAAGGCTGAGGGCAGCAAGTTCCTCTGGAGTGTATTTGTCGTTTGATGCGGGGTTTTTTCTAAGCTTAAGCATCTCCTTACCAAAACGGATAAACGGTCCCCATCGGCCATTTTCAATAGCGATCTTTTCCTCTGGCCATTGCTGAATGAAACGATTCGCTTCTTTTTCAACTTTCTTATGGATCAGCTCAGTGATGTCTTTTTTAGTCAGGTTGTCGAAGTCGTAGGCTTTAGGCACATTAATGAAAAGGTTGTTCCATTTGATGAATGGTCCAAAACGTCCGGTTCCCTTGGTCACTGGCATTCCATCGTGTTCTGCTACCGGCGCATCAGCCGATACTTTCTCGCGAATGATCTCTGTTGCACGTTCAAAGTCGATGGTTAAAGGGTCTTCATTTTTAGGTACGGAAATGTATGCTTCGCCCCATTTTACATAGGGGCCAAATCTGCCGACACCTACTGAAACCTCTTTGCCTTCATAATCTTCTAACTGAAAAGGGAGTCTGAACTGTTCGAGTGCCTCTTCAAGGGTAATCGTACCTACTGTTTGTGATTTGGAGATACTGGCATATCTTGGTTTTTCCTCATCCTCCAATTGTCCAATTTGTACAAGCGGGCCAAATTTACCCACCTTTGCGTAAACGTTCTTCCCGCTTTCAGGATCTACACCTAACAAACGTTCCCCGTTTGCACGATCTGCAGTATCAAGTGTTACCTGAACTTCTTCATGGAATGGTTTGTAAAACGCGTGGAGCATATTCGTCCACTGTTTCAAACCTTGGGCAATCTCATCAAACTCCTTTTCTACAGAAGCTGTGAAGTTGAAATCAACGATGTCTTTAAAATGCTCAACAAGGAAATCGTTTACGACTTCACCGATATCTGTTGGGAATAGCTTTGATTTTTCTGCACCCGTGATTTCATTCTTTGTCTCTTTATGGAGTGTGTTTTTGGATAAGGTTATGGTATTAAACGTCCGTTGACGCCCTTCACGATCTTCTTTAACCACATATCCACGATTTTGAATCGTCGATATAGTAGGAGCATAGGTAGACGGTCTTCCAATACCTAGTTCTTCCAGCTTTTTCACCAGACTTGCCTCAGTATATCTGGCTGGTGGTCTAGAGAAACGCTCAATAGCATTCATTTGCTGAAGCGATAGTATTTGATCTTTGCTAATCGGCGGCAACATGTTGTTGTTTGAGCCGTCTTCTGCATCCTCATCGTCACTAGACTCCAGATATACTTTCAGGAATCCATCAAATTTCAGGACTTCGCCCTCAGCAATTAAGCGCTCCGTTCTGCTGCTTATCGCAATTTGGGCGGTTGTTTTTTCAAACTGCGCCTCGCTCATCTGAGAAGCAATTGCTCTCTTCCAAATCAACTCATATAGCCGTTGCTCGGAACTATCTCCGCCTACGGTATGCTGATCAAAGTATGTAGGTCTTATGGCCTCGTGCGCTTCTTGGGCGCCCGCAGACTTGGTTTTATAAACTCTCGGTTGGTGATATTTCTCCCCGTAAGCAGATTTGATCTCTTGGGCTGCTGCTTGTACAGCTGTCTCTGACAAGTTTACAGAGTCAGTCCTCATATAAGTGATCTTTCCACTTTCATACAGACGCTGTGCAATTTGCATGGTCCTGGAAACGCTGTAGCCCAATTTCCTGGAAGCTTCTTGCTGTAGGGTGGATGTTGTAAATGGGGCAGCGGGGTTCCTTTTAGCTGGTTTTGTTTCCAGTGAAGCCACCTTAAATTCCGCATTTATACAATCTTTTAGAAACTGTTCTGCATCTGCTGCTTCATTAAAGCGCTGAGGTAACTCTGCACGGACGATTTCCTTAGGATTACCATTGTTAAACTGTGCAGATATTTTGAACGCCGCCGTTGGTTTAAACTTGTTGATTTCACGTTCACGATCAACAATTAGTCGTACCGCTACAGATTGTACACGTCCGGCAGACAATGAAGGCTTGATTTTCTTCCATAAAACAGGTGAAAGTTCAAATCCCACCAATCGATCGAGTACACGTCTGGCCTGTTGGGCATGGACAAGATTGTAGTCTATGGTTCGCGGAGCTTCAATAGCTCTTAATATAGCGGGTTTGGTAATTTCATGGAATACGATTCTTTTAGTCTTGTCTTCCTTTAGGTTTAACGTTTCGAAGAGGTGCCACGATATCGCTTCTCCCTCGCGGTCCTCATCGGATGCTAGCCAAACCATTTCTGCGTTCTTTGCTAGCTTTTTGAGTTCCGCAACCACCTGCTTTTTGTCAGCAGGTACTTCATAGGTTTGAGTGAAGTTATTTGCAATGTCAATCGCCATATCGCCTTTCACTAGATCACGTATGTGGCCATAACTCGACTTAACCAAGAAATCTTTACCTAAATATCCTTCTATGGTTTTTGCTTTTGCGGGGGACTCAACTATCAATAAATTTTTCGCCATTCAGAACGTTTTTCTGCAAATAAAGCTATAAATAAAACAGAATTCAAAATTCTACCCTCATTTAATGGTAAATTGTCCTGTATATTTACATAACAGTCTTGGTCTAAAACAGAGCCTACACCCATGTTGTTAACTTAAAAAAACAAAAGCAATGAATATATTATTAGTACTCATCGGACTGTTCTTCAGCCCACCTAAAAGCGTTTATGATTTCAAAATGAAAACTATAGACGGCAAGGAAGTTTCTTTGTCTAAATTCAAGGGCAAGAAAATCCTGATTGTAAATACCGCTTCCAAGTGTGGGTTCACTCCGCAGTATGAAGAATTAGAAAAACTGCATCAGCAGTACGGCAAAGAAGTCGTGTTAATTGGCTTTCCAGCCGGGAATTTCGGCGGGCAGGAGCTTGCATCAAATGCTGAAATCAAGGAATTCTGCGAAGCGAACTTCGGCGTAACCTTTCTTTTGAGTGAGAAGGTTAGCGTTAAAGGAGGTGATATCAATCCTTTGTTTGCCTATTTGACAAGCCAGGAGAATCCTGATTTCAAAGGAGAGATCAACTGGAACTTCGAAAAGTTTTTAATTGATGAAAATGGCAAATTGGTTCATCGCTTTCGCTCGAAAGTTAAACCGCTCAGCGAGGAGATCACCGCGAAGCTTTAGTATTAATAAACCTCAAGTGCAAAAAGAAAGGCCTGCAACATGTAACTGCAGGCCTTTTATATATAGACTAATTTATTGGCTAAAATAAGGTACTAGCAAAGGAAGCCACCACCAAGAAGATCATTGCCTTCATAGAATACAGCAGACTGTCCTGGAGCAATTGCAGATACTGAATGGTCGAATACCACCCGCATCCTGTCTTTCTCCTGTACGATTGTACTCAACATACCAGCATCTTTATAACGGATCTTAGTAATTACATTTTCCATCGGTTCATTAATGCTTTCGTACTTCAAGAGGTTCAAGTTTCTAACCATTGCTTCACGGCGCTCCAATTCATCTGCACGACCAAGAACCACGGTATTGCTCTCCGGCAAGATTTGTGTAACGAACATTGGTTCTCCGAGTGCAATACCCAGACCCTTACGCTGACCAATAGTATAAAAAGGATAACCTTTATGCTGCCCTACAACCATACCGTTGCTTAAGATGAAATTTCCTCCGGCAACGCGATCTTCCAGGTCTTCAACTTTATGTCTCAGGAAGGAGCGATAGTCGTTATCTGGTACAAAACAGATCTCGTAACTTTCACTTTTTTTAGCCAGTTCTTCCTGTCCCATATCGAGTGCCATCTGGCGAATTTCTGATTTCGCAAATGAGCCTAAAGGGAACTGCGTTCTGGAAAGGTTTTCCTGAGATACACCCCAAAGTACATAGGATTGATCCTTGTTCTCATCCTTACCCTTTGATATAACATAGCGACCGTTATCATGTTGTCTAACGTTGGCATAATGACCAGTTGCGATAAATTCACAATCTAGTTTATTAGCCCGTTTTAAGAGCGCCTCCCATTTGATGTGGGTGTTGCAAAGTACACATGGGTTGGGTGTACGTCCTGCAAGGTACTCATCAACAAAATTGTCTATTACGTAATCGCCAAACTCATCCCTGATATCTAATATATAATGTGGAAATCCATAGTTAACGGCAAGGGTTCGCGCATCATTGATACTATCCAGGCTGCAGCAGCCAGTTTCCTTACTGCTACTGCCGGAAGTTGCATAATCCCATGTCTTCATGGTTAAGCCAATTACTTCGTACCCTTGTTCATGTAACATCACTGCCGCTACTGAACTATCCACTCCACCACTCATGGCGACCAAAATTCTGCCCTTTTTACTCATAGTAATTTAATGTGATACAAAAGTAAATCTTTTTAAAGGAATGTCTTGAATTAGGAAGTCAGCAACTTGTAATAATAGTTGGTGCATAAACCGGCACCAACAGGACTATAATATATCTTTAGGGTAAACACGTACAGCCAGACAACACCTGGTTGGAGTTTCTGTAAAAGTTAAATTTTTTCGTTAAATAAATTTGTAGGATGAGAAGAACTATTCTATCTTGTGTTAAATATAAACATACATAAATAAATAACGCTCATGGTTTCGAAACCAAATTCATCCTGGAACACAGGAAATCCACTATTAAAAATGTATATACAGGACACAAAGCGATATCGGTTGTTGTCTGCCGACGAAGAACGTGAGATAGGTTTAAGGATTCTTGCCAAAGATCCGGCTGCCTGCAACGAGTTGGTGACGTCCAACTTACTCTTTGTTGTATATCTAGCTAAAAAATTCGCGTATGATCAGGAACAGCTGTTGGATTACATCGCAGAAGGAAATCGGGGGTTGATTGTTGCAGCTAACCGCTTCGATATACGCTATGGCTGTAAGTTTAACACAATAGGCACTTGGGAGATCAAACAGAAAATGCAAGGCATGAGGAAGCTGCGCATGGTCGTGAGTATTCCAAAAAATAAGACTGCCATGAGGAGACTTTTGGAAGCAAAGATCGACAAGTTTGAGCAAGAACATTTTCGTCTTCCCTCAATATCTGAAGTCAGCGAGCTTGTATCCATGCCTGAAAAATTCGTTGCCGAGAGTTTGGAGTATCATGGAAGAACAGTTTCGATAGACGCAGGTGAGACGGAAGTGGACTACCGCAATGAGTTGGCAGATGAAAGTTACAATGCTGAACAAAAGCTAGTAAAAGCTTCCAACCTCGTCAATGTTCGTAACATTGTGGCAACACTGCCTAAAAAGCAAGCACTGGTTATCACTTATGCCTACGGCTTAAGTGGGCGGGAACCGATGACCGCTGCAGAAATTGGAGCCATAATGGGCTATAGCAAGGAGCGAATCCGCCAATTTAAATATAAAGCAGTGGAAAAGATTAGGGGGAGACTAAAGATCTTTTTAGATGCTAAAGGCAACAGCTTCCTATAAAGCATTATAAACCTAAATGCAATTTATCGGGTTAAATGACGATCACGTCATTTAACCCGATATAGATTAGGAATCGGTTCATTTGCTAAAGCTTTATACGGACTCGCATATAACGGCTGTTTTGCTTTGCTACCAAGCTTATTCTCTCCGGTGGCACCATTATCCAACAGTAAACCGCCCAGGGCAAGCTCCTGTATTGCAATGATGGGACTCTTGGTCAGATTCTTTAATCCGCGTCTGAAGATGAATGCACCGGCCAGAATAGAAATCATGCGTTTGCCGGTACTTAGCCTAACTTCATCTGTTCCGTTCAAAATTGTTTTGCCTGCAGCCAGGGCAACAGTGTGTTGTAGTTTATTAAACATAGGTTTTAGGTGTTAGATCATCCTTTCAACACCCAGTCTATGCTATTGTTTTACTTAATTTCAATCGTCCTGTTAGCAGGATAACCATTGCAATGATTGTTGAA
>DDAD01000152.1:0-4481 GCA_002333205.1 Pedobacter sp. UBA2067
ATGCTGATTGAGGCTAGAAGTGAAGGTGAACAGTTGGTCTATACCGCAGAGCGTTTCATTGAGAAAAATGGTTTCGTGTTAACAGAGACGGAAAAGACCGAAACCTTAAAATACATTACCGCTTTAAAAGACGCACTTGCTACGGCAGAGAAAGACAACATATTAAAGAAGGCCGACGAGTTAAATGAGTTTACCCGTCCCTTCGCAGAGCGCCTGATGGACATTGCTGTTTCGCAGGCCATGAAAGGCAAAAGCATAGAATAATTTAGCAGCACCTTTGCTGCCTGGTATATACTGGCGTAAATGAAAAGAACTTTTATTTACGCCTTTTTTATGTTCGCCTGGATCACCCTCAGCAGCTGGGGATTTTTTGCGCACATGCAGATCAACAAGCTCGCCNNCGAAAGTAATATCGACAGCATTCCATTTAGATGGGAGGATGCACTTACTAAATATGGTCGTAAAAAGCTGCAGGACAGCGGCACCCTACCCTGGCAGATCCAGATTAGCTACTATAAACTTGTGAACGCTTTCAAGGCCCGGGATTCCATACGCATTCTTATTTACTCCGCCTATCTGGGCCACTACATTAGCGACGCCCATGTGCCCTTGCATACTACAGAGAACCATAATGGCCAATTAAGCAATCAGGCCGGAATTCATGCATTCTGGGAAAGTCGCCTTCCTGAGCTTTTTGCAAAAGACTACAACTTTCTGGTTGGCCGGGCAAGTTACATTGATAACCCGCTCGGCGCCGCCTGGAAGATCGTAAAACATACCCGTGGCCTTGTAGACAGCACTTTGTCCTTAGAACAGGAACTTAAAAAGTCTACTTCAGCGTTAAAACGCTACAGTTATTCCAAAAGAAAAGGACAGGTGTTAAAGCAATACTCCGAAAGTTATTCCAGGGCTTACAGCCTGGCATTAAACCACATGGTAGAAAGGCAAATGCGGGCATCCATCAAAGCTGTTGGCAATTTCTGGTACTCTGCCTGGATAGATGCCGGACAACCAAACATGGAAAACATGATCAAAGTACCCGAAGCCGAGCTGGAAAGACAGCGCGAAGAAAGGCTGAACAACAAATATGAAGGCGGAAAAATTATCGGAAGAGAAAACTAAACTTCCGTTACTTTCTTCTTGCTGAACTTAGATTTTAAAGCCGCAAATAATGCAGGGAAGAACGTAACCACTGCGATCACAAGAATCACGATATCAAAATTCTTCTTTACTACTGGAATTTGACCTAGTAGGTATCCTGCCAATAGCAAACTAGCTATCCATGCAACCCCACCGACAACATTATACAAAGTAAACCTGCTAAAAGGCATCTTCGCAACGCCAGCAACGAACGGTGCTATGGTACGGAAAATTGGAAGAAAACGGCTAAAGATAATGGCTTTACCACCATGTTTCTCAAAGAACTCATGAGACTGGTAGTAGTACTCCAACTTCAAAATCTTATTTTCTGCTTTAAACACTTTCATGCCAAGCAGACTACCAAGTTTGTAGTTTAAGGAATTCCCCAGTATGGCTGCCACAATAAGAATAACAAGCATCACCCAGATACTAAGTCCGGTTTTCTCACCTGCAATCAAAGTTCCCATCGCAAACAGCAGGGAATCACCAGGTAAAAACGGTGTAACCACAAATCCGGTTTCTGCGAAAATAATCAGAAACAATATCAAATAAGTCCAGGTTTGGTACTCGCTAATAATGATCTCGAGGTGCTTATCTATGTGCAGCAGGAAATCGACAAACTGTGATAAAAATTCCAAAATAATCTTTTTTGTCAAAAATATAAATTTACAGGTGATTACCGCTGACTTTATTCTTTTTCTCGGCAATCTTACTTTACCTTAACAAACCTGAAGCTCTATTTCCATAATCCCAGGCGTAAGCTATGCCTGCGGGTTCGTTGCTAACAAGGCCTTCACAGGGGGTTGACAAGGGGTTCACTAGGCCACTACAAGGCTACGACCTTGCCATCCCCTCGTTAGGACTGGGTAAGCTCCTTGTACAGTCTTAGGGAATGTGTTAGGGTTATATGCTGAATACGATCCATTATCTATATTCATGGTAGGCCAAACACAACAACGTTGAGATTTCGAATATTAGTCTTTGTAATGCCACCATAAAATAAAAAGACCCGGTTGTTAAAANNTTATTTTATGATTTTTGAAACTATTAATTGTAGCTGTTTAGCATAACTGGCATTACCAGCATCAAAACATCTTCATTTTCGTCATTGGTTTGCGGGATTAACAATCCAGCGCGGTTAGGCGTAGATAATTCTAAAGTAACCTCTTCACCCGAAAGGTTGCTTAACATTTCTATCAGGAAGCGTGCGTTGAAGCCGATCTCAAGGTCTTCACCTTCATATTGGCAGCTTAAGCGCTCATGTGCTTCGTTTGCAAAATCGAGATCCTCAGAAGAAATGTTTAATTCGCTGCCGTTGATCTTCAGTCTTACCTGGTGCGTTGTTTTATTTGCAAAAATAACAACCCGTCTTAAAGTGTTTAGGAATAATGCACGATCAATGATCAACTTATTCGGATTGTTTGCAGGAATAACCGCTTCGTAAACCGGGTAACGCTCGTCAATTAAACGGCAAACCAGATTGATGTTCTCAAACTTGAAGAAAGCACTGGTTGCGTTGTAATCAACAGAAACACTGACATCAGTATTTGGTAAAGCAGCTTTCAATAATGTAAGTGCTTTTTTAGGTAATATAAAAGAAGCTGTTTTATCAGCTTTGCTGTCCTTGCGTCTGTATCTTACCAGTTTGTGCGCATCAGTAGCAACAAAAGTGATGTGCTGGTCTGAAAGCTGACAAAATACCCCCGTCATTGCAGGACGCAGTTCGTCGTTACTAACCGCGAATATGGTTTTGGTGATTGCCTCGGTTAAAACCGCAGCTGGAAGTTCAACAGATGAAGCATTCTCTACAACTGGGATCTTCGGGAAATCATCTCCATTTTCACCGCTCAGTTTATATTTACCATCACCTGCACTGATCTCAATCACGAAAGAATTGTCGTCGATGTTGAAAGCTATAGGTTGATCAGGAAGTGTTTTCAAAGTATCTAACAAGATCTTCGCAGGAATAGCAACTTTTCCGCCTTCTTTAGCTTCAACCGGTAGAGATGTTGTCATACTGGTTTGTAAATCAGTAGCAGAAATGGTCAGGTTGCCGTCACTGATCTCAAAAAGGAAGTTCTCCAAAATTGGCAAAACAGTACTGCTGCTGGATGCACCATTTACTGTTTGTAAATGTTTAAGTAAAGTAGATGTGGATACAATAAATCTCATAGTATGATCTTGTAAATCTCAAAAATATACAATTTTACCTTGTATACTTATATTTGCGATAATAATGTTGAAAAATGCCGAATAATATCACTAGCCCTATCGGAAGCAGTACATTCATTATCTGCCAGGTTAATTTTTCAGCTCTAACCTTGGTTTTATCAAGTAGTCGAACCTTAATATCTTTGTTTCTAAGCGCAATCAAATTATCCTCGCTCGATAGGTAATCGGCGATGTTCAGCAGCAATGCTTTGTTACCAAAATTCTGCTGTGTAAAGCGATCAAATCCCAGTGGAAAGACAGAATTATCTGTTACACTCACCTGATTTTTAAAGATGTCACCATCACCGATAACAATCATACGGGTCGACTTGCTCTTCTCGAAGTTTCCGTAAGATGTGGTGATGCCTTGCGGCAATGCACGGTTATAAAACACAGACGGGAAGTTACCCTCCATTAACACCCCTACCGGTTTGGAGGTACTGGCATAGTCTCTTGGATCGGGCTGTTCTGCGACCATTTGCAAGGATAAAAGCTTCGGTGCATTGTGCAGTTTGTTGTATGGTGAGGTTGATAAAATGGTTGTTTTACGGATACCTTTAACACCTATGGTATCGATCGTACTCACAAATTCAGACCGTACGCCGTCAATATTCTTGACAAGTGCTGACGAAGTATCCGGTAGCAAGATTGGATAATATAACCATGGTGCCATTTGAATCTGATTCTGATTTCCGTCTCCCATAGCTAGCGGAATCTCTGCGCAATTTGCATCCGCAACCAGATTGTAGTTGATCCTTGCACCATAGATAAACAACATATCATCCAGGTTCAACGCTTTGTTAAAAGCCAGCTGTTCGGTTTTTCCACGAAGACTATCTAAATCTGCACTTACCTGATCGATGCTCCATACCAGGCTGCCACCCTTCATAACAAAGTAGTCGAGCTTATATTTCTCTGCTTCCGTAAAGGGCCGTTGGGGTTTGGTGACAAAGAGGATCTTTAATCGGTCCAGCCCAGCCTTGTCAATGACATTAAGGTCTACCCTTCCCGCTTCATAGGTGGTAGACAGCGATTTTAACGCGTCGCTGAGCTGAAGGTCGGACAACTCTCCATTGCCCTCAGTAAAACCTATCCGGGGGTTCTCTCCGGTTACTACCTTTTTTATTGCC
>DDAD01000152.1:4488-6650 GCA_002333205.1 Pedobacter sp. UBA2067
CTTCCTGCGGCATCCATATTCTGGAGCAGCTTAACAGGAAGCTGGCGCCCTTCGCATGAAACTATTGCCATTGGGAAGATGGTCTTCTGTGCAAAGCCATTGTCGTTCTTAATATTCAACGTGGTTGGCTCCACCCCAATACTGTAGAGCCTGCTGATAACCGTATCCTGTTCATTCAGCGGTAACCCAGAAATCGGATCGGTAAATACTACATTTATTTTAACGTTTGCCAAGGCTTTATAGTCGTTCAGGAGATCTGATGTGGCAAGTTTCAGTCGCTTAAAGGCAGCAGGCAAATCGCCATCCAGAAACACCGTAACATTTATCTCCTGTTTTGCATCCTTAAGGATGGTTTCTGTCTTGGCATTAAGGGTATATCGCTTCTCTTTCGTGAAATCAAAACGGGTATAAAAATACTNNAGAAGTACCAGCAAAACCAATCCTGTCAACAGCTTAAATCCTCGATTTCTAAATGCTACCATTTCCGACCTCCTATCGCAAATCGGGTTAATAGTAGAAAGAAAGTCACAAGGGAAAGAAAGTAAATTGCATCCCGGGTATCTAAAACGCCACGGCTTATGGATTGATAATGTTCATTCACGCTCAGAAAGACAAAGAAATTCTGGAAAGTGGCGGGTAACTCCATTTTTGCCAAAGCATCAAATCCATTGTACATGATGAAACAAATGAACACAGCGATAGCAAATGCAATGACCTGATTTTTAGTGATGGCAGAAGCAAACACACCTACTGCGGTAAATGACGCACCAAGAAATAATAATCCAATATAGGAACCGATCACTGCGCCGGTATCTACATTACCGCTGGGCATAGCCAGTTTAGTGATGCTGTAATAATAAATTAAAGTTGGGATTAACGAGCACAATACCAATATCAGGCAGGCACAGTATTTTGCTGAAATGATCTGCCAGTCTGTAAGCGGCCTGGTGGCCAACAGGATGTAAGTCCCTTCACGTCGTTCTTCAGCAAAGGAGCGCATCGTAATCGCTGGAATAAGGAACATAAATAAAAATGGAGCCAGGCTGAAGAAGCCTGTGAGTTCCGCGTAGCCATAATCCAGAATTGATGTATCCGGGAAAAACCACAACAGCAATCCTGCTGCCAATAAGAAGATCCCGATGGTAATGTATGCCATCAGGGAATTCAGCAGGCTAAATAATTCTCGTTTAAATACTGCGTACATGCAAATTTGGAATTGCTGATTTAAAATTAGTTATCAGGAGGTAAGCTTTCTGAAGATGTCCTCCAGCGAGTCGGTTTTATGCGTGGCTTTCAACGCCTCAATTGTCGCATTAGCAACAATCCGGCCTTTATTAATGATGATCACTTCATCACAAACGGCTTCTACTTCCTGCATAATATGTGTAGACAGAATAACGGTTTTATTCTTTCCGAGAGTTCTAATCAGCGTCCGGATTTCAGTAAGCTGATTTGGATCAAGGCCGGAAGTTGGCTCGTCGAGGATCAGCACTTTAGGATCGTGGATGATGGCTTGTGCCAGCCCTACCCGCTGTTTGTATCCTTTTGATAACATCGCAATCTTCTTGAATTGCTCGGCATCCAGACCTACAGCCTTAATGGTTTCCTGCACCTTTAGTGCCGGGTGCTTTAGCCCATAGGCATTTGCAACAAACAGCAAAAACTCCTTCACATACATGTCAGCATACAGCGGCGTTTGTTCTGGCAGATAGCCCATTATACGCTTAACTTCCAATGGCTGGNNCCGCGAGCATTTTCATGGTGGTCGACTTTCCTGCCCCATTTGGCCCAAGAAACCCGATAATCCTTCCTGTATCTGCAGAAAAGCTGATGTTATCTACGGATTTCTGCGCACCATAGTGTTTCGATAAGGACTGTACGGCTATACTCACCTATTTAACTTTTAAATATTTGCTGCTTAACTTTTTGTCTGCGCGATATTGATCAAGCTCTCTGCCCGACTGTAATATTTCATCTGTTGATAGAATATCGGCGCCATCAGCAATAAGCTTGTAGTAAACCTGTTTACTTGGGCTCGCAGCAGCACTGCGGTCTAAGTTGCCCATGGTCGCTAGCATACAGCTGATACCTTTACTGTGCAGAAACTCATAAACAGCTTTGTCTGGCGCTGAAACGCCTACGAATGCTACAATGCGATCATT
>DDAD01000171.1 GCA_002333205.1 Pedobacter sp. UBA2067
CAAACCATTTTGCGATGGTGCACACAATGGACACTTTGAGCACGAAGCCGTTGCATTTGATCTTCCTCCGAAAAAAGTTTAAGCTTCATGCTTTTACAAAGCCCTGCAGTCATGAGATTGCAGGGCTTTGTTGTACATGGCCTTTTTTGGTGCAGTTGCAGCTGCGGTTATTTAAGCCCTAAATTAATCTGACTCTGTTAAGCTGCTTTTCTTACTTTTGGTGAAAACATGATCATTGAAACGGGCGATAACAACAGGCTTTTTAATTCTGGTACTTCAACTACTATCAAGTTGTTCAAAGCGGGAAAATAAGTCCCTGAAAAGCGTAGACAGCCCTAAAGAAAGATCCGCGTTTACGGATAAGGCATATGCATTTATGGACTCCGGTAAGCCGGATAGTGCCTTCGCTGCTTTTGCACTGGCGAGAGTGCTATATATAAGGAATAAGGACAGTGTTATGCTAGCCAGCACATTGACCAACATGGCCATTATTGCTACCGAGGCGGGCGACAACTTCAATGGTCAGGAATACAGCATGGATGCGCTACAATATCTGGACGCAGCAAACAAGCAGCATCATCCATATATCCTGTCCAATCTGAATAATCTTGGTATCGCCAGCTATGATCTGAAAAGATATGATAAGTCGATTGAGTTTTATAAGGAGTCACTTCCGCTAGTTACAGATAGTTCAAGTTTACACATTACGAAAAACAACATTGCGAATGCATACCGGGAATTAGGTAATCACGAGACGGCTATTCGCCTCTACCAGGAGGTGTTGGCGAAAGTGCAGGAAGATGGTACAAGAGCAAGAACAATCACCAACCTGGCACAGACGCAGTGGCGGTACTTAGCAGGGTACAATCCTGTTCCAGCTTACCTGAACGCGCTGGAATTACGCAAGAAAATTGGGGATCTCTGGGGGCAGAATTCCAGCTATGCGCACCTTGCAAACTATTACTGGACAATTAAGCCGGATTCTGCCTTATACTATAGCAGGTTAATGTATGACCTTGCTTTGAAGCTCAAGAATCCCGACAACGAACTGGAAGCACTTAGCAAGCTTGCAGATCTGGATGGTCAGCAAAGATTGGCCTACTTCCGACGTTATCGCAGGTTGGAAGATCGTCTATCCAAGGTCCGTAATGCCGCAAAAAACCAGTTTGCATTAATCCGCTTTGAAACGGAAAAACATAAATCCGAACGGTTCAGGCTGGAAAAAGAAAATGCAGAAAAAGAGATTCAGATCAGTCGTCGCACCTATGCTTTAGCAATGGCAGCAATGATCGTTTTGGCGACGATCGTAATTTCTATAATGGTTTATCGGCGCAGAAAACGGCGGTTAGCAGAAGAGGCTGAGAAAGCTGTTCGCGAGAGTAAGTTACGCACCTCAAAAGACATCCATGATGTGGTTGCGAACGGTCTCTACCGGATGATGTCGGAGGTGGAATATGGAACAGCAATTAATAAGGACAGGCTCCTGGATCAGATCGAGGGGCTTTATCATAAGTCGCGGGAAATTTCCCATGGAGTGTTAGCCAAGCCAGCGAACTTCTTTGAACGCTTCAATGAATTGATCTCCTCATTTTCTACAGATGAAGTGAAAAATGTAACCTCAGGCCTAAATGATGAACTTAATGCAATTTTGANNGCCTGGTTGTCCTTCGATTTGAAACGAACAACCGCAGTTTGAAGATGTACTACCGTGATAACGGCATCGGAATGCCAGCTGATGCTTCAGAAGGACTCGGGCTGCGAAACATGGAAAGCCGTATTGCTGCTTTGAAAGGCACTATTACCTTTCAAAACCAGGCGGACGGTGGATTGAATACAATTGTTCGTATACCAAGGTAAATTAGCTCCAGACCTTTCTTAAGAACCTTAACCAATTACCATGCATCAGCTTTTCGATGTCCTTTTGACTATAGCCACGCGCGGCAAATAACTCGGGCACTTTACCCAGGTCCGCAATGGTCTCCAGATCATAAGGACATTGCTCCTTTCCGAAGCCACCATCCAAATCTGAGCCGATGCCAACATGATCGGTATTGCCCGCCAGCTGACAGATATGGTCTATATGATCGACCATCACTTTTAAATTGCAGTTTGTACTTTTTGGGGTGGAGCGGCCCCGCTCCCATCCCGGCACCATCATCCAGGCGTCAAGTGCAGCACCAATCACTGCGCCTCTGCTGATTAGTTCTTTAATCTGCTCATCTGTAAATTGGCGGTTATGATCCACTAAGGCTCTGCAGTTGTTATGTGAAGCCCAGACCGGCCCATTGAAATGGTCCATTGCATCCCAGAAACTCTCGTCACTGAGGTGGGTGGCATCAAGGATAATGTTCAAGCGCTCCATTTCGGCAAGCAGTGCATGACCATCCGGTCGCATTTTACCCCTTGCGTTTGTCCCTTGTGCATACCTACCAGGACCGTAGTGTGCAGGTCCTAGTGCTCTAAGCCCAGTTTCGTAAGCAACTTCCAGATAGCCTACATCAACCAGGGAATCTGCACCTTCGAGGCTCAGGATGTAACCAATCGGTTTCTGTTGGCGGTCGCTGTCATCCTGCCAAAGCTGGATATGTTTTTCAAGTCCATTGAGGTCCCTCACCTGCACCATCTCCCCCNNGCAGTCTCCATGGCCTTGTACCAGGCCAGCTGCCCCTGGGTTTGCGCCCAGGCTTGTTCTGGTGAATGCCAGCCCGGTAGCGGGTTGTCGGGTGCTACATAGCGGGCTATCTGCGTAGCCACAACCAGGCCGATATTTCCTTTTCTCAGCTCTGGAAAGCTAACAACCGCATTGCCACGGTCCGGTTTGTCTTTTAAGCCTGCTTCCCGGCTGTTGATGGTATCTATTTGGAGGCGAAGGTCGCGGTTCCATTCCATCGCATTCATGCTCAAATCCAGGTGGGCATCTACTGTAAACATTTGTTCTGGGTTAGGTTTGTTTGAAGATAGTGTGTTGCTATTTAATACCGATTAAGGTCTTATTTCTCGTGGAATCATGCGCTTTTAAGGCCTCTTAAATCGTGTCTTTTCTTTTTCTAGACTCAATATGCCAGGTTTCTGGAGGCCGTTTCGAGGAAATGCTGTAGGCCTGATCGTACAGGGCGACAGTCGGACAAACGTGGTACGGCAATCCATATAGCACGTC
>DDAD01000038.1 GCA_002333205.1 Pedobacter sp. UBA2067
ATCATTAACGTGAGAAAACATCAAACTTCCAGCACCTACAGCCAAGACCATTAACTCTGGTGATGCACCCGCAACAACCATGGGTACAACCATGCCGGAAGCCGTAAGGGCAGCTACCGTGGCCGAGCCTAAGGTTACCCGAAGCAGGGCAGCAATAAGCCATCCCAAAAAAAGCGGCGAGGCATTGATGCTGTTTGCAAGTGTTTTTACGTCATCTCCAATGCCGCTATCGACCAGTATTTGCTTGAATGCACCGCCGGCGGCAATGATCAATAGGATCATGGCAACACCTTTGACGCCTTCTGTACAGGAATCCATCGCCTTTGCAATTGGCANNAGGTAATGAACAAGGCGATTAACAAAGCAATCGTAGGATCGGATATGAAGATGAAGAAGGCTCTGGCAGGTCCATCTGCAAAAGCTAGTGTACCAAGTGTACCTGCTGTAATGAGCACGATGGGTGATAGCGCAATGATAAAGCTCTTAAAAGCTGGAGGCAGAAGATGCAGGTCATCGAAGGTAATAAGCTGTTTCTGATCCCGTGATTGATCCGTCTTGATGATCATTCGAGGAAAGAAAATCCCTGCTGTTATTGCGATGGGGATGCTGAGGACAAATCCGTAGATCAGCAATTTTCCAATGTCGGCATGGAAGATACCAGCCAGTGCAACGGGACCAGGGTGCGGTGGTAAGTAGCCGTGCGTCACGGAAAGTGCTGCTGCCATTGGGATACCTACATACAGTTTGGGCAGTTTTGCCGCACCGGCAATTGCAAACACCAGCGGGATGAGTACCACGAATCCGGCATTGTAGAACAGCGGAATGCCAACCAGAATACCGGTGATCAGGACAGCCCATTGGATGTGTTTGGCCCCAAACAGCCTGATTAAAACGACCACGATGCTCTTAGCGGCACCACTATCTTCAGCAAGTTTACCAATCATTGCTCCAAGTGCAAGGACCATGGTCATACTTCCAAGTGTACTGCCGATCCCGTTGTTTACGGAAGTCATCACTTTTAGTATTGGCATGCCCAGCATCAGTCCTGTTGCGATGGAGGCAATAAGCAGCGCAAGCATTGGGTTGATCTTTTTAATGATCAGTATGAGCAGGATGATGATGCCCGCAAGAACGTAAAGAAAATCCATATTATAGGGCTAGGCTTTTAAGCGTATGCATAACTGTTTTCAGGTCGTCGTACAGCCTGCCGTAAACAGGCTGAAGTTTTTTATAAACCTCATGCTGGCTATAGTCGGGCATAATGGTTTGTGTTTCCTGAGAAAGCTTCTCCTCCAATTTTGCCTCCGGGTGCAGCGCACGAGCAGCGAGTATGATTGCGCCGATGGCAGAGGCATCATCAGCCTGAACCACAACGAGTTTTTTGCCGGTTACATTTGCCAGTACCTGCATCCACACGGGCGCATTTAAGAATCCGCCGCTGATATTAAGCTGTTTGATTGGCATCGTGGCCTGTTCAACTGCAAGTAGTACCTCATTGATGGCCATGCATACACCTTCAAGCACCGCTCTAAAGAAGTGTGCTTGTCCGTGGTGCAGCTGTAGTCCTACAAAATTCGCAGTAACTGCCGTATCCCAGATTGGCGCCCTTTCTCCGGTGAGGTAGGGGACAAAGATCAGTCCGCCTGAGCCGGCAGATGTGCTTTCAACTTGTTTGAAAAAGTAGTCGTAATCTGCTTCGTCTGGCTCCTGCTTGTTTATAAACTTTTCAATTGCCCAGTCAATTGCGACGCCTCCATTGTTCAGTGGACCACCACAAACGAAGGTGTTCTGATCCAGCAGATAATTAAAGGTCATGGCTTTGAAGTTGTATACCGGTGCAGTTGTGGTTACCCGTACCGCTGCGCTGGTGCCAATAGTTAGTGCAGCTTTATAGTCGTCGCTTACAGCGCTTCCAAGATTGGCGCAGCAGCCGTCACTAGAACCTATAACAACCGAAAGTGTATGCTCTAGTCCCAGACTGCTTAACACTTCAGGATGATCAATCTTCCTGCAGAAATTCGTGTTTACCGGAGTGGAAAGTTTATCGGCTGTAATGCCAGCAATTTCCATGATCTCAGCACTCCATTGTAGTTTGATGATATCAAAAAGTCCGGTAGCAGATGCAATTCCGTAATCTATTTCAAAAGTATTGAAAAGCTTAAACCAGATATATTCTTTAATAGAGATGAACTTATGGCTTTCCTCAAAAAGGATCTTGTTGCTCCCCTTAAGCCATAGCAGCTTACAAAGGGGCGACATTGCATGAATTGGCGTGCCGGAGGTATTATATATGAATTCCGCCTCTGCACTTTCACGAAGAATCTCCGCCAATGCTTCACTGCGGGCGTCAGCCCAGGTGATCATATTGTGAAGGGGGTTGCCATCACGGTCTACCGGTATGAAACTATGCATTGCACTGCTTAAGCTAATTGCCTCCGGCGAATAGCCCATTTGCTGCACCGTATCATTGACACAGCTTTTAAGGCCCTCCCAGATATCTTCGGGGTTCTGTTCACTATAACCTGGTTCAGGGTTTAAGGTGGGATATCCACATTGTGACACATGAAGTACATTTCCATCCAAGTCCATGGAAACAGCTTTAGTGCTGCCTGTGCCGATGTCAATTCCAACAATATAGGGGTTACGCATGCAATAATATTTGGTTTCGGTCACTAATATATAAAACTGTTGTTTAAACACCCCCTTAAAGGCGCTATAGTTCCCGTAAACTTCTTTTTATTGTTAATTATTCGTGTATTTTTGGTCATCATGCCACGCAAGCTTAAGCAACAAATGGAGAAATCGACAGTGGTTAAAAAGCCAAATATTTTTAGCCTCTTAGGGCCGTACAGGAACCTTATTGCATGTCTTGTGCTTTTTGCCTTAATCAGCAACGGTGTAAACTTGCTGTTGCCCGCACTGATTTCCCGCGGAATAGATACCTATACTGCTGGTACCTTCGATATGCAGGGCACCGTGTTGTTATTCCTGCTTGCAATCGTAATGATCTTTGTTTTCACCTATGCACAAAGCATTGTTCAAACCTATGCTTCGGAGCGGGTGGCGCGTGATCTGAGAACACGGCTTTCAGATCAGATCTCCAGACAAAGTCATGAATTTATTTTAAAAACCAATCCTTCGAAGTTGTTAACCAATTTGACAGCCGATGTGGACTCAATTAAGCTTTTTGTTTCACAAGCCATCGTTTCGATGGTTTCCTCCGCATTTTTGATTATTGGTGCAAGTGTACTCTTGTTGTCCATTAACTGGAAACTGGGGTTAGCCATGGTGACGATAATTCCGGTNNAGCCGTGAGGTTATCGACTGGCTGAACAAAGTAATCAACGAAAGTATCCTTGGATCAGCAATTATTCGGGTAATTAATTCGCAGCAATTAGAGGCCTACAAATTTATGGAAGCCAATGCGCGTGCACGTGACATCTCCCTTTCTATTCTGGCACTTTTTGCCTGGCTGATTCCATTAATCATCTTTGTAGCCAATCTTGCAGGGTTAACAATACTTGTTCTGGGCGGTCACTTTGTAATTAATGGTACGATGAGCCTTGGTGAATTCGCTGCTTTTAACAGCTATCTCGCCATCTTGATCTTTCCAATCCTGGTTATCGGATTTATGAGCAATGTTATTGCCCAGGCAACTGCCTCCTACGGCAGGATTGAAGCGGTATTGAACAGCGTAGAAGAGCCGGAGCAAGGAACCATCAGCGGCAATATGGAGGGCACTATCGAAATGGAGGATGTTTCTTTGCATTTTGGACAGAAGCCTGTACTTAAACATATCAATTTTCAGCTCGCTGCAGGATCTAAGACAGCCATTATAGGACCTACTGCAGCTGGGAAAAGTCAGCTACTTTATTTGTTAACTGGATTAATCAAGGCGGATTCTGGCAGGATCCTTTTTGATAACCATGATTTATCCAGCTATAGACAGGAAGATTTCTATCGTCAGGTGGGCTTTGTTTTTCAGGACAGCATTATCTTCAACATGAGCCTTCGGGAGAATATAGCATTTAGCGATATCGTAACCGACGAATCATTGAAGCTGGCCATCGAGGCTGCCGAGTTGCAGGATTTCGTAGAAGCGCTGCCACAGAAACTTGATACAATTGTGTCTGAGAGGGGCACAAGCCTTTCCGGAGGGCAGAAGCAACGCATCATGCTTGCCCGTGCACTGGCAATTAATCCGAGAATTTTATTGCTAGATGACTTTACTGCAAGGGTGGATACCATCACGGAAAAGAAGATACTCGATAACATTGCCCGGGATTATCCTGGACTTACCTTGCTGTCTGTTACCCAGAAAGTGGCTTCAGTTGAAAATTACGATAAGGTAATCGTGATGATGCAAGGCGAGATTATAGCACAAGGCACACACCAGGAATTATTGAAAAGCAGTCCTGAATACGTCCAGATCCATACTTCACAACAGAGTACAAGTAATTATGAATTACAATCTTAATCAGGACAATAACAATCAGGAGAAAGGCGCTACGATTGCTGCCCTGAAAAAGTTACTGCAGCTGATATCAGCAGAACATAAGACATTGATGTTGGCGCTGATCACCATATTGATTAACTCCGGTTTGTTACTGGTCGGCCCGCTGATCATTGGCTATACCATTGATCATTATGTGCGTACAAAGGATTTCGATGGCGTACTCCACTACGCTGGAATTTTATTAGGGATGTACCTGGTGGCGCTTGTTACAGGCTATTTCCAATCCAAGTTAATGGGTGGCGTAGCACAGCGCATGTTATTTACCCTGCGCAACGCAATTTTCAACAAGATTCAGGAATTGCCGGTTGCTTTCTTTAATCAAAATAAAGCTGGTGATCTGATTTCAAGGGTAAACAATGATACAGATAAGATCAACCAGTTTTTCTCTCAGTCGCTAATGCAATTCCTTGGAAGTATGGTGACTATGATTGGTGCCGGGGCTTTCCTGCTATCCATTAACACCAAGTTGGGTGCCGCAGCACTGGCTCCTGCAGTGCTGATCCTGATTTTTACGGGGATTGTCTCGCCTTGGGTGAAGCGGAAGAACGCCAGGAATTTAAAGAGTGTAGGTGGTCTGAGCGCAGAGATCCAGGAAAGCTTGAACAACTTCAAGGTGATCATCGCTTTCAACAGACGGGATTTTTTCCGAACAAAGTTCGATGAAGCCAATCAGGATAATTACAAATCTGCTATTGGAGCAGGGTTGGCCAATAACGTGTTCGTCCCGGTATATGGTCTTTTTTCGGGTATGGCTCAGCTGATTGTGCTTGCTTATGGCATTTTTCTGATTAGCAATGGGGAATTTACCGTAGGGCTGCTTGTCAGCTACTTCTCCTATGCTACGAATTTCTATAATCCACTGCGGCAGTTGGCTGCACTTTGGGCAAACTTTCAAGTCGCCATGGCGGGATGGGATCGTATCTCAGCCATCTTAAATCTTCATAACGATCTGGCTGTTTTACCAACCGCAGAAGCAGCAAAGGGGAGTAGCCTTTTGGAATTCCAACATGTACATTTTGGCTATGAACCGGGTAACGATATCCTGCACGACATTAACTTCAAGCTTGAAAAGGGAAAAACGTATGCACTGGTTGGACCAACCGGCGGTGGAAAGACAACGACGGCTTCGTTAATAGCGCGTTTGTACGATCCTGTAAAAGGTTCGGTTTTGCTCAACGGACGCGATATCCGCACGTACTCAGCCGAGGAGCGTAGCAACCAGATTGGTTTTATTTTACAAGAACCTTTTCTATTTACCGGTACCGTTAGGGATAACATCCTCTATGGAAATTCGCAATACCGGGACTTTGATAAAACCGCGCTTGAGGAAGTCATCAAAAATGCTGGTCTTGAAGCTTTGTTGAATCTTTTTGATGAAGGCCTTGAAACAGCGGTTACCTCTGGTGCAGACAACATTAGTCTGGGACAAAAACAACTGATCGCCTTCATGCGTGCGGTACTCAGAAATCCACAGCTGCTGATTCTGGATGAAGCTACAGCAAATATTGACACCATCACAGAACAATTGCTTAGTGCCATATTGGATAATTTGTCTAAGGAAACGACCTTGGTTATCATTGCGCACCGCCTGAACACCATCGAGAATGCGGATGAGATCTTCTTTGTGAATGCTGGTGAACTTGTTCGTGCAGGTACCATGCAGCATGCCATAGATATGTTGCTGGAGGAAAAGCGTAGCAGCTAAGCTTTTTTGCGGAGTTCGATAACGGTAATTTCCGGCCAGATGCCAACACGACCGGAGAAGCCAAGAAATCCGAATCCCCGGTTGATGTTTAAATAGCGCCCATTTTCTTCTTTGATACCCGCCCAATGCGCATAGCGGTATTTAACCGGGCTCCACTTAATACCAAAAGCCTCTAGTCCGAACTGCATACCATGGGTGTGGCCTGCAAGAGTAAGGTGGATCTTAGTTGGCAGGATCTTAATTTCAGACTCCCAGTGTGTTGGATCGTGAGAAAGCAGGATCTTGAAATCATTTGAGTTTACCCCGCGGAGCGCCTTCTGCAGATCTCCACGCTGGCCAAAACCAAGACCCCAATTTTCGACCCCGGCAAGAATAATCCGCTGACCATCTTTAGTAATCACCACATGTTCATCCAAAAGTAACCGATAACCCATTTGCATGTGCAAGGACTTTAGTTGCTCCAGGTTGTTGCGTTTGTTCGCTTCAGTCTCCCATTTTACATAATCGCCATAATCATGGTTGCCTAACACCGAGAATTGACCATAAGGTGCTCTTATCGTTGAAAACAAACCTACCCAGGGTACAATTTCGGAAGCTTTGTTGTTCACCAGATCACCTGTGAAGACAAATAAATCTGACTGCTGCTTGTTGATCATTTCCACGCCTTTCTGGACAGCTTTTCGGTTTTTAAAACTTCCGGCATGCACGTCGGATATTTGTGTGATGGTAAAACCGTGGAATGCCTCCGGTAGATCTTCAAACTCCAACACGTGTCTGATTACCCGGTAGGCATACTTACCGCGTACCATGCCATATATGAAGGTAAGAATGCTCAGGGCGAGCATGGCTGAAGCAAATACCACCCATGAATAGTTGCTTGGT